>NZ_JAMYPW010000073.1:0-20115 GCF_040320565.1 Mesorhizobium sp. M0664
TCCGCTAAACACGGGGGCTGCGCGGCGGACACGCCGACGTCAACGCAATGCCACGCCATTTTGCAGAACTTGACGCACACAACTGGATCTAGCCCCTTTGAAAGCGTCGCATCTGCTCGTTCTAGAAGGTAGTCTGGTGACTCGCCGATAGACGCCCTGCCTTCCCAAAGAGCGCCGCTCTCGAACTGATGGAATTGGATGCGAAATACCGGCCAACTTTTCTTCTTCGCGCGCATTAGCTGGGTGGCCTGATTGTACTCGCGCGATGCATAGATATGCATACAGTGGTAAAGAATGGTGTCAATCGAGGTGCGTCCTGAGAAGATCGTTATGAATTCGACTCCATTTGTGGAGGTCTTAGATAGGATCCAGCAATTTTTTATTATTGAGTATTGGCGATTAAAGTAGGAACGAAACAGGTAAATTTGATACTTGATAAACTCTTGGCCAGTTTTTCTATCTTGAAAATACTTTTCGATCTCGCGTTCTATTTCTATTTTCGACGCGCCTGAACGGATCGCGTTTGAAATGGCAGTAAGTGCTCGGCGTTCGTCGTTTGGGTGTACGGCGAAAGGGGCGCTATCAAAGGCAAACGCCCCCTTCAATTGTCTACGCCAATCGGCCATCGAAGATGTGAGCGCTCAGCTACACCCGCTCGTCGCCCCGCAAGTATCGCACTTCTCGCAAGTCCCGTTCCGCACCATCGTGAAGTTATGGCATTCCGAGCATTCGTTGCCGGTGTAGCCCTGCATCAATGATTGCTGGCGCCGGTTGGCGGCGAGCGCTTTGGCTTCGGCTGCTTCTTTCGCGGCCTCGTCGGTGAACAGCTCCGTCGGGTCGGAGGCTTCCGCGTAGACGATGTCCTCGACCAGTTCCCTGGCGCGCTCCTCGTAGTCGCGCTTGTAGGCGATGGCTTCGTCGCTGGCCGGCTTCAGCGTCAGCACGTTGGAGCCGGAGAAGGCGGTCGGGGCGGTACGGGCCGGAGTTCCGGAGCCGGAACCCGCAAAGCCTTTCGGCTCGGCACCCATGCCCGACACCAGCTTGACCGGCGAGGCGCCGCGGGTCAGGCCCTTGGAGAAGGGCGTTGCCTTGCCTTCGTTGATGCCGCGCCCGAGCGCAGTCTTGTCGAAGTCCGACTGGTCGACATGGGCGAGGTCGTTGCGGCCGAGATAGGAGACGGCGAGTTCGCGGAAGACATAGTCGAGGATCGACGTGGCGTTCTTGATGGCGTCATTGCCTTGCACCATGCCGGCCGGCTCGAATTTGGTGAAGGTGAAGGCTTCGACGAATTCCTCGAGCGGCACGCCATATTGCAGGCCGAGCGAGATGGCGATGGCGAAGTTGTTCATCATCGCCCGGAAGGCGGCACCTTCCTTGTGCATGTCGATGAAGATCTCGCCGAGGCGGCCGTCATCGAATTCGCCGGTCCTCAGATAGACCTTGTGGCCGCCGACGACCGCCTTCTGGGTATAGCCCTTGCGGCGGTTCGGCAGTTTCTCGCGGTCGCGGTAGAGACGCTCGACGACGCGCTCGACGATCTTCTCGGTCACCTGCACCGCGCGCTGCGCGGCCGGTGCCGCGATCAGCTGCTCGATGGCTTCGTCCTCGTCGTCTTCGACGTCGGCAAGCAACGAAGCGTTGAGCGGCTGCGACAACTTCGAGCCGTCGCGATAGAGCGCGTTGGCCTTCAGCGCCAGCTTCCACGACAGCATGTAGGCGCCCTTGGCATCTTCCACCGTTGCGTCGTTCGGCATGTTGATGGTCTTGGAAATGGCGCCGGAGATGAAGGGCTGCGCCGCCGCCATCATCATGATGTGGCTGTTGATCGACAGCGAACGCTTGCCGATCTTGCCGCACGGGCTGGCGCAGTCGAACACCGGCAGGTGTTCGGCCTTCAGGAACGGCGCGCCTTCCAGCGTCATCGCCCCGCAGACATGGATGTTGGCGGCCTCGATGTCCTTCTTCGAGAAGCCCAGCGCCGGCAGCATCTCGAACGAGAAATCGTTGAGCTGCTCATCGGTGAAGCCGAACGTCTCCTTCACCCAGTCGGCGCCCAGCGTCCACTGGTTGAAGACGAACTTGATGTCGAAGGCCGACTTCAATGCCGCATTGAGCGCCGCGATCTTGTCGTCGGTAAAGCCCTTTGCCTTGAGCGAGCCGGGGTTGATGCCCGGCGCCTGGTTGAGATTGCCGTGGCCGACGGCATAGGCCTCGATCTCGGCGATCTGGGCCTCGGAATAGCCGAGCGTGCGCAGCGCTTCGGGCACCGCGCGGTTGATGATCTTGAAATAGCCGCCGCCGGCCAGCTTCTTGAATTTCACCAGCGCGAAGTCGGGCTCGATGCCGGTGGTGTCGCAATCCATCACCAGGCCGATCGTGCCGGTCGGTGCGATCACCGTTGCCTGTGCGTTGCGGTAGCCATGCTCCTCGCCAAGCTCGATGGCGCGGTCCCAGGCGGCCTTGGCATGGTCGGCAAGCTCCTGCTGCTTGAGATCCGAGGCGACCAGCGGCACCGGGTTGACGGCTAGCCTCTCGTAGCCGTCCCTTTCGCCATAGGCCGCGCGGCGGTGGTTGCGCATGACGCGCAGCATGTTCTGCGCGTTGCGGTCGTAGTCGGGGAAGGCGCCGAGCTCGGCGGCCATTTCGGCCGAAGTGGCATAGGCGGTGCCGGTCATGATCGCGGTGAGGGCGGCACAGATGGCGCGGCCCTCGTCGGAATCATAGGGAATGCCCGAGGTCATCAGCAGGCCGCCGATATTGGCGTAGCCGAGGCCGAGCGTGCGGTACTCGTAGGAAAGCTTGGCGATCTCCTTCGACGGGAACTGCGCCATCATGACGGAGATTTCCAGCACCATGGTCCACAGCCGCACCGTGTGCTCGTAGGCAGCGATGTCGATGGTGCCGTCGGCGTTGCGATAGGGCAGAAGGTTGATCGAGGCCAGGTTGCAGGCGGTGTCGTCGAGGAACATGTATTCCGAGCACGGGTTGGACGCCCGGATCGCACCGGCCGAGGCGCAGGTGTGCCAGTCGTTCATCGTCGTGTTGAAATGCAGGCCCGGATCGGCCGATGCCCAGGCGGCATAGCCGATCTTTTCCCAGAGATCGCGCGCCTTCAGTGTCTTCAGCACCTTGCCGTCCTTGCGGGCGGTGAGATGCCAGTCGCCGTCCTGCTCGACGGCGCGCAGGAAATCGTCCTTCAGCGACACCGAATTGTTGGAATTCTGGCCGGAAACGGTGAGATAGGCGTCCGAATCCCAGTCGGTGTCGTAGGTCTTGAACGACATCGAGGTGTAGCCCTGCTTGGCGAACTGGATGACGCGGTAGATGTAGTTCTCCGGCACCGCGTCCTTCTTGGCCGCCTTGATCTCGCGCTTCAGCGCGGTGTTGACCGCCGGGTCGAAGCAATCGTCGCCATTGCCTTCGCAGTTGATGCAGGCCTTCATGATCGCTTCGAGATGCTTCTTGACGATCTTCGAGCCAGTGACCAGCGAGGCGACCTTCTGCTCCTCATTGACCTTCCAGTCGATGAATTCCTCGATGTCGGGATGATCGGCGTCGACGATGACCATTTTCGCGGCGCGACGCGTCGTGCCGCCCGACTTGATGGCGCCCGCCGCGCGGTCGCCGATCTTGAGGAAGCTCATCAGCCCCGACGAACGACCGCCGCCCGACAGCTTTTCGCCTTCGCCGCGCAGGAACGAGAAGTTGGAGCCGGTGCCGGAGCCATATTTGAACAGGCGCGCCTCACGCACCCACAAATCCATGATGCCGCCCTCGTTGACGAGGTCGTCCTGCACGCCCTGGATGAAGCAGGCATGCGGCTGCGGATGCTCGTAGGAAGACTTCGACTTGGTCAGCTTGCCGGTGAACGGGTCGACATAGAAGTGGCCCTGGCTCGGGCCGTCGATGCCATAGGCCCAGTGCAGGCCGGTGTTGAACCATTGCGGCGAGTTCGGCGCGACGCGCTGGGTGGCCAGCATATAGGCGAGCTCGTCGCGGAAGGCGCGCGCGTCTTCCTCCGACTTGAAGTAGCCGCCCTTCCAGCCCCAATAGGTCCAGGCACCGGCAAGCCGGTCGAAGACCTGGCGGGCGTCGGTCTCGGAACCGTAGCACTCGGCTTCCGGCAGCTTGGCCAGTTCAGCCTCGTCGGCGACGGAGCGCCACAGGAAGGAGGGGACTTGCGTCTCTTCGACCTTCTTCAGCCGTGCCGGGACGCCCGCCTTGCGGAAATATTTCTGCGCCAGGATATCGGCGGCAACCTGGGAGAACTGCGCCGGCACGTCGATGTTGTCCAAGCGGAACACCACCGACCCATCCGGATTCTTGATCTCGGAAAGCGCCTTGCGGAATTCGATCTCCGCATAGGCAGATTGTCCTGGCTTGGTGAAACGACGCTCGATGCGCATTGGTCCGGTCCCTTTTGTCTACATATAGCGCTTTTCCCAGAGGATTTCTGCCCTCTTGACGAAACGCGCATGTCCGCCGTCTGCCGGCGTTCGAAACCCGCCGGCTCTCATCTTCACAGTCTCCGCCGCCCTGCCGGTCGAACCTCTTGCGAGGCCGCTGTCCAACGCGCTCACGGACCCTGTGGGTCCCTCAAAACTGAAAACTTTTTGTAACGCCCTCGGTCGAGGGAACTTCACATTATCTAGCGTCGAACCTACCTGCAAACACTAAATATAGTATTAACAGACAATTTATTCAAGTCCGACAATCCTCCCCTTTCGCCCCCCAAGGCTTCAAAATCCCACGCATTCGCCGGCCTCGTAAACAGGCGGGAATGCGGATCAAAACGCACATATTCCGGGAAAAAGACCGGCCTCGAAACTTTTCCGGTCGCACTCTCAACAAAAGCGCATGGCCTATAAAAGGCGACTCGTTTTGCGGCGTCAAGGATTCGTTTGCGTAGCTTTTATGACCCCAACATCTTGTGTGTCACATATGTGGATAACGGGGATAGAAGCGGAGCGCGGCGAGGAAGGGTCGGCTCTGGGTGGAGGCGCTTCGGCAACGACGTTCACAGCACCTGAGCGAATAGGCTATGCGCGACTGAGACTCAGGAGAACCGATGCGGATCCGCGCAGAAATGGGCGATGATCTGGCTGAGGTCGGGTTCGTTGACCATGCGCACAGCCTCGGCGGCGCTGACCCATTTGCGGGTGCGTGCCCGCTTTTCCTTCCATCGGTCGGCGACCTTGTCGACCTGCAGCGGGAAGACCAGCACCTCGCACGGCACTTCCTCGCCGGAATCCAGCACCTTGGCGTAGAAATAACGGCCGGCCTCGTGATGCGAGATCGTGCCGCGCAGCCCGGCCTCCTCGCCCGCTTCGCGTGCCGCCGCTTCACAAAGCGGCTCCTTTGCTTCCGGCCAGCCCTTGGGAAGCACCCAGCGGCCGGTATCGCGGCTGGTGATCAGCATGATTTCGACGCCGTCCCCGCTATCGCGCCAAGGCAGGGCTGCAACCTGCAGGCGGTACGGCACCGCGCCTAAGAGTCGCCGGACCCTTTCGGCCTTATGGTTGTGCGTCGTTGGCCTCGTCAACATCGGAGAAGCTTGCCCCAGCTTCCAGAATCATTTGCCGTCTCACGAATCTTACGGCTAATTATAAGCAATGAAAGTAAAAAATGTTGCACGGATCGGCCAGATTCCGTCAATCTGCGCCGATCTCAGCCTAATGGCGCGACTGCAGCAGCGTCGCGCCACGCCTTTATCGGTGTGCGGAGATCCCCTGGGCGGACTCGGTGCATCAAGCGGCGTTGCCGCGAATCAGCCGGCGTGATCGTCGGCGATCGGCTTCTGGTAGGTGAAGCCCATGTCCCAGGGGAAATAGATCCAGGTGTCCTGGCTGACCTCGGTAACGAAAGTGTCCACCATCGGCCTGCCTTTCGGCTTGGCATAGACGGTGGCGAAATGCGCCTTAGGCATCATCGCGCGCACGATGCCCGCCGTCTTGCCGGTGTCGGTGAGGTCGTCGATGATCAGCACGCCGGCCCCGTCATCGGCGAGCAGCGCCGGCGTGACCTCCTTCAGCACCTGCAATTGCCCCTGGCTGGTATAATCGTGGTAGGAGGCGACGCAGACCGTCTCGATGATGCGGATGCCAAGTTCGCGCGAAATGATAGCCGCCGGAACCAGGCCGCCGCGCGTGATGCAGACGATCGCCTTCCATTGCCCCTTGTTGGCGCCGGCAAGCCGCCAGGCGAGCGCGCGCGCATCGCGGTGGAACTGGTCCCAGGAGACCGGGAAGGCTTTTTCGGGCAGGGACATCTTTCGCGCACTCCGCAAAGCGCGCATCGCGCGCAGACACTATGGAATGCGCGCGGAATTAACTGGAAAGGCTTGGCCTTGGCAAGGGCGCGGCAAAGCTATTGTCCTGCCAGCTATCCCTGTGAACCTACCGCGACAGGAAAGCCGCCACCGGGGCGGTGCGCAGCACCGTTCGCGTCACCCCGCCGAACAGCAGCTGGCGCAGCCAGGAATGGCTGTAGGCGCCGAGCACGAGCAGGTCCGCACCCGACTCGGCGACCCTGGTCTGGATGATGTCGTCGACCGAGGCGCCGCCGGACCTCAGCACCGAGACGCTGACGGTCGCGCCATGCCTGGACAGCGAGGCGGCGATCTCGGCGCCGGCTGTTTCCGGCGCCTCGTCCAGCGTATCTGGCGGGTCGATGACGACGATGTCCGTCTTCTCGGCCTCGATGATGAAGGGCAGGGCATCGAAGGCCGCGCGCGCGGCTTCCTTGCTGCCGTTCCAGGCGAGCAGCACGTGCTTGAAGCTAGTGACGAGCGGACCCGAATGCGGCACCACCAGCACCGGCCGGCCGGCATCGTAGACCAGCGTGTCGACGTCGGCGCTCGGGTCGCTGCCCGATTCGCGCTGCGCGGCGATGATCAGGTCCGCGGTGCGAACGGTCGAGATGCCGGTCAGCGCACTGTCGCCGGAAAAACTCTCGAGACTGCGCCACTCGAACGACAGGCCGGAATTCTCGATGCGCTTGTGAAAGGCGGCCTGCAACTTCTCGGCGCGCTCCCGGTTCATATCGGCGGAAACCTGCAGGAACTCGGTGTCCGGAAAGCCGGTGGCAGAGGTGTAGGGCACGGGCAGCGCCTCGGCATGGATGCCGATCAGATGGCTCTGGAACCGGCCTGCCAGCGGGATCGCGCAGTCGAGGACGCGCTCGGCATCCTGTTCGTTCTGTAGTATGGCGACGATGGTCTTGAAGCGCATGGCAGTCCCTCACTTCTTACGGCGATCCCATCCGTGACAAACGTCACTGCGCGATGCTGGTTCCGTCAGGCCGGCCGATCAGCCCACTCGGCTTGCCTTGATCAAGCCCGCCACCATAGCCTCTACGTCTGCGCGTGCGGAGTCCAGCGCCTGCTGGCTGCGGGCGCGCACCACCAGTTCCGTCCAGAACTTGCCGTCGCCATATTTCGGGTAGGAGCCGATGATCGTGTCCGGATGCGCCTTCTGGATGTCGCCCAGCGGCCCGCCGATCAGGCCTTCGCCGAACGGGCATTCCACGGTTGCCGACAGCATTTTGGTGCCGGCTCGCAATGTCGGCACGACATTGTCGAGCATCGCCTGGAAAATCGCCGGCACGCCGGCCATGACATGGACGTTGCCAATGCGAAAGCCCGGTGCAACCGACACTGGATTATCGATGTGGTCTGCCCCGCGCGGCATCCGCGCCATGCGCTTGCGCGCTTCGGTGTATTCGATGCCGCGGGCGGCGTAGCTTGCCTCCAGCAGGGCGTAGGCCTTGGCGTCGTATTCGCATGGCACGCCAAAGGCCTTGGCAACTGAATCGGCGGTGATGTCGTCATGCGTCGGGCCGATGCCGCCGGTGGTGAAGACATAAGTATAGCGGGTGCGCAGCGCATTCACCGCAGCGACGATCTCGTCTTCTTCGTCGGGAACGATGCGGACTTCCTTCAGGTCGATGCCGATCGCCGTCATGATGTCGGCGAGGTGGCCGATGTTCTTGTCCTTGGTGCGGCCGGACAGAATCTCGTCGCCGATGACGAGCATGGCGGCGGTGACGATTTCGGTCATGACTGGCTCCGGCAAACGGGTCGCCTGAGATAGCGCGGCAAACGGCCGGCGGCAATGCCGCCAAACGACGGATCTACCTGTGCCACCTCCCTTGCAGTACACCCGTTGGCGGGTGATGCTGCGTGCCGGTTTGGAGCCCTGAGCAAGACATGCCGGCATCGATTCTGCTATGGCTACCCGGCGCGCTGTTTCTGCTGGCGCTCGTCGTGGCAGCCTATCCGATGCTGGCGACGCTGCGGATCGCGGCGAAGGCCGAAAGGCTGGTGCCGGCCAGTGGCAGATTCATCGAGATCGACGGCAACCGCATCCATTATGTCGAGACGGGCGAGGGGCGGCCGATCGTCTTCCTGCACGGCCTCGGCGCGCAGCTTCATCAATTCGGCCACACGCTGTTCGGGCGGTTCGGCCCGAACTATCGGCTGATCGCGCTCGACCGTCCGGGCTCCGGCTATTCGGTGCGGGCCAGGGCCGCCAGCGGACGGCTGTCCGAGCAGGCCGAGGTCGTGCGGCATTTTATCGACGCGCTTGGGCTGGAAAAGCCGCTGGTCGTCGGTCATTCGCTGGGTGGCGCCATCGCGCTGACGCTGGCTGTCGAGCATCCAGAGGCGATTTCCGGCATCGCCTTGCTGGCACCGCTGACCCATCTGGAGCCGGACGCGCTCGAGAAGTTCGGCCCGCTGTACATTAAGTCGCCGCTGCGGCGCCGGATCATGGCTTGTACGGTGGCGATCCCGGCGGCTCTCAAATATGCCGAAGCGACGCTTGCCTTCATTTTCGCGCCGCAGACGGCGCCGACCGACTATATGGTCGAGGGCGGCGGCTGGTGCGGGCTCAGGCCAAGCCATTTCTATGCAACGTCGACCGATGTCGTGGCCATCGAGCATGACCTTGGCCGCATCGAGCAACGCTATGGTGAAATCACCATGCCGGCCGGCATTCTGTTTGGTGCTTCCGACCGCGTGCTGGGCATCGATATCCACGGCTGGCCGGTGATGGAAAAGATCAGCGGGCTCGATTTCGAACCTGTCGAGGGGCTTGGCCACATGCCGCAATTCGTCGAGCCGGAACGGGTCGTCGCTTTCATCGAACGCATTGCCGACCGCGCATTTGCGCCGAAGTCCGACACCGGCAGCTGACACCCTCCCGGAACGCGGTCTCGGCCGGCAGGGCGCCCGCCCCGGGCATTCCCGGCCGCCGGGAATACCTCCGAACCCAATCACGATGCTGGCTATTCCTTCACGGCTCCGGTCATCGAGGAAACATAGTGCTCGACAAAGAACGAATAGAGCACCACGACCGGCAGCGAGCCGATCAGCGCTCCCGCCATCAGCGCCCCCCATTCATAGACGTCCGAGCGCACCAGCTCGGTGAGCACGCCGACCGGCACAGTCTTGTTTTCGGACGACTGGATGAAGGTCAAGGCGTAGATGAACTCGTTCCATGACAGCGTGAATGCGAAGATGCCGGCGGAAATCAGGCCCGGCACCGATAGCGGCAGCACGATCTTGGTGAGGATCTGCCAACGGCTCGCCCCGTCGATCAGCGCGCATTCTTCCAGCTCGAACGGGATCGAGCGGAAATAACCCATCAGCAGCCATGTGCAGAACGGGATCAGGAAGGTCGGATAGGTGAGGATGAGCGCGAACGGCGTGTCGTAAAGACCAAGGTTGAACACCATCACAGACAGCGGAATGAACAGGATCGAGGGCGGTACGAGATAGGCGAGGAACACCGCGAGGCCGACCTGCCGCGCCCCGGAGAACCGCAAGCGCTCGATCGCGTAGGCAGCGAACACCGCAGCCAGCAGCGACAGGAACGTAGCGGCGGTCGAGATGATGATCGTGTTGAGCAGCCAGCCCGGGTAAGACGTCTCGAAGAGCAGGTAGCGGATATGCTCGAGCGTCGGATGCACCACCCAGAACGGATTGAAATTGGCGTAGTCGGTCATCTCGAGGTTGGGCTTAACCGCCGTGATCGTCATCCAGTAGAACGGAAACAACAGCACGATGACGAAGATCAGCAACGGCAGGTAGACCGTCACCACGCGCCGCGGCAAACTCTGCAGGTAGCCCATGCCGCCTTCGTCGAGTTCCGGGCGTTTGCTCGTTTCGATCGCGGTCATGTCAATCTCCGCCGCCCTGCTGCCATTTGCGACGCTGCAGGCCAAAATAGCTGAACAGGATCGCCGCCAGCAGGAACGGGATCATGGCAACTGCGATCGCGGCGCCTTCGCCAAGCTGGCCTCCGGAAATGCCGCGCTGGAACGACAGCGTCGCCATCAGATGCGTGGCGTTCACCGGCCCGCCGCGCGTCAGCACATAAATCAGCTGGAAGTCGGTGAAGGTGAACAGCACCGAAAACGTCATGGTGATGGCGATGATCGGCGTCAGCAGCGGCAGCGTCACATAGCGGAACAATTGCCAGCGGCTGGCGCCGTCGAGCGTGGCGGCCTCGTAGAGCGACTGCGGGATCGTCTGCAGGCCGGCAAGCAGCGTGATCGCCACGAAAGGAATGCCGCGCCAGACGTTGGCGGCGATAACCGAAGCCCGCGCATTCTCCGGATCGCCGAGGAAGTTGATGCGATGGTCGATCAGGCCCATTTCCATAAGCGCCCAGGACAGGATCGAGAATTGCGAATCGTAGATCCACCAGAAGGCGATCGCCGACAGCACCGTCGGCACCACCCAGGGCAGCAGGACGATCGCGCGGAAGAACGACTTGAACGGCAGGTTCTGGTTGAGGATAAGCGCCAGCCACAGGCCGAGCACAAACTTCAGGACCGAGGCGCTGATCGTGTAGAGCAAGGTGTTGAAGACGGAGAGCCAGAAGACGGCGTCATCCCACAGATATTCGTAGTTCTCGATACCGATGAAGATGCCGGGGCGGCCGATGCGGGCATCGGTGAAGCCGAGCCAGACGCCGAGCCCGAGCGGATAGGTCAGGAAGACCAGCAGCAGCGCCGCCGCCGGCAGCATGAAGCCGAAGCCAAGCGCGTTATGACTTTCGGACACGAACGTCAGAATGCGCGACAGCGCCGACCGGCGTGGCTGAGCGGCAGCGGAGGTCACGGCCATGGGTCGGCTCCTCTAAGGTCTCATTGAACGGCCGGGCGGCCATGCGCGATTCGAAGCCGGGCAGCATGGCTGCCCGGCTGAACCCGGCTCAAACGCGATAGTAGCGGTTTGCGCGCTTCTCGGCTTCTTCCATCGCTTCTTGCGGCGTCGCCTGGCCTGTCACCGCCTTGGCGAACATGTCGACCAGCACATAATCGGCCATGGTCGCTGCCGAGGCATAGCCAAGCGGGCCGGCATAGCCGTTGGGCCGCAGCGTCGCCGAGGCCTTGGCGTAGGCGGCATTGTTCGGATCGGCCGTCCACACCGGGTTGTTGTCGAAGGCTTTGAGCGTCTGGCAGCAATAGCCTGCCGACGACGTGATCCAGTGCGACATTTGCGGATCCTCGAACATGAACTGCAGGTAGGCCTTGGCGGCGTTGGGGTAGGGCGTGTAGTCGAAGATCACGGCCGTGGTCACCTGGAACAGCTCGACGGATTTTCCGACCGGGCCGATCGGCAGGTTGGTGGTGCGGATGTCCTTGGCTATCTCGGCCAGTTTCGGATCCTTGTCCTTGTTGATCTTGGCGGTGTTGTAGGCCGAAATGCCGTTGGCGATGACGCTCAATTGCCCGGCCAGGAAGGCGCGGTTGTTGTTGACGTCGAGCCAGCTTTCGGTACCGGGAATGAAGGTCTTGTAGAGCTCCTGCGCGTATTCGATCGCCTTCAGCGTCTCGGGGCTGTTGATCGTCACCTTGCTGCTCTCGTCGACCATCTGGCCGCCATGGCTCCACAGCAGCCAGTGGGCGTAGTTGTTGCCGTCGCCGACGCCGTGGCCATGCGTGAAGCCGGCCGGGTGCCCCTTCGCCTGCAATGCCTTGCAAAGCTCGAGCAGGCCTGCCGTGTCCTTCGGAAATTCGGAGAAGCCGGCCTCCTTCACCCAGCTTTCGCGATAGACGATGGCATTGCCGATGGTCGCCAGAGGCAGGCCGAGGAACTTGCCTTGCCGTGTCGCATATTGGTGCGGTCCATCGTGCCAGCCGCCATATTTCGAGCCGAGATATTCCCCCAGCTCCGTCACGTCGTGCAGCTTGTCGGGATATTGGTGCGGGTCGTCGAACCAGACGAACATCAGGTCCGGGCCGGAGCCGACATTGGCGGCGACCGCCGCCTTGGGGCGGATGTCCTCCCAGCTTTCCTTGTCGACGCGGACCTCGACGCCGGTCGCTTCGGTGAAGCGTTTGGTGTTGGCCAGCCATTGATCCTCGTCGCCCTGCACGAAAGGCGACCAGCGCAGCAGCCTGAGCTTGGCGCCGTCCTCGGGCTTGTATTTCAACCCCTCCTGGGCAAAGGCGGGAGAGCCGATGAGCCGGCTTCCCAAGGCTCCCGCCGCAACGCCGGCGGTGGTGCGGATCACGTCACGTCTGGTGAATTTCATGCTCGCTTCCTCCTGCTTATTGTCCTTGCCGTCCTACTGCCCGATGGGCGTTTCGAACCGCTGTCCGGTTTCGCCGTGAAAGAGGTGAATGAGGCCAGGCTCGGCCGTAAGCCGGATGGTTTCGCCCGGCGTGAAGGAATGGCGTTCGCGGAAATTTGCGACGATCTCATCGCCGCCGGCGGTGCGGCCGATGAGCTGCACTTCGGACCCTGTCGGCTCGACCACCACGACGGTGACCGGAATGCCCTGATTGTCGGACAGCCGTAAATGCTCGGGCCGTATCCCCAGCACGACCGGCTCACCATTGCCGATGGAAAGTGCCGAGGCCAACGGGACCGAAATCCCGCCGGCGCCGCGAAATGACGGCGAGCCGTCGCTTACGATCTCGCCTCTGAGCATGTTCATGGCGGGCGAGCCGATGAAACTGGCGACAAACAGATTGTTCGGCCGGTCGTACAGCTCGAGCGGCGGCCCGATCTGCTCGACGATGCCGTCATGCATGACGACGATCTTGTCGGCCATGGTCATCGCCTCGATCTGGTCGTGGGTGACGTAGACCGTCGTCGTCTTCAGGCGCTGGTGCAGTTCCTTGATCTCGGCGCGCATCTGCACCCGGAGCTTGGCATCGAGATTCGACAGCGGCTCGTCGAACAGGAAAACCTGCGGGTCGCGCACGATCGCCCGGCCCATGGCAACGCGCTGGCGCTGGCCGCCGGAAAGCTGGCGCGGATAGCGGTCGAGCAGCGGAACCAGTCCCAGGATTTCGGCCGCGCGCCGCACGCCGGCATCGCTCTCCGCCTTGGGAACGCCCTTGAGCATCAGCGAGAACGCCATGTTCTCGGCGACCGTCATATGCGGGTAGAGCGCATAGTTCTGGAAGACCATGGCGACGTCGCGCTCCTTTGGCGCAACGTTGTTGACGACACGTTTGCCGATCGCGATCTGGCCGCGCGAGATCTTTTCCAGGCCGGCGATCATCCTGAGCAGGGTAGACTTTCCGCAACCCGAAGGCCCGACCAGCGTGACGAACTCGCCGTCGTCTATATCGACGCTGACCCCGTGCAGGACCTCGACGGTCCCAAATGATTTGTAGACATCCCCGATCGCGACAGACGCCATCGATCTCCTCCCGATTGATTCCCGCAACGACTTCGAAGGAAACCGCTTTCCTGCCTGGCTCGCGACGGCACCCAGGCTCCTCCCCGGTCACGCGCGATTTGAGACGGTAGCGCTACCAAACCGACCTGTAAAGCACGCCGGCATCACCTGGATATCGGCACACTCTAATCCGAAACCTCGGTCTGCGGCCGGTCGCGGCCGTCGGCGAGCTCGTCGTGCCATTTGCCGTCGGCGTCCTCGTACTGGATGCCGTCGGTGTTGCCGGCGACCTGCTGTTCGGCCGAAGCGATCTCGGCGGCGCGCAACGCGTCCTGATGGGTGGGGAACGTTTCGGAGAATGTCGAGCCGACCTTGTAGGCCCAGCCTCCGTCATGCTCGACGATCTTGTAGGTCAGTTTCGCCATGAAACCCTCCGGTTGAAAGCCCGTTGCCTCAATGCAGCCTATCGTCGGCCAGTCTGTCGTCTGGCAGCCTGTCGTCTGGGACCAGCACGTCCGATTCCCTGGCGGCTTCGATCAGTGCCCGGCGCGCATCCGCCGTCGAACGATAACCTTCCAGCACTTTTAGGCAAGTGTCGAGGGCATCACGATGACGCGGCCCGCGGTTGAGTGGCCAGATCGTCATCAGGCACTCCGCCGCCTCCTGGGCGCTGCGGATCTGCCGATATTTGCCGACATGGCCGAGTTCGACCACGACCGGCTTTTCAAATGGCTTGCTGTCCATCATCGCCGCCAACGCGGAGCGGCCGATTTGGTTGCAACTGCTTTTTAGCTCAGGCGAAAATAGCTCAATAGCCGCAGTCGTTGCGCAGCCAGCGTGCATTCGCCCAGCCGGTGCGGCCGCCGAAATCGACCTTGTACCAGTTTCCGCGGCGGTCGAAGATCTCGGTTTGGTCGCCGTTGAACAATTGCCCGACCATGCGCGACGACGAGTTCGGCCGGGCCCGAACGGCGAGAAAGCCGCTTCCCGTCGCCAGATTGTAGTGCCTGGAAAGTCCGTGCACCGTGCCTTCGCAATATTGCGCCCCGGCCGGCGTCGGCGCGGCGAACGACAGCTCGGCCACAACCGCGGCGGCGGCCGCAATGGAAATCCCCCTGAACGACATGTCTCTGCTCCCCCAACCCGCCGCGCCCAGCCGCGGCCCCCGGCCACTCTACACCGGCAGAGGATCCATGCGAAGCTGTGCTGGCCCGTCCAGCGAGACGAACCCGCCGTCAGTTCGCCGCCTTCATCCAGTGCTGCATCGTCGTCACCGAGCGGGCAAGCTGCGGCGCCGGGTGGATTTTTTCACCGAAGGTGGCCGCGGCGCGCCAGCCCCAGCGCGGATCGGCAAGAAAGGCGCGCGCCAGCGCCACCATGTCGGCGCGGCCGTCGGCGACGATCGCCTCGGCCTGTTTCGGATCGTCGATCAGGCCGACGGCCCGCGTCGGGATGCCGACGGCCTTGCGCACCGCTTCGGCCAGATGCACCTGGTAGCCGGGCCCGGAGGGCAGCTTCTGCAAGGGCGAGTTGCCGCCGCTCGAGCAGCAGAGATAGGCGACGCCGGCTTCCTTCAGCGCTTTTGCCACTTCGATCGCATCCTCGACCTCGAAGCCGCCATCGACCCATTCCTTGATCGACAGACGCGCGCCCAGCATCAGCCTGGGCGTCGCCTTCTTTACCGCCTTGGCGATCTCGACGGCGAAACGCATGCGGTTCTCCAGCGAGCCGCCCCAGCGGTCGGTGCGCCGGTTGGACAGCGGCGACAGGAATTGGAAGATCAGATAGCCATGCGCGGCATGCAGCTCGATGAAGTCGAAGCCGGCGCGCTCGGCCCGCCGCGCCGCATCGGCGAAGCGTTCGATGATTTGCAGGATCTCGTCGTCCTCCAGCGCCCGCGGCACCTGCCAGCCGCTGTCGTAGGCGATCGCCGAGGCCGACACGATCGGCCACGGATCCTGATCGGCATGCAGCGGGCCGCCGCCCTCCCAGGGTTTCCGGTTGGACGCCTTGCGGCCGGCATGGGCAAGCTGCGTGCCGAATTTCGTGCCCGGTGCGGCGACACGCTTGGCTGCATCCAGCGTGCGTCGCGCCGCCGCCTCGTTGTCCTCGGAATAAAGGCCGAGACAGCCATGCGAGATGCGGCCGCGCCGTTCGACATCGGTCATCTCGACGGTGACCATGCCGGCGCCGGACATCGCCAGGTTCATCCAGTGATAGAGATGCCAATCGCTGGCCGAGCCGTCCTCGGCCGAATACTGGCACATCGGCGCGACCGCGATGCGGTTGGGGAAGGTCAGGCCGTCGAGGGTGATCGGCTGGAAAAGCGATGAGGTCATAAAAAACTCCGGAGAGGGTTGCCGCTATTTAGGCAGCCGATTGTGCCAGCGCCAGACACGAGACGGTGAACCGGTGCTCTGGACCAATTGGTGGCCCGATTGCACGAACCGCCGTTCGCGGCTACGCCTTGCCGCGGCAGCAGGGAGTCCACCATGGAAGATCGCATTCGCATCCGCTCTGAGGAAGTCCTTTCCGACGAGTGGGCGGTTTTGAAAAAGACCGTCTTCGACTATCGCCGGCGCGACGGCAAATGGGAAACGCACACCCGCCAGACCTACGATCGCGGCGACGGCGCGGTGATCCTGCCTTTCGATCCGGAGCGTTCGACGGTGCTTCTGGTGCGGCAGTTCCGCTACCCGGCCTACGTCACCGGCCACAAGGAGCCGCTGATCGAGGCCTGCGCCGGCCTGCTCGACGAAGACGATCCCGAAACCTGCATCCGCAAGGAGGCCGAGGAGGAACTCGGCTATCGGCTGAAGGACGTGCAGCGGCTGTTTTCGCCCTATATGAGCCCCGGCAGCGTGACCGAGCGGCTCTGGTTCTTCGTCGCCCGCTATTCGCCCGCCGACCGCATTTCCGACGGCGGCGGCGCGCATGACGAAGGCGAAGACATCGAAGTTTTGGAAATGCCGCTCGACGAGGCGCTGGCCGGCATCCACGACGGTCGGATTATCGACGCCAAGACGATTATCCTGATCCAGCATTTGAAGCTGAACCCGATCGGGGGGTGAACGGCTTTGCCGCAACGGGCTGAGATGCAGCTGAAAGGGAACAGATCTATGATTATCAAAAACTTGCCGAAGTGGTTGGGTGCGACTTCGATGGCTGTCTTTCTCCTGGCATCGATTACCCCGTCACACGCTGAATCCTATTCCAACCTGCAAAGCAAAGGATACAAGACCGGCAAGCTGTCGCGAGGTGCATCAGGCTCGCTGGGCTGGTTCGTGTCCAACGGCGAGAAAAAATACTTCTGCAGAATGCGAGCGGCGCGAGCCTATATCGGCACTACAGGGATGGTCGCTTTTACTGCCGCCGGTCGGCAAATCTCGTTGGACAGGGAAGTCTACGAAAAATACGCCGGATTTGATGCATCCCTTCCGCAGCTTTCAGACCTGAAGGCTGGTAAGCTCAACACGCGAGCTGTCGGTAATTGCGGTCCCGCAAAGTGAACCGCCCTTAAGCTGTCTTGGCAAATCCAAATCTGGTGCGGACGACGGGAATCGAACCCGTACGATCGGAGATCGAGGGATTTTAAGTCCGTTGCGAGGGTTGGTGTGGGCGACGGGATTTGAACCCGTAAGTGCTTGAAACACCGGCAGATTTTAAGTCTGCTGCGTATACCAGTTCCGCCACGCCCACCTCCCACATTGTGGGGAAATCCCACCAGTCTCCCGCATGGTTTCCCACACGGTCGGCCTAGGATTTGCCGTTCACTACCACGAGCCTCGGAGCCGCGCCACCTTCGAGGGCGGTCAGGTTGTCGAGCAAGTGATTGGGTGCGAGGTGGGCGTAGTTCAGGGTGGTCTGGATCGACTTGTGGCCCATCCAGATTTGGACGCGCCGGATGTCGATGCCACGGATGATCTGCCACGAGCAGCACGTATGCCGCGTTGTGTAGACCACGGTGTCGGACAGTCCTGGGATGTGTTCGCGGATGCTGCGCCACACCTCTATGACCTCCCACTTGCCGATGTCGCAGACGTCGCTGTGCTGCATCAGACGGTGGATGCCCTTGCGGTTCTGAGCCATCAGGCGACTGCCAGGAGATCGTGGTCGTGATGCGTTAATGGGGTTGGCTGGACTAGCTTTGAAGGCGATGTCCTAAACACCGTCCTCTCCTACTCCAATGCGGGCGCCTAGTTTCCCGCAAGTTGAGATCAGCAAGGCGCCTCGCAGCGCGCTTGAACGTGGTGTCCATGATGTTTTTCTGTGTTTTTGTGGGGGGGCAGTCTTTTCTTGGTCACGACTTATGAATAGTAGAAGGTAACGAGCGCTATATTTCGGCGATCTCTAATATTAGGAGTATATGATTTGTGGTGGTCAAGGTTCAAAAGAGGTTTTGCAGGAACATGGGAGGATAGACTGGACGGGATATTCTCATTGGAGATCGACTATGCTGGGAAATCCATTCTCGATGTTGGCTGCAATATGGGTGTTGTCGCCTATGAGATATCCAAGCTGAAACCCAGTTCGATCCATGGGATCGACGTTGCCAAGCCGCATATCGAGACTGCAAAGATGTTGTTGAGTGGCTCCCCGGTGCATGCCCGGTTCGATCGCCTGAATCTTGGCAGCCGGCGCCTCGGCAATATCCTTCTACCGAAATACGATATCGTCCTGCTGCTGGCCGTCTATCAGCACATGCAGCGCAACATCGGCCCAGGCAAGGCGCGAAGGGTGCTTTCCAATATTGTGAGGCGCACCTCGAATGTCGTTGCCCGCGTTCCGCCTGGAACGGATGGCGAATTCATCGAAACGCTTTCTGACGAGGGGTTCAAGGTTAAGAGCACTCACACATCGCCTCTTGGCAGTCATGTGCTGGTGCTTGAGAAACCGCCTCACGCACCTCTAAGATTGTGCTGATTTAATTCGATTTCCTCTTCTGGAGCCACCCTTGGCGTAGTTGTCTAACTCGTCGTCGGTGCCGGCCTGCAGATTCATGTGGATTGGTTTGGTCATGAACGTCTGTTCTCCTTTTCCCACACGATTTCCCAAAACGGCGTGTTTGCACGAGTGGAGAGCTTAAAATGAAATGCAAAACCCCGGCGCAAACCGGGGAATTACAAGCCTTGAGGGGTTAGTTGCGAGGGTGCAAAGGACTAGGACGGGATTTTAGTCCCTTGCTTCTACCAATTCCGCCACGTCCGCAGGCCAGTCCTTTTCAGATGCCGGGCAGGGGCCGTCAAGCCGTCTTCTGCCGTAGAGAAATCTGGAAGCTAGCGAGGCCGATCACCGACAGTGATACAAACAAAATCGTTTCACCTGGAAATGTTTTTAGCGGCAGCTTCCGCGGCTACCGCGAATGCGCGTCCCCCGTTCGCAGGATGCGTTCGGGCGCTCTGCCCTGATAGACTCCAATTGGCAAGTGGATCGGCGCGCCGATACTCGACGCCGTCCTCTACAGACACTGGGAGATTGTCATGCTCAAGCTTGCCTCTGCCCTGGCACTGCTGCTTGTTGGGACGGCGCCTCTGTTTGCCGATGAGATGCCGATGAACGCCAAAGACATCAAATGGGGTCCTGCTCCTGCTGTCATTCCCGCTGGCGCGGAAATGGCTGTTGTCGCTGGAGATCCCTCAAAGAACGGCGCTTTTGTGCTGCGGTTGAAGACACCTGCGGGCTACAAAATTGCCGCACATAATCATCCCACCACGGAATACGTAACGGTGCTTTCCGGCAACTTCCATATTGGAATGGGCGATAAGCTCGACGAGTCGAAAGGTGTCGAACTGACTGCTGGCGGCTTCGGCGTCGCGCCGGCCGGAATGAATCACTTCGCCTGGACGACAAGCGATACGATCATCCAGGTTCATGGCGAGGGGCCATTCAAGATCACCTATGTCAACCCGGCAGACGATCCGAGCAAGAAGTGACAGTTCGGGATCGAATTGAGTGAACCGGCTGAAGGCTCGGAACGAGTGCGTCGAACTCCGCCACCGTCGATTCAGAAGGATCCTCTAACGAGACGAAAGCTGCTTGGCCGCAACGGAATCGTATTCCGCCTGGGCCATTTGCCATGAATGGCGCAATAACAAAAACCCGCCTCGGGAGGCGGGTCGTTGGAGCCAATTGGCACCATATCCAAATTAGGAGCATAGCTGCCGGCACAAAGCAAGAACAAAGTTGCTGCGGCCGGCACAAAATGCGCTTGGCGATTGGCGAAGGTCATGGCGCATCGATCTCCCTCCTAGAGGGGGAGATGGCCGGCAGGCCAGAGGGGGTCGTCGCGCGTGGATAGGCGACCCCTCTGTCGCTTTCGGCGACATCTCCCCCTCGAGGGCAGGGCTATCGCAGATGGAACGCCGAGGCTTTCGCTCTACGACGTACCGATAGTGTGCTGAAGGTTCTGCAAAAAGTTTTGGATGGAGAACGGCGCCTGCTCTGAGGGCGAGCGGCCATGGCACGGTGGTGA
>NZ_JAMYPW010000074.1:0-18302 GCF_040320565.1 Mesorhizobium sp. M0664
TCTGCCATCCTTCGCACCCCTGTTGGAGCGCCAAAGATGGCCGATCATCGTTAACCGAGGATTAATCTGCCAAAGTAGTGCTAGGCTAGTCATCAGGGAGGGGCTGGCCGTCGCAAGCGCAGAGTCGAAGCGTCGACCATGAAGAATTCGGAAGCTGCGGATATTCCATGCGCATTTCGCAGAAGCCGGACAGCGATGGAGTGCACCCCTCGACTGAGACAATAAATAGCGGGATACTTCACCTGAATACGCCGTCGCGCTTTTCGGCATTCTTAAGACAGAGGCGGCCTACGTTATTCTTGACAAAGCTCAGCCCGTTGCGGCGCTAAAGCGGATACTTGGTCGGCCCTGAATAACGGCTAAGGCGTTGATATTCCGAACGCGTGAAGACGGGTGGAAGCATCCGATTTCGCCGTTTTCGGCTGGAGTGCTTGCAGGCACCAGGCAAGCCAAAGAGCGAGAACCGTGAGGATCAGGCGCAGATTTTGGCCTGCGGCGACTAGCAGCGCATCGATCGCATCGCCAGCATGGCCGAGGAGGAAGGTCGGCCGTCGGTCTTCATGTGACCGATGGTGGCCTGGAGGGCCGGTCGCCGTTTTAGCTCCCGACACATGGTGGGCCGTCAGGCCGCGCTTGCGGCCGGCGATCATCACCGATCCCGAGCCGGCATAGTCGTGGCCGCGATAGCCCTTGTCGACGTGGATGCGGTCCGGGTCGACGCCGCCGATCTCCACCGCCTGATCGACCGTTGCTGCAAGCGTGTGGCCATCGTACGGATTACCCTCGAACGCCTTGGCCGCCAGCACGAGGCCCTCCGGGCACGGTGTCCAGCGCTCGGCGCGTCCATTCCTGGGTGTCGGGGATGAACCTCTCGAAACGCGGAGGGAGTGTGACGAGGTAGGAGATGATGAGCTTCCCGTTGTTCCAGAAGAACGACTGTAGGGAGCGCCGGTCGCCTGGTTCAAAGAGGGCGGCAAAACTGCGCTCGCCGGCGAGGAAGGACGAAAGCGAGATGCCGATCAGCGCGTCCGCGGTGTGGCTCGTCCCTCCCACCGTCCAAGGCTTGCGCGGCTTTACCGCCAGCCAGTCGCCGAAGCCGCTCCACGTGGCCTCTTTAGGAATGTCGATCCTCAGCTTCGGCCCGCTATTTTCTCAAAGAAGGCCGGTCGCCAGTCGCTCTCGGCGATGCCGTCCAAATGGCCGGACACGCCGAGGGATTCGGAACCGGTCTCGAAGATTACCGGCGCGGTGAGCGGATCCGCGCCGCGCTTCCATAGTCGCACGCGCGCGTAGCCGGAGCGGACGGCCATGCCATCACCAAGCGCACTGGAAAGCAGAAGTGTGTCCAGGTCGACCCAATTGACCCGCCCTTGGCCTCCGCGAGGTGAAACCGTCGTCGACGAAGCTAAGAGATGCCAGATGGAATTCGCGATGCACGACCGCATCGCTGCCGCCGCGCGACAGGCGCAGAACGGCTCTTTCTCGTCTCTCTTTCCGGCTCAGGCGACGCGCCGCCCCAGATCCAGTCCTCTCCGTCGCTAGTGGATTGATCAGACAAAAGAGTCCAATTCTGGATTCTAATTTTTGTGGGAGTATGCGACTATGGCGCATGCGCAAAGGTATTACATTTGAGGTTTCCGCGGCTGATCGAGTTCGTCTCAATGCAATCGTTTCGGCGGGCAGTTCGCCTAATAAGCATGTGTGGCAGGCGAAGATCATCTTGATGAGCGACGAGGGTCTGGGAACCGTCGCGATCATGGGGGCGACGGCCAAGTCGAAGACCTGCGTCTGGCGTTGGCAGGAACGCTTCATGGCCGAAGGTGTAGACGGTCTTTGCGCGACAAGAGCCGCCCGCCGGCCGCTGCGCCGCTTGAGGTTGACCTTGTCGACCGGGTAGTCGCTCTGTTCTGGAAACGCCCAGGCAGGAGGCCACGCACTGGACCGTTCGTGCGATGGCAAAGGCCATTGGGATCGCGGCGTCTTCGGTCGTCAAGATCTGGCACGAGCACGGCCTTGCGCCGCACCGCTGGCGCAGCTTCAAACTGTCGAATGACAAGGCTTTTGGCGAGAAACTGCACGACGTCGTCGGGCTCTATGTGTCGCCGCCGGCCCATGCCATTGTCCTTTCCCGTCGATGAAAACAGCCAAATCCAGGCGCTCGACCGGACGCAGCCAGGACTTCCTTTGAAGAAGGGCCGCGGCGGCACGAGGACGCATGATTACAAGCGCCATGGCACCACGACACTCTTCGCTGCCCTGAATGTTCTCGACGGCTCCGTCATTGGCCGCAACATGAAGCGTCACCGGCATCAGGAGTTCATCCGCTTCCTCAACGCAATTGAGGCTCAGTTGCCCAAGGATAAGGCGGTTCACGTCATCCTGGATAACTATGCGACGCACAAACAGCCGAAGGTCCGGGCCTGGTTGGCGCGGCACCCACGCTGGATATTCCACTTCGTTCCGACATCGTGTTCCTGGTTGAACGCCGTCGAGGGCTTCTTCGCAAAGCTCACACGGCGACGGCTGAAAAATGGTGTCTTTCATTCCGTCGTTGATCTTCAGCAGCCATCAACCGCTTTATCAAGGAGCACAACAAAGAGCCAAAGCCGTTCAGATGGAAAGCAGACCCTGAGAGTTGGCTCCGCTTGTTTGGACAGCGCCGCGCGGAATTTAAGTGGCATCCTGCCGGGTTAGGTTGAGCGCGGGGCTTTGCGATTTTGCTGCGGCGTCGGGAGGGCGTAGCCCGACCAGAGCTGCAGCAAAATCGCGCGGCGACGATCATGCGGCCGTCGCCATCGCTTGCGCGGAAATAACCCTCGTCGGGCGTGCGCCCGTCAAGGCTCGAATGCGGGCGCCCTCCATTATAGAAGGCGAGATACCGGGCGATCGTCGCGCGGGCCTCGGACACGCTGTCGTAGGCGCGCAGATAGACCTCCTCGTATTTGATCGTGCGCCACAGCAGCTCGACGAAGACGTTGTCGCGTCAGGCACCTTTGCCATCCATGCTGATGGACACGTTCGCCGCCGTCAGCACGCCTGTCAACTCGAGGCTGGTGAACTGGCTGCCCTGGTCCGCGTTGAAGATATCGGGTCGGCCATGTCTGGCCAGGGCCTCCTCGAGCGCTTCGACGCAAAACGCCGCCTCCATCGCCGGCTGAACACGTCGACGACCGCTGCCAGATAGACGAAGCCGCGCCGCATCGGATGTAGCTGATGTCCATCGCCCAGACATGGTTCGGCCGTGCGATCTTCATCCCGCGAAACAGATACGGGTAGATCTTGTGGCCCGCAGCTGGCTTGCTCGTGTTCGGGCGCCGATAGATCACAGAACTCCATGCGCTTCATCAGCGTCGCGACATGGCGGCGGCCGACCACGACACCGGCTCGCCGCAGCAGCGCCCGAAGCATCCGCGCCCCGGCGAAGGGGTAATCGAGATGCAACTCGTCGAACCGGCGCATCAGCGCCAGGCCCTCGGCCGAAACCGGCCGAGGCTTATAGTAGACCGAACTGCGGGCAAGGCCGAGCATCTTGGCTTGCCCGACGATCGGAAGGCGTCTTCGCGGTCGATCATCGTTTTGCGCTCAAGGGGCCGGCTTTGCTGAGCGCGCCCTCTAAAAAATCGTTGGCCAGCGTCAGTTCCCCGATCTTGGCATGCAGCGCCTTCAAATCGACCGGCGCTTCGGTCGCCCTCGCCTTGTCCGGCCCGAACACCCCGGCCGCGCTTTCCAGCAGATGGTTCTTCCAGGTCGTGATCTGGTTCCGGTGAACGTCGAACTGTTGCGCCAACTCGGCCAGCGTCTTCTCCCCCTTCACGGCGGCCAAAGCCACCTTCGCCTTGAAAGCCGGTGAATGCGTCCGGCGGTTTCTCTTCGTCATGTCTGCTCCTGATTCGCAGCGAGAAACCTCCCCGCCATCAGGCAGGAAATCCACTTATGCCACCGTCCGAATTTGCGGAGCCAGCTCTCCTGACAACATCATCGCAGCCGTCAGACGTGGGCACCAGTGTTGGAATCAATGCACTAGCAGCGAGGGCGTCCAGATCGAGCAGTGGCTCCCAATGGGATCCTCCTTCATGTAGGCGGCGAGGGTGGTCCGGCGCGGCAGTCCGCGCGGACTTCAGGCATCTTGCCAGAAATTGTAGAGGTACGGGCCGCGGCGGGTGATCAAGGGAATTTGTCGGGACGGTCGAAGATTGCTGTTAAGGCGTCACGGTTGCGATCGAACTGCGTTCCACCGAAGTGCCTAGGGTCCTGGCCGACTGGCTGGCGGTCTAGGCACGTGCCCGTTCGCCTTCAACATTTTCTAGCCAAAGATAGGAATCATCGTCGGAAGCATTCTACGTTGGGCGGAGATCGAAGGAACTCATGTCCGCGCAACCTGAAGACTGCAGGCGCAGGAACTTCCGTCTGCTTGGGAAAGCTCGGTGCTTGAGGCGGCGACCGCAAGTTCCGCAAGTGATCATCGATGATTTCTCCCAGTCAGCAACGCGGTTCGGCATTGGACCGCATGTGTCGTGCCAATTAGGAAATTCGTTTCAGAACAACGCCATCATTCGGACAGTGCTGTGTCTCATGTCCGACTTGGTCGAACAACCGATAATTACAGCAACAAGGGGGGACGCCATGGCGCTGACGAGTGACTGGACGGGAGTTGGAGGGGCGTGTAGAAACGATAGGAGCGATGATGCTATTTAAGCGGTGTAACTTATAATTTACACTGGCGGTTCTCAGAAGCACTACGGTGGCGCAATGGCGGCAATCAACCAGACATATCAAAGGCAATTGGATAGACAGATTTGCACTCGATCTTCACACGACGGGAAGCGTCTATCTCGGCGTGAACGATATGGGCGCGACGTCTACAGCACCACGCGCTCTGAAGTCGGCGAGTTGCCTTACCGCCTAATCTTACTAGCCTAGCACTACTTTGGCAGAATTGATTTTGGAGCTATTTGGAACCTGATACGGCAGTTTGGACATTGTTGTGGTGGATGGTGGTTTGAGAGCGCGGCTATGACGGCGCGTCGGATGCTGGCAGTGTCGGTTTAGGCGGGCCGCGTCTGTTCCTTTTTTCCCGCTTTGCCGTGTATAGGCGCTGATGTTGCAGGAAGGCATAGGCGATCATGGTCATGAGCGCGTGTCGATGGAGGCCTTGCCATGATCGGCCTTCGAAGTGATCGAGGCCGAGTTCTTCCTTCATCTGCTGATGGGCCTGCTCGCAGACCCATCGAGCATCGACAATAACCGCGAAACCGTTGTGACCAAGGCGAGGCGACGTAGATCCGGCGGTCGTGCAGCGAAGGCCGATGTTCTTACCCGGGGAGATCTCGCCTGACGCCTGAAAGGGCGACGATGACCGTGAGGTCGGCGGAGCGAGAAGTCAGCAGAGGCCATAGTAGCGGGTAGCCGCGAAGGGCCGAACGTCGAAGGCGAATCGCCCGCGAACCTCGAGGACGCCATGTCACAGAAGTCGGATCAAAGTCCGAGCGCACAAACGGCCGGCGCGGTGAAGCCGCAAGGGCCGCGCTTGCGTGTGGAAGTGGCCTCGGCTGGGAGCGGAGACGAGCGCCTGGGCAGTGGCGGCCTGATGGAGACGGTGTGCGAACGCCAGAACCTTCTGGCCGCGTTGAAGCGTGTTCGACAGAATGCGGGCAGTCCCGGCATCGACGGGATGACGGTCGAAGAGCTGTCCGGCCATCTGCGTGGGCACTGGCCGTGCCTGCGCGAGGAGTTGCTCGCGGGGCGCTATCAGCCGCAGCCGGTGCGTCGGTGGCGATCCCCAAGCCCGGCGGGGGCGAGCGCGAGCTCGGCATCCCGGCCGTGCTCGACCGCTTCATCCAACAGGCCATGCTGCAGGTCCTGCAACCGCTGTTCGATCCAACCTTCTCGGAGGCGAGCTACGGCTTCCGGCCCGCACGGAGTGCGCACGATGCGGTGCTGCGTGCGCAAGCCTACGTGCAGGAAGGCCGTAGTTTTGTGGTGGACATTGACCTGGAGAGGTTCTTCGACCGGGTCAACCACGACATCCTGATGGGAAGGTTGGTCAAACGGATAGCGGACCGTCGGGTGTTGCGGCTGATCCGCCGCTCACATGACGAGTTTCAGGTCAAGTGATATGAAAGGCGCATAATTCTTCTTTTTCTATTGGCGGAGCTTCCAGGGTTTGAGCCCAACTGCGTTGACGCGGCGCGGCGTATTTTCCGAGCCTGGTCCAACTCACATGCGGTCGCCGTCCGGGACGGCTGCACCAACGCTTTCGGCGGGCAAGGGCTCAGGAGGAAGAGACCATTCTTCCTGTCCGTGGTTCAGACCAGCGGCGGATTCGGTTGTCTCCCTGGATCCGCGGGCCTAATTGGCCCTCCGGACAGGTATGCAGGGTTGATCGCCTAGGCGCTTAGGACTCATGACGACCTGTGGTTGTTTCTCTTGGCGAAAGCTTCGTCAGATTGGTCCGACCCATAAAGCGATCTGTCGAGGCTCGGAGCCACCTTGAACCGTTTTCGATAGGCGCGGCTCAGGCTTTCGCTTGCCGGAAATCCGCAGATGAGGGCGATGTTGCCTACCCGCTCGCGTGAATTTCGCAAGAGATTGCGTGCGCGATCCAGGCGCAGCTCCAAGTAGTAGGCCCGCGGCGATTGTCCAAGATGCCGGAGGAAGAGCCGACGAAGCTTCCATTCCTTGGCCTCCAGGCGGTTGGCGATCTCCCTGATCGGAAGCGGTAATTCCATGTTAGCAATCATCATCTCAACAGCCTTCGCCAGCGACCGGTCGAGGCGAGGGATCGACCAGTCGAACCCGAACGATCCATCCGCCCGTTCCGAGTCCAGAGGTCGATAGTTCAGAATTTGTGTGACACGACGCGCCAATCGTTTGCTTTCAAAATGCGAAATCATGGCCAGGGTCATGTCGATCGTTACGACTCCGCCAGCGCTTGAGCAGCGATCATGATCGAAATCGAACAGTCGATCGGCGAAGAAGGCTTCGCCGCGGCTTTCTCGGAACCCGACTATCGCTTCGTGGTGCGCAGCAGCCGGCCTCCTGTCGAGAAGCCCCGCTTCGGCGAAGATCAGGGCGCCCGTATCGACGCAGCCCATCAGGCATCCGCTTCGGGCGCGCCGCCTGAGCCAGCTCAACACCGTGTCGGTCTTCATGCGGTCGGGGGCGTAGGAGGCGAGCAGGATCACCGCGTCGGTCGGCGCTTCGTCCAGCCCGCCATGTATCTCCAGTGCATGCCCTGAAGAGGACCGCGGGGTCGTTCCATCGATGCTCAGGATGCGCCAGCGAAAGACCGGTCCCTGGCTTTCTCGATTCGCCAGCCGGAGCGGTTCCGTGATGAGCGAAAGCGACAGAAGCGGGAAGCCTTCGCCGATTACGATAGTTACCAACTTCATGTTCATTCAGGTCATTTTTGTGTCTGCTGGGATCATCCGGGGAAGGAAGCAGATCACTATGCTTCAGGCAAGCTTCTTATCCCGGAAACCAGATGACACAGCCCCTCGATGCCCTCTTCCGCCCCAAGTCAGTCGTGTTCATCGGGGGCAGCAATCTCAATCCCGCATTGAAGTACCACCGCGACCTCGGCTTCTCCGGAGACACCTGGGTGGTGAATCCCAAATACGAGACCCTGCAAGGATTTCCTTGCTTCCCCTGGATCGAGGCGCTTCCGCAGGCGCCGGATCTGGCTTTTATCGCAATCCGCCGTGAATTCGCGCTGGAAGCGGTCGGATCGCTCCGTGCCAAAGGCTGCAGAGCAATCGTTTGCAACGCCGCCGGATTCGCCGAGACGGGGGCTGACGGCGGCAACCTGCAGGCGGAGCTCGTCGCCGCGGCTGGCGACATGGCCATGCTCGGCCCCAACGCCGTCGGACTGGTCAACTTCGTCGATCCGATGGCAGCCATGATGGACCAGTTCGGGGTTCACTCGGTCGAGAAGGGCGTCGCCGTCGTGAGCCAGGGCGGTGGCCTTCTGTGCGACGCGGTATTCTCCGATCGAGGTCTGCCGATCACGCATCTTGTCGGTGGTGGCAATCAGGCGATTACCGGCATGGAAGCCTGCGTTGACTACCTGCTCGACGACCCGCGCGTCACCGCTATCGGCCTATCCTTTGAAAGCCTTCGAGATGTCTCGGTCCTCCGCGAGGCTGCGGCGAAGGCGCTCAAGCTCGGCAAGCCGATCGTCGCCATCAAGTTCGGCAAGACGGCTGCAGGCGCGCAGGCGGCAGCTTCCCATACCGCGTCGATGACCGGGGCAGGGGCTGCCTGGGAGGCACTCTTCGACAGGCTGGGCATCGTCTCCACCAACTCGGAATCCGAATTCTTCGAGACGCTGAAGCTCTTCCACTCGGGGCAGGTGCCCAAGGGACGCAGGGTTCTCGTGGCGGCTGTGTCCGGTGTGCTGGGCGTGATGCTCGCCGACCACCTCAGCGCCGCAGGATTCGAGCTTCCTCAGCCGACCGGGGACCGGGTCGCCCGTCTGCGGGAAGTCCTTCCCTTGATGGCAACGCCTGGCAATCCGCAGGATGTCACCATGGGCGCCTGGAACGACAAGGACCGTCAGACGGCCATCTACTCGGCGCTGCTCGACGAAGGCTACGACGCCGCCCTGATGGTGCAGAACTATCCCCGCGAAGGCATGTGGGACATCAGTGAATACGCCGCGCAGGTCGAAGCGCTCGGCGCAGCCTGCCGAGGCCGCGACGTCGCCGCCATGCAGTTGGCCCCCATGATCGACTGCTTCCCGGCCCACGCCCGGGATCACACCCAGAGCCTCGGCCTTGCCGCCATGCAGGGCCTGGAGGAGTGCATGCGTGCGGTGTCGCACGGTGTCTGGTGGCGCGAGCGCCGCGAAGAGCTGAATGCCGCAGGTCTGGAGCAGCTGACAGCCGCCCCGTCGATCGTTCCTGAAGCCGGCACCTATCAAGACGAGGCATCAGCCAAGTCGTTGCTGGCAGGGGCTGGAATGCGGGTTCCCAAGTCGAGAGTGTCCAATCCCGAGAACGCCCACGAAGTTGCCGCCGAAATCGGCTTCCCGGTCGTTCTCAAAGCTCTCGACTCCCGCCTCCTTCACAAGTCCGAGATCGGTGCGGTTCGCATCGGCTTGTCCTCGGCCCAGGACGTGCGGGACGCGGTCGAGAAGATGCGATCGGACATGGGCCGCCTCGCACCAAACATTCCGTTGAACCTCGTCCTTGTAGAGGCGATGGCGGCGAACACGGTTGGCGAGGTCATGGCTTCCGTTACTTTCGATCCCTCCGTCGGTCCCGTCATGATGATCGCCGGCGGCGGAGTAGAGGCCGAGCTCTGGAACGACAGCACTCTGGTCGCTGCGCCTTTCCGACGGGAAGAACTTTCGCGTGCCTTGGACCGCCTGAAAGTGGCCGAGCGCCTCAAGGGATGGCGGGGCCGTCCCGCGGGCGACCGCGAGGCGCTGCTCGACACGCTGGAGGCCCTCGGCCTCTTCGCCATCGCCGAAGGTGCCGAGGAAATCGAAATCAACCCGATCCTGGTCGGCCGAGAAGGCGCTCTCGCCGTGGACGTGGTTCTGAAGCTTGCACACCGCAAGAAGTGTGTCGCCTAACACGAAGGGGAAGGCCATGCAGGGTATCACGCCTGAAACCACCGATTACAAGCACCTCGTCTACGAGGTGGACTCCGAACACGTCTGCTGGCTGACGCTGAACAGGCCGGAGAAGCTGAATGCGATGAACCTGAGGCTTATCGCCGAACTTCAGGCAGGCCTTCTGCGCGCCGACCACGACGACAATGTCAACGTTATCGTCATCCGCGGCAACGGCCGGGGATTTTGCGCCGGACACGATCTTGATGAAGACGCCGCGGAGGACCGCACGTCGATCTACGAGTACCGCGCCCATTATATCCACCAGTTCGAGGAGTTCACCACTCCGTGGACCGTCACCAAGCCGGTCATAGCCTCGATCCACAAGTACGCCATCGGCAAGGGGTTCGAGCTCTCCCTGTTCTGCGACGTCTCGATCGTCACCTCGGACACCCGAATGGGCTACAACGAGGTCCGCTATGGCGTGTCTGGGCACTGCATGTTCCTGCCTTGGGTGGTGAACATGAAGACCGCCAAGGACCTTCTGCTGACCGGCCGGGAGCTGACCGCGGCCCAGGCGAAGGAAATGGGCCTGGTCACCGAGGTGGTCGAGCCGGACCAGCTCGCGGAGGCAACCCACCGTAAGGCCACATTGATGGCACGGCTGCCGCGCGAGATGCAGCGGATGCACAAGATGTATCTGAACCGCGTCTACGAGATGCAAGGGCTTCGCACCGCGACCGACTACTACCTTGAGCAGGTCGCCATCATGGGCGCGCAGCCTGTGCCGGAATATGCCGAGTTCAGCCGCATGACCGCCGAGAAGGGGCTGCGCGCTGCCCTCGATCACGCCAATGCTCGTTACGAAGGGTTGGACTGATGGACTTCTCTCTGACGGGAGAGCAGGAGATGCTCTCCAAAACGGTCCGTAACTTCTGCGAAACCGAGCTCATCCCGCATGAAGCGTTGCTGGAGCGGACGAGTGAACTGCCGCGCGAACTGGAACTCGACATCCGCCGCAAGGCGATGGCACTCGGACTTCACGCCTGCAATATGCCAGAAAGCGTGGGGGGAGCCGCACTGGATTGCGTGTCCTTCACGCTCGTCGAGAAAGGGCTGTCACGCGCATCCCTGGCCTTGGCCGAGTGCGTTCGTCGGCCAAACAACATCCTCGCGGGGTGCCAGGGAGAGCAAATTGCCCACTTCCTCGAACCCGTGATGCGGGGCGAGAAGCGGGAATGCATCGCCATGACGGAGCCGGACGCGGGCTCCGATCTCAAGGGTATGAAGACCGGCGCCGTCAAGGACGGCGGCGACTGGATCATCAACGGGACGAAGCACTTCATCTCGAATGCCCAGAACTCGGATTTCGTGATCCTGTTCGCGGCGACCGGGGCGGAAGAGACGTCGAACGGTCCCCGCAAGCGCATCTCGTGCTTCCTCGTGGACCTCGACGCGCCCGGTCTCGAAGTCGCGAGGGGCTATGACCACATGGGTCACCGCGGCTACTACAACAACATCCTGAACTTCGACAACGTCCGCGTCGGCGATTGGCAGATGGTCGGCGGCGAAGGCGAGGGTTTCAAGGTGGTGAGCGACTGGCTCGGGCCGGGCCGCCTGACGGTGGCAGCCGTCTGCGTTGCCCGCGCGGAACGTGCTTTCGAGGTCGCTGTCGACTTCGCGGCCCAGCGGAAGCAGTTCGGGCTGCCAATCGGCAAGTTCCAGGGTATTAGCTTCCCGCTCGCCGACATGGCGACCGACATCCGCATCGGCGACCTTTTGCTGATGAACACGGCGTGGAAGGTGGATCATCACGCTCCGACGATCGCCGAGGACTGCGCCATGGCAAAGGTCTGGTGCTCCGAGATGCTCGGGCGCGTGGCCGACCAGGCCATCCAGACCTGCGGCGGCATGGGCGTGATGGCCGACCTGCCGCTCGAACGTATCTACCGTGACGCTCGCGTCGAGCGCATCTGGGAGGGAACCTCCGAGATACAGCGTCACATCATAAGCCGACAGCTCATGCGAGCGAGAGGAGCGTGAACATGACACCGAACAAGATGACGGCCGTGCACCTGGTCGGTCATGGCGGCCTCGACAAGCTGGTCGTTCGCGACGATGCCCCCGTTCGCCAGCCTGGTCCCGGCGAGGTTCTCGTCAACGTGACTGCCGCTGGCATGAACAACACGGACATCAACACGCGCACCGGCTGGTACAACAAGCAGGTCAGTTCGGGCACCACAACGGCGGAAGGCGGCAAGAGCGGTTTCGGGGTGGCCGAGAAGGGCATGGGTGAATGGGAGGGCGGCCTCACGTTCCCGCGCATCCAGGGCGCGGATGCCGTCGGCTACATCGTGGCGGTCGGCGAGGGCGTGGACGCGAGCCGGATTGGTGAACGTGTCGTCTGTGATCCCTACATCCGCGATCCGGAAGATATCGAAGGGTTCGACAGCGCGGGCTTCTTGGGGTCCGAGCACGACGGCGCGTTCGCCCAGTTCACCACCGTCCCGTCCGTGAATGCCGTCTCGGTCCCGAAGGACTTTCCGCTGTTAGATACGGCTCTTGCGACCCTTCCCTGCTCGGGCGGCACGGCCATGAACATGCTCTCGATGGCCGGCGCGAAGGCAGGCGATCTTGCGCTCGTCACAGGCGCCTCCGGCGGCGTCGGCACGTTCCTGGTGCAGATCCTGAAGGCTCTCGGCGCGACCGCCATTGCGGTTGCAGGCAAGTCGAAGATGGCGGCCGTCTCCGAACTGGGCGCCGATCACGTGATCGACCGCGAGACACCGGACCTCGTCTCCGCAGTGCTGGAGATCACAGGCGGCAGGAAGCTTAGCCTCGTGGCAGACGTGGTCGGCGGCGACCAGTTCCCCGATCTCCTGAAACTGCTGCGCCGTGGCGGTCGCTACGTGACGGCAGGGGCCATCGGCGGCCCGAAGGTCGATCTCGACCTGCGGACGCTCTATCTCAAGAACCTGTCCCTGTTTGGTTCCACGGTCTACCTGCGCGAGACGTTCCTGCGGCTCATCGACCTGGTCGTCTCCGGCCGGATCAAACCGTTCAGCACGAAGTCCTGGCCGCTGGATCAGATCCACGCCGCTCAGTTGGAGTTCTTCGAGAAGAAGCATGTCGGCAGCCTCGTCCTCCTGCCTCCCAAAGTGGAGGCGTAGAAGTGAAGATCACTGGACTCGCGGCCTGCCGGGTCGTCCTCGACAAGTGGGGCGTCGATACCTGCTACACCCACGCCTCAAGATCTCGATCCTGCTCGAAACCACTGTACTGCGCATCGACACGGACGAGGGGCTCGTCGGCTGGGGCGAGACGATGACCCCGCCTGGCTATTACCTGCCGACGTCGCCGCAGACGGCACGCGCGGGTCTGGACCTCATCCGATCCTTCTCGGCGCTGAGCCACGCAACCACCGCGCACGGATGGAGGAGATCACTTTCGCGATGCGCGGACACAAGCCGACGAAGTCGGTCGTCGACATGGCTCTCTGGGACCTGGTCGGAAAGGCGAGGCGTTCGATCATGGAGTGGCGTGCGTGAGTTCCTCGGTTAAGACAGAAAGACGCGGTCGCGTACTCGAGATCGTTCTCGACCGGCCGAAGGCGAACGCTATCAACGCCGCGACGTCGAAGGAGCTGGGCGAGGCGTTCCGCACCCTCAGCGAAGACGACAGCCTCTCGGTCGCTATTATCACAGGCGGCGGCGACAGGTTCTTTTCTGCGGGCTGGGACCTCAAGGCGGCTGCCGAGGGTGAAGCGCCGGACGCCGACCAGGGCATCGGCGGGTTCGCTGGCCTCACGGAGTACTGGGCCCTGAAGAAGCCCGTAATCGCGGCGGTGAACGGGCTGGCACTCGGCGGCGGGTTCGAGCTTGCACTGGCTGCCGACCTGGTCGTCGCGGCCTCGCATGCGAAATTCGGCCTCACCGAAGCGGCCATCGGTCTCGTTGCCGATGCTGGCGGCGTGATCCGTCTTCCGCGCCGGCTTCCACGGCCCATAGCGATGGAAATGCTGTTCACCGGAAGGCAAGTCAGCGTGCACATGCTGGAGAGCTGGGGTCTCGTGAATGAGGTCGTGCCCGGCGGCCAGCTGATGTCGGCCGCGCGCGAGCTTGCCGATCGGATAGCCGCATCGGCGCCTCTCTCGTTGCAGGCGATCAAGGAGATCGACCGGGCGACCGAAGGGCACGGCGAACGGGAAGCCTACCGGATCATGCGGGAGGCTGATCTGCCCGTGTACAGACGCGTCTATGCGAGCGAGGACGCAGCCGAAGGGATGGCAGCTCTATCGGAGAAGCGCGCACCTAACTGGAAAGGACGCTGACAATGGCGGAAGTCTATGATGCCCCGTTGCTCTGGACAGGCGATATCGAATCGCCGCTTACGCTGTTCCGGACGAAAGTCCGGGAAGAGTGGATCGACGTCTTCCAGCACGTGAATGTCGCGCACTATCTGACCATAGGTGACCATGCGAACTGGGCTTTCTGGAACTGGCTGAACGGTCCTGACAGCACGATGGAAGCGCGCGATGGCCATGAGTACGTCATCGTTGAAAACCACGTTCACTACATCAACGAGCTGGCGTTGGGCACGCCGATCCATATCACCACGCAGCTCATCGGCGTGGACAACAAGCGCTTCGTCCTCTTCCACCACATCTGGAAGTCGGAGACGAACGAGCTGGCAGCCACGAACGAGGTGAAGTGTCTCGGGTTCAACCTGATGGAGCGACGACCGGAGAACTGGCGGCCTTTGGTCGCGGAGCGGCTCGAACAGATACTCCAGGCGCAGTCCGGACAGGAAATCCCGGCGGTTGCTGGCCAAGGCATCGCCCTGAAGAAGAGGTAACACCCATGCGCATCAAACGGATAACACTCTACTCTGTGCCGATTGACGTCGGCATGGAACTCACGCGGTACGTCGCCAGCCAGTCGATCAATCCAGCGCTCGATGTGCTCGTCGTGAAGATCGAGACGGATGGCGGACTGATTGGCTGGGGCGAGGTTTCCTCCGCGCCGCCGTACTATCTGCCGGAACTGTCCGCTGGAGCCCGAGAGGGAATCCGTCACGTCGCTCCGGTGGTCCTGGGCCGCGACCCTCGGCAGATCGCTCCCATCCTGAAAGACATATCCGGGGCGCTCAGGGGGCACGGGAACGCGAAGACCGCTTTGGAGATGGCGCTTTGGGACCTGGCCGCTAAGGCCCACGACTTACCGCTCATCGACCTGTGGGGCGGGCGCGTCTCGGAATCTTTGCCCGTCCTTTCGGTAATACGCATCGGTACGCGCGAACGGACAATCGCCGCCTTCGAAGCGGAGCGGAAGAAGGGCTACTCACGGTTTCAGATCAAGGTCGGAGCCGGCGAGGTGCACGAAGATATCCACACCATCCGGATGGTGGAAGAACTCGCCTTTCCTCACGAACGCCTTTGGTACGATTCTAATCGCGGCTGGCTGGTCGACGACGCGATCCGCGTGATCAAAGCGCTGCGCGAACTCTCGCCGATGATCGAGAACCCCTGCGAGAGCTACGAGGAGTGCCGTACCGTCGCCCAGCGCACCGGAGTCCGGATTATGCTCGACGAGGTGATCGACAGCCCTCGGCGGTTCCTCCAGGGGGTGGAGGATCAAATCATCGATGTCGCATCCCTGAAAACGTCCTGCATCGGCGGCATCGAGGCGACCAGACAGGCGATGCAGCTTGCCAACATGCTGGGTATCCCGGTTCGGATCGAGGACTACTATGGTTCCGGCATCCTCCTCGCGTGCGTAACACACCTAGGCCATACGCTGCCCAGGAATCTGGTGTTCGGCCTCTACGACTACGTCAGTGACGATCTGCCGATTGTGAAGAACCCGCTTCCTGTCGTGAATGGCGAGATACGCCTGCCGCACGATTGCGGTCCTGGACTTGGCGTCGAGATCAACGAGGCTATCCTGGGTGAGCCTGTTGCGATCCTCGGGCCAGCCTGACCGCCAGGCAATACATGGGCAGGCGGATCACACTTCAGCGGTTGAGAGAACAGTCAGGCGCGACAGGCTGGAGCCTGCCTGGTCAATTTGCCAGTGGCTCGCGCACCACGATGCACGTGAAAGTTCGATCAGATCCTCGCGGCGGGGTCAGGAAAGGGGATCTGGGAGATGCGTCCCGAGAGCAGGTCATGAAGGCAGGGGCGTCGCGATGATCCCGGCCAGACATCCCACTGGCACGGCGCCTCGGAGATGTATTCGTTGTCGCACATCACTATCTTAAAGATCAGTGACGAGGTCATGATTGTCGCTGGAGACGCTCGAGGATGAAGACAGCTTTGACTGGCATCAGGGTGATGGACATATCGGTAAATGCGCCGGGACCGTTCTCATCTATGGTGCTTGCCGACATGGGCGCCGAAGTGGTTTCCGTCGTGAATCCCTTGCAGGCGAAACCGGAGTACGCCGGGGCGGCTGACGATCCGATGCTCGCGGGACGCGGCGGTCCCAACGACGCCCTCGCCAGGGGGAAATCTCGTCTTTTGCTGAACCTCAAGTCCGAGACGGATCGGGCTGATCTGCTCGAACGCGTCGGCACTGCGGACGTCTTTATCAGCGAAATGCGGCCCGGCAAGCTCGAGGCTCTCGGCCTTGGCTGGGACGTCCTGAAATCTCGCAATTCTCGGCTGGTGCTCTGCGAGATCACTGGCTACGGTCGAGACGTGCCTCACGCGGCAAGGGCGGGACACGACATCAACTATCTGGCGTTCTCCGGCGCACTTTCTCTCATCCGCGACGAACATAACAAGCCCGTCGTTCCGCAGAACCTACTTGGCGACTATGCGGCGGGCGGAACGCTTGCGGTGTCAGCCATATTGGCGGCTCTCCTAGAAAGGGGAAGGACCGGGCAGGGGCAGCACATCCATCTCTCTATAACCGACGGCATCAGGTACCTTCTTTCCGACATCTCGGCTGCGACGATCCTTGGCGGCCATTCCGAGGAATCCTGGCGGGGTTCCCTGGGCGGCGGGATGCCGACCTACGATACGTACAGCACGTCGGATGGAAAGTGGATCGCGGTCGGCGCGCTCGAACCGAAGTTCATCGCCGAAATCGGCCGGAAGCTCGGCTGGGTCGAGCTCTCGTCGTTGATGGAGCGCAAGGAAGGTTGGCCCGAAGCAAAGAGGGGATTAGCCGAACGTTTGAAGTCGCGGCCCCTTGCCGAATGGACGGAGCTGTTCGCGGACAGCGATGCGTGCGTGACACCGGTCCTGTCGCTGGCCGAAGCTCATCCGTTCGGGCTGCCGAAGATGGTAGACGTGGTTGGCCAGGGCCAGGGGCGCCGCAGAGGAATGATCCCAATACATCCTCCCATCGGTGCTTCTTGAACTGAACGACGAGCTCAGCGAATACGCCAGAGAGGGGCATAGTGCATGGTGCCGAAAACGATGACAGCCATGCATCTGACCGGGCACGGAGGGCTCGAGAAGCTCAAAAAAAGTGCGCGACGACGTCGTGGTGCCAGCGTCCGTCGCGGTCTTCAACTAAGCCAAACGACGCGCGAAGTCGTCGCCGTTTGAGGCGAGGACGACCGCAGCACTTGAACTCGCTGCGCCCCGCGTGAGGCGGCGCGAAGTTAGAAAGCGAACCCGGAGGCCCGACCCCACGAGAGTATCCATACGGCCAAGGCCGCGATGCTATGGTCTCGAGAGATTTCCTGCCGCAGGTTTGGGCGAAGCATCACCGGTAGCCCTGCGCTCGTCGACGATGCCGAAGGTTGTCGATGCCGTCTTGGGTGAAGAGGACGACAGTTTCGCTTAATTCGGTTGCGGGATAGCCGTCGTAGGCGCTCAGGCAACCGTCTTCCGAGAACATCTCGATCGAGCAACCGCGCAAAAAGTCTTCGTCCTCTTCGAGCATCTCGGCCACGTATTTGAGAGTGTAAAGAGCGGAGTTGCGATATCCCATCTGGCGGCCTCAACGATCCGGTTTGCATGTGAGCCCAATGGGCCAGATCAGGCTTTAGCTGCTGTGATCGTCAAAGGGCTCCAATTCCAGGGAAGCAAGTCCTCGAGCCGTGTGATCGACGTGTCGGCGACGCGGGCGAGGACATCGGCCAGCCAAGCCTGCGGATCGACGTCGTTGAGCTTGGCAGTGTTGATCAGCGTCGCCATGAAGGCGGCCCGATCGGCACCGCGATCGGAGCCTGCAAACAACCAAGCTTTCCTGCGCGTTCGGCGGCGTTGTTGGTCAGGCAAAACCGGCCGTCGCCGAGGAAGGACGTGAAGCCGTCCCAGCGCTTCAGCACATAGTCGATTGGCTCAGCAACCGGAGAGCTTCGGGACAGTCTTTCCCGCTCGCTCCGCATCCATTCCTCAAGCGCCTCTGCGATCGGCCGGCTTTGCTGCTGGCGTCGTTGCAGGCGTTCGTCGGCGGCAAGACCGCTGATGTCGCGCTCGATATCAAACAGCAGGTCCATTCGTTTGACCGCCTCGAGCGCGATCGGCTAGATCGGTGCGGCATCCTTGCCGCGCTTGGCATTGGTAGCGATGTCGGCAAGCACGAAGAACTTTCGCCGCGCCTGCGCCCAGCACAGCGCCTGGGTCAGCGGACCGGGATCGCGGCCCACTTTGAACAACGGGTTATAGCCGCGATAGGCGTCGGCCTGCAGAATGCCGCTAAAGGTCGATAGTGTTGAAGAAGTCGGCGATGAAGCCGTGGATCCACTCGCACCGAAGCGTCTTGATTAAGGTCGACGCGACCTCCTCGCC
>NZ_JAMYPW010000075.1:0-18202 GCF_040320565.1 Mesorhizobium sp. M0664
CCCAACTCCTCTCGAGCTGGGCCGCAATAAGCCGGTTCTCCGGGTCGCAAGCGGCATAGCGGCGCTCGGCGAGCGATGCCTCATAACGCGCCTGCTGCAGGTCCATCTCGATCATCTGCCGCCGCTTGGCTTCGCTCTCCAGCTGCATCCGTTCAGCCTCCAACGCCGCTTCGATCGCCATCGGCGCAACCGCCTCCAGCGCTTCGCGGGTCACCGCCGCGTCGGTGCGAAAGCCGTTGAACGACATGCATCGCGCCTGGGCCATCATGAGGTTGCCGCGCTCGCAGCGATATACCGGATAACCTTGGCCGCGTCCGGCATACATGACAACCAGTCTTCGCCCGCATCGACCACAGGAGATGAGACCGGGGAGCAGTGCGCGACCGCCGCGGCCCGACTTGACGCCGCCGGCTTTGCCATAAGCGTTGGCCGCGAGCAGTTCCTGGTTCCGTTCGTACTCGCTCCATCCGATGTAGCCTTCGTGATGGTCGTTGAGCACCACCGCCCACTCGCTAGCCGGCTTGTAATGGCCATAGCTCTTGCGAACGCGGCCATCGACGATCTCAGTGCGCTTCTCGCTCTTACCATAGACATAGGCGCCGGCGTAGAATGGGTTCTTCAGGATCGAGATCACGTTGCGGTAGCGGATCGGAACCCAGTCGAAGGACACCATCTTCTTGCCGTCGGAGGGTCTGGGGAAATGCACGTCATCGTCGATCATCGAGATCAGGACCTGGCGCGCACTGCCGAGTTCGCGGAAGCGCGCGAATATCAGGCGAATGGTCTCCTGCAGGCGCATGTCGGGATCGAACCCGAGACCGTAATCGCGGTGCCAGACATAGCCGAAAGGCACGGAGATGCGCAGTTCCCCGCGCTGTGCCTTGGCGCGGGCGGCCTCGTACATGCGGGCACGCAGCACGCCGAGCTCGAACTCGCTGATGCTGCCCTTCATACCGAGCAGCAGGCGGTCGTTCGGCAATCCCGGATCGTAGACTCCGTCCAGATCGATCACGCGTGCATCAACTTCGCCGCACAACTCGAGCAGCCTATGCCAGTCCGGCCCGTTGCGCGACAGGCGGGACGCCTCCAGGCAAAGCACGGCGCCCACATGGCCGGTGCACAGATCGTCGACCAGGCGCTCGAAACCGGGACGCTCCACAGCCCCGCTTGCGGTTCGTCCCAGATCCTCGTCGATCACCTCTACTTTGCGGAATCCCCAGCGCCGCGCGACGTCGACAAGCTCATATTGCCGACGTTGGCTCTCAAGGTTGAGCTGGACCTGCGCCTGAGTGGACTGACGCACATAGACGACAGCCTTGCGCTTGAGGACGGCAGTCGGAATCAGATTACCGCTCGTCATCGCAGCTCTCCTCCTCCGTTGCCACGCCGGCGGCGGCCATCAATACGTTGGCGAGCCGGACGATCACTATGGTCCGTTGCGCTGAACTCAGCCCGTTCAGCTTCTGCGAGTCGAGCGGCAAGCTGAGTTGGCGAACGACCACGAGAGATCGTGTCGGTGGTGGCAGGGTTCTCATGTTGCGCCTCCGCGATGGTGAAACCATCCGGACAGCCTCGCCGGAAACGGCGTTCGATCAAGAGCTTGTGAAGCTCAAGCAGCGCGGCAAGCGATACGCGCGGGGAGCCCAGGTCCATCGCCGCGCAAGCCACGGGATCGATCATCCAGGCCGGAGCGGTAATGACATGCCCGGGCGCGACGACGAGATGAATGATCCGGCCGTTGGCGCGCTCTTCGCTGTTCTCGCAGCGAAGCCGATGTCCGAAATACGGGTGCCAACGGTAATGGACCTCGACCTCCTGCCCAACATGGGCAGAATGACCCCGAGATGACAATTACCCGAAAGAACAGCCTCTTCGCGGGCAGCGACGGCGGCGGACGGACATGGGCCACCATCGCCACCCTGCTGACCACCGCCAAGATGAATCAGGTCGATCCGCACGCCTGGCTCACCCTGACCCTCGAGCGCATTGCCAATGGCTGGCCAAACAGCGATATCGACGCCCTCATGCCATGGAATTACCAGCGCTGAACGGCTTCAGCTGCCCGCTTACCGAACAGGCGCGGCACGCGCACATAGAGGACGGAATGATCGAGCCGTGCCGCTTGCCGGCCGAAGGCGCAGGCCAGCCACGACTTGCCGGTTCGGTCTGGCCGGTGACGATCAGGTTCTCATGCGCCTTCAGCCATTCACCCTGCGCGAGCGCCATGGTGCTGCGCCGGTCGAGCCCGCGCGGCGCGGCAAGGTCGATGTCCTCGATGCAGGCTTCGGGAAAGCGCAGCCTGGCTGAGGCGAGCCGGTTCCGGACGCGGTTGTCGGCCCGTATGGCGACCTCGCGGTCGAGCATCAGGCCGAGCCACTCGTCACGGCTGAGCTCGTTGGCGTTGTTCCGTTCGGCCAGTTCGCGCCAGGCGGCAGTTCGCGGCGGCTTTGGCCGACATGGCGCATCGGCCGATTGTTCAGCTCCTCGAGCAGTTCGGCGATCGCCGCGTTGAGCTCGGCGAGCGAGAAGAAGGACCGGTTCCTCAGCCGTGCCCGGATCCAGCGCTCGATGATCAGCACCGCGCCCTCGACCTTGCCTTTGTCGCGCGGCTTGCGGCTGCGGGTCGGCAGGATGGTGGTGTCGTAATGCTCGGCCATCGCGGCAAAGGTCGCGTTCAGCGTCGGCTCGAACCACAGCGCCTTGACGACACCGGCCTTCAGGTTGTCGCACACGATCGCTCTGGTGACGCCGCCGAAGAAGGCGAGCGCTCGCACCTGGCCCTCGATCCAGTCCGGCAGCTTTTGGCTGGAGCTGGCAAAGGCGAAGGTCAGATTGGAGGCACCCAGCACCGCGACAAAAATCTGCGCCGGGTAAATGGCGCCGGTCGCCGGATCGATCACCGGCACCGTCTGCCCGGCATAGTCCGTCTGCATCACCGCGCCCGCTGCATGCCGGTTGCGGAATGTCGCGCTCGTCCGGCGCTCGAAAGCGGCGAAGTGCTCGCAGAACCAGGTGTAGCCGTAGCCGTCGGGATCGGCGGCGCGATACTCCTGCCACAACAGCGTCAGCGTCACTCCCTTGCGCTTCAACTCCCGGGCGATCAGCGCAAAGTCCGGTTCGCTCAGATTGCGCATTTCGCTGATTGTGAGCGGCCATTTCACGCGATGGTGAGCGCTCATTTCATTTGATCGTGAGCAGGTATTTCACGCGATCATGAGCAGCCGCTTCGACCGACCTGTTCATTGATTCAGGTGTTTGCGGCTGCGTCAAGAGCGTGGGCGCGGGCGTTGTATTTTCGCATGCTTTCTCCGGTGAGTTGAAGGCGGTGAGCGTTGTGGACGAGGCGATCCAGAATCGCGTCGCCGAGGGTGGGATCGCCGATGACGTCATGCCAGTGCTGCACGGGGATTTGGCTGGTGACGATTGTGGATGCACGGCCATGGCGATCGTCGAGGATCTCCAGCAGGTCGCGGCTCGGCCGCATTGAGAACCGACGGGCCCCAGTCGTCGAGGATGAGGAGTTGAACGCGCCCGAGCGTCTTGAGCAGCCGTCCATAGCGCCCGTCGCCGCGCGCCAGGGCGAGCGCCTCGAACAGGCGCGGGACGCGATGATAGAGCACCGATCGATTGTCGCGGCAAGCCTTGTGGCCAAGCGCGCAGGCAAGCCAACTCTTGCCCAGGCCGGTCGCGCCCGTGACCAGCAAGTTCTCGTGTCGATCGATCCAGTCGCCGGCGACGAGCCTGGCGAAGACGGCGCGGTCGATGCCGCGCGGGGTGCGCAAATCGACATCCTCCACGCATGCGCTCTGGCGCAGCGCGGCGAATTTGAGGCGCGTCGTGAGCCGTTTGGTGTCGCGCTCGGCGGCTTCGCGGTCGACAAGAAGACCGATGCGCTCCTCGAACGACAGGGCCTCCAGATCCGGCGATCGTCGCTGTTCCTCGAAGGCCTTGGCCATTCCGGCCAGGCCGAGTGCGACCAGCCGTTCATGGGTGGGATGGGTGAGCATTGAGAACTCCATGGTTCAGTGGAAATAGCCCTGACCGCGGATGTTGCCGTGGCGCAGGGGTTGGTGATCGGGTGCCTCGTCGAGGAAAGCGCGATCAAGGCCGGTCTTGAGGATCGAACGGATCGAGGCGACGGAGCGTGCCTTGATGAGGATGCCGCGTTGGCAGGCTGCGTCGACGCGCGCGTTGCCGTAGCTCTTGGGTCAGCGCCAGCATGCCGAGACAGGTGCGAAAGCCTTGTTCGGGATGCGGCCGGTCAGTGATGACAGCCTGGAAGAAGGCGGCGGTGGAAGGCCCGATCCTCTCGCCGCCGCGATCAATCCTCCCGGCGTCCACTTGCCGTAGCGGCGATGCGCGCTCGGCATGTGATCGGCAACGGTCGTATGGCCGCGCCGGTTGGGCGCACGGGCGTGGCTGGCGATCCGCTGACCCTTGTGGAAGATCTCGACGGTGTTGTCGGCGATGCGCACATCGACGAGCTCGCGGATGAGGCGATAGGGCGTGGAATACCAGTGCCCGTCGACCTCGACATGATAGTCGGGCGCGACGCGGCAACGCTTCCAGCGCGCAAAGACGTATGGCTGATCTGGCAGTTCTCCCAGCTTCGGCCTGTCGATTTCGGCGAACAGTTCGGCTCGGCTGGAGCCGAAACCGCGCATCTGGCGGGCATTTAGTTCGGCGACGAGCAGGCGGATGGCGGCGTTCAGCTCCGCCAGACAAAAGAAGCGCTGATTGCGCAGCCGCGCCAGCACCCAGCGCTGGGCAATTTGCACGGCGACCTCGACCTTTGCCTTATCCTTCGGGCGTCTCGGCCTCGCTGCGAGGACTGCGGTGCCGTAATGGCTCGCCATCTCGGCAAAGGTCCGGTTGAGGCCGGGGTCGTAGCGATCGGGGTTGGTGACGGCGGCCTTGAGATTGTCGCAGATCACGAACTTCGGCACGCCGCCCAGAAAGGTGAAAAGGTTCGCATGCACGCCGATCCAGTCGGACAGGCTCTCGCTCGGGCACGCCTCGGCATAGGTATAGTTCGAGGCGCCCATCGCTGCGACGAACAGCTTCATGGGATGCGCTTCGCCGGTGATGGGGTCGAAGATGTCGATGGCATCGCCGGCGAAATCGACAAACACCTTCTCGCCGCCCAGGTGCGTCTGGCGCATCGTCGGGGGCGCGCGCCCTTTCCGGCCTCGAAGGTCGTGCAAAACCAGGTATAGCCAAAGCCGTCGGGATTGGCGGCACGATACTCTTCCCAAAGCAGCACCCGTGTTACGCCGCGCCGGCGCAACTCCTTCTCCACATAGCTCCAATCGGGCACCGGCCGCCGGGGCCTTTGCGACGCCGCCTTCGGCGCTGGGAACAGCAGCAGCTCAAGGCCTTCGTCATCCATCCCTTCAGGCAGCGGCCAGCTCAGCCCGGCAAGACGGGCGCGCCGCAGATAGCCATGCACGACACCATTGCTCACCCCGAGCGCGCGCGCGATGACGCGTTCGGTCAGGCCCTGGACATGCCTTAGACGTAAAACTTCTCTGATCCGGCGCATCGACAATCTCTGGGTTGGCATCAGGCTTCCTCGTTTTGAACGAGGCATCCTGTAGACCGGTTGAGTTGTCGGCCGAAGCGTCCAGCACCTCCGAAAAGGTGCTCACGATCGCCTGAAATCGTTGCTCATGATCCCGTGAAATCCGTGCTCACGATGCGGTGAAATCTGTGCTCACGATCGCCTGAAATACGCACTCAGATCTTGCGGCGGACGACCGGCACGGCCGAACAGTAGCCGCTCAAGCGTCGCGTCGTCATGGCCCGGCGGCAGCGGCCAGCATGACAGCCCGGCCTCCCGCGCCCGCAGCAAACAGGTCGATACTGTCGTCTTACTGATCTTGAGCCGTTCCGACACCTCACGCACCGAAAGACCCTGCTCATGGGTCAGGCGCAAGATCGCTTGGATATCCCTGACGCTCGTTCGTCTCGCTTGCTTCCGTCTCGGCATGGCCCCTCTCAACATCATCGTGAGAGGCCAAACTGCCAGAACGGCGCAGCCAAGAACCGACCGCTAAATCCGCTCCCGAAAACTGTCCGGGATTTAGCGGAATCGCGGTCCGCGAATTACTGAAATCACTGTCCGAAACACGCACATGGAGACTTGAACCCCGCTGCCAGCCCTGCGGCCGAGTTTTCGTCCGCTCGCCGATCTTCGCCAAGGCTGCTGCGCGCCGGCGAACTGACCGTGGTATGGGTTCCCGGTGAAGACCACGAAGCCAAGCGCGATCTCGTTCGCGCGCGGGCAGCCGAGGTCGAGACTCTGCGGGTCCACCCCAGCAGGTGGGCGCCTTCATGCTCAAGCACGGTCGTACCGATCCGCGCGCACGAAAGCTGGACCATGCGCTACCTGCGTTGGCTGCAATAACAGCGGTTCGATTATCCTGCGCATCGGATCGCGCTCCTGCTCCAGACGAAGAATTGGTCCGGTGAAAGCCTGGGAATGCGTCTGTCGAGGTGGATCGGCTCGAAGAAGGCAAAGGTGGCGTCGCACGGAAAATCGCCATTCTGCTTGATTGCTTGGGTTGACGGCACCAGCTTTGAGTGGGTTGAGAAAAGATGACTTAGTCGACTCCACTCCAAACGAGCTCTCTGGCCGTCGTGATGTCCCCGCCGGGACGGTGGTTGCGGCGACCTCGGTCAAACGGCTGTCAGCAGTTTACCTGCATGCGTTGGAAATGTTGAGGCGCCCGACCCGAACATCATCATGAGGCATTCGACCTCCAAAAGGGCCGTTTGACACTGCCGGGCTCTAGACGACACCGGCCATATGTTGGAGTCCACCGAATGCAGAACCTCCTCAAGGCTGCCGATATGAGCCAAATATTCGCGCATGCTTCGGAGCAATTGCCGCTTGGGCAAGCTTCTCTAGCATTGGTTAAGAGGCGAGAGCATTATGCTCCAAGACGTTTCATTTTTGACTCTTGCCTGGGAATAGGCAAGCGGCTTGTATTTCCCCTGCCTCCAGTCTGACGTCAGATCTTCGTAATGTACAGAGCCGGGAACACCGGACTGTCCTGGGTTATTAATGAAAAGACTTTCATCCCAGTTACCAACATCAATGATCATACGTATGGACGGGCCACTGACGACTGAAAAGTCACCTAGACGATAGTCCGCATAGTTGAGAGCAGAACTGCTACCACCTAGTGCGACCGGCTCCAAAGACCATTCCGCGTCTGTAATTGACTGGAGAGGGTGCTGTAAGTGTAGTTTGTGGAGACCCCCCCAGGACCAATTTGCGGGTTCGCTTCCCATCAACGTCGAACATTCCGTCCAGGCGTCCAAGAGGCTAGTTTGTAGAGCTTCAACGAAATCCCGTTCTGGGACAGTAGTTTCCAACCACAGGGCGATGCTTGGAAACTCAAATGGCATGAGCAGCGGAATGACTTGAGCACCGGCACCTTCGCGCCTTGCAATCAAGGGGCCAAGGTGTTTGCTCAGCCAAACCTCAAACAGAGCCGCAGGCGCCGAATCTGCCGAGAGAACGTTGTCCCAGTTTCTCAGAAACTGCCATATGGCCGAATCGCCTGCATTCGCGACAAGCCTGGTTATCGCTTTGATGACCCGCGCCGCAATAGGTGAGAAGGTCGAGCATTGTAGGCGGATGCAGTCTTCTAAAGAGAAAAGCTTGTCGCGGCTAAGCTCACGATGGAGCGTGTCGTGTCTGCTGCTGTCCAACCACTCGTAGGCGATTGCCGGATTAGAGTTGGACCAGTCATCCGGGACGTTCATTGCGTTCGCCGTGGCGATAAAACCGCGTGCTGGATTGATTTCTGATGGACCATTGCTGGGGCAAAGATAACCTCTCCACTCAAAACGACCGTCGCCTGGTACGGGAAGGAGACCGTCCCAATTTTCGCGAATAGGCGTAGCACCGGATGGTTGCCAAGCGATGTTATTGCTAATATCTGCATAAACATGATTGACCGAGGGGCATCCCCAACCTTCAAGGCTATGCACATACTCTTGATGGGTCTTGGCCCTCATGACCGAGAGGCTGGCCATATAGGGTGCTGCTCCCGGGTCCATCAAGACAGTTCTTAGAGCGAAGGCGCGATTGTTTAACTCGTCCTGACAAAGCACAGGTCCGTGGCGGGTGAACTTCAGCCTGACCGGCTGGTCTGGCAATCCTTTTACCGGGATGACATCCTCGACGACGCGGACCTTCTCCCAACCACCATCATAGGCGTAGCTGTCAAAATCAACTGGAGCAGTATCATAGACATAAATGTCCTCCTGGTCGGCGCCAAATATGGTCAGGCCAAAGGCTGCCGTACCGTTGTGTCCCATCGCAATCCCCGGCAACATCGGTTCGCCCGCCCCGATCACGTCAAGGCCTGGCATAGTGAGATGCACGACATATCGGATAGAAGGTAAAGTGTGCGTGCGATGAGGATCAAACGCCAAAATGGGGCGACCTGTTGTCGTTCTCTCTGCCGAAATCGCCCAATTGTTTGAGCCTTCCGCAAATGAGGAACGGGCAAGTCCCCCCGATGCAGTAACGGTCCAGCGATCGGCCTCCTCTAACGAGCAGCACAGTCTTTCTTTCGAGAAGGTGACCGGGCTAACTGCCAGCTGAAAATCTCGCAATACTCGGTCAGTCATTACTGCTGGGTTGAACCCCTCAGCGGGCGTGGGAGTGACGCCATGGGACAGTTGCTTGCGAAAGATGTCGAGCTTCGCTCCGAGTTCCGGGCCGGCCGAGGCCATGACTTTCGAACGTAGGAGCTCCGAAGACGCGTTCCGAGTTATCGAATGACTTCGAATGCGGACAACATCTTCTGGCTCCCACCGATCCGGCCGATTTCCTAACACGGCAAATTCCGGAGGAAGATGGAGTAGTCCTGCATCGCAAACGTCAATGTAAGCGTTGATGCCGCTTGTGAATGCAGTGCAGATTTCCTCCGCATCTGATCCATAAGCTCTCCATTCTGACGCCATGTCGCCGCGGTAAAGAAACAGTCGCGAAGCTCGGTCTTGTGCGAGATATCCAGGGCCAAAATCGCGCGAGAGAAGGCCCAACCCGCGTTTGCGTGCCATATCGATTTGCCACAGCCGATCCCGCGCCGCATTCCAACCCTGCGCGAAGAAGAGATCATGCAGGTTTTCTGCTCTGATGTGAGGTACCCCCCACCGATCAATGTTGATAGAAACTTCCCTCTGAAGCCCCCTCACTTTCAAGAGCTTCGATGCAATGGCCGTGGTCATGTACAGATATCCAATTTAGACATGAAAAGCGTCTGCCTCAGCAATCTCTCGGCTATTGCAGGGCTGTCGCCGCGTGCTCGGCCACCTGTCGGTGAGTGGCGAACCAGACATCGCCCTTGGCTTTAGCAGCCCGGATCAGCTCCTCAAGAATCCAAATTCTTGAGCGATAGCCGATGATGTGGGGATGCAGTGTGAGTTGGAACATCTCACCTTCGAGATATGCCTGCTCAAACTCTCGCATGAAAATTGCCAGAACGTCTTCCGGGCTGATGTGAGGCCGCAGCGGTGCAATTCGGCTCATTGCAAAGTATGGCGCGTCGTCACGAATCCATTCGACAGGGATTTCGACCACACCTGTGGGCTCGAGATTCTCTAGTAGCTCATAGCAGCTGTCATCAGCCATCAACGAGGAGTCATAGAGCAACCCCATTTCGCGAGCGATGGAGAGTGTTTTTTCAGAGAAATCCCACGATGGAGTGCGCATTCCAATAGGTCGGGCGCACGTGATCTGTTCCAGCGCTTCGACGCTGCGCATCATCAAATCGCGTTCGTTCGCCGGCGGCAACCCGGAATTGAGCTCGTGAATCCACCCGTGGATACCGATTTCGTGCCCTTCACCTACAATTGCCCGCTGTTCCGCTGGATACAGCTTTGCAGCAACCGCAGGAACAAAAAAGCTTGCCTTCATGTCGTATTGTCGGAGCAGGGACATAATCCGCGGCATTCCACGCCTGTTGCCATACTGCCCGCTGGACATGCGTCCGATTGAATTTCCACCGACGCACAATTCATTTGTTTCGTGATCCAGATCGAACGACAGGGCAACAGCGCAGCGCTTGCCCGCCGGCCATGGCGGCGTTAACCGCTTGCCTGCACGGACGCGATTGACGCAATTGCGCCAACGATCTTCAGGCCACTGCCAAGGTTTCATGTTTTCGATTTCTTCTATCACAAACCATCCTATTGAGTTCAGCCGGCGCGATCCGAGCCAGGGCAGAACAATGTGCCCGTCGCATGACCACCGCTCAGCTAAGATTGCTGCTCAATTACAAGCCAAGCCGCAATTTGTGATCGCAAAATAGTCTCAACTGCCCAATATGGCTGAGACATTGCCGCCCAAAAAGCAAAGACGCAAAAATTAGAGCGAATATTGTGTGCGCTCCGCCAGGTCGGCGTAAACCTGCGTTCCTTCTGCATTGTGTACTGCCATACGAGCAGGATTTCTCATGTGCTTTAACGTTCGATATAATAAAAGTGGGCGGCCGGCCCCCGACAAAAGCCGGCCGCCAATATCACTTTTAGTTCGCCTTCTTTGCAGCAACAAATTTCTCTAGCTCGGTCTGGAGGTGGTTAGAAGTTTGCTCCACGTCCGCGTTGTTGAAGAGTATGTCTTCGATAGCTGGTCCAATGATGTTATAGATTTCTGGGCCGTACTCTTCCACGCCCTCAGGTGCAAAGGATACAGCGTGTCCTGCGGCCTCGACATATGCCTTGAACCAGGGATTCTGGTTCAGGAACTCGTCCGAGATCGAGCCTCTGACCGCGGGAATTACTTTGCCAATCTCCGCGACGGTCTTCTGCATTTCTGGCTTTAGAAGCGTAGTAATGAACCGCCCGGCGGCGTCTTTGTTTTTCGCCCCCTTTGGCACGCCGATAAAGACGCTTACGGAAGTAGTTCGCTTTCCCGGAAGAGGTAAAGTAGCGGCGGCTATGTTTTCGTATGTCGTCTGGTTTTGTTCAGCGGCCATCCCCGCAAGAAACGGGCCAACGATGAACATCGCAATCTTTCCATCAATGAACATCTGCTGGGCAGTGCGACTATCGACCCTGGGCACGAGACCATCATCATAGACTTTCTTAATAAATTTCAGAGCAGCGATTGTTTCTGGGCTACTCGCTGTCGGCTTTCCTTCTTTAAACCACCCGCCCCCGAAGCCATATATAATGGGTGCGGTTTGAAGATAGGCATCCTGGGACGTTCCGCTTGTTGACAGACTGTAGAAACCAAACTCTTGCTTTGCGGGATTCCGAAGCTTCCCCATCGCAACAAGGAACTCATCAGCGGTTGCTGGAATATTGACGCCGGCGTCTCTGAGCAACTTCTCGTTTATCATCAGGGCCCGAGGGTTTACCTCTAGCGTGATTCCATAGATATGGCCGTCCTTCATCGCGTTCTTGTTCAATGGATTCAACTGGTCCAGCGAAACGCCCGCTGCCTTTACATATAAGTCAAGAGGCTCCAGCAAATCCTGCTTCAGGTAAGCAGCCATGTCCGGGTCGAATAAACTGACGATGTCGGAAGGGCTTCCAGCTTTGACCTCGGTGTACTGCTTGTCGAAGAAGCCCTCATAAGGCGGTGAGATCGCCTTGATGGCATCTCCCGGATTGTCCTTCTCGAACTCCGCCTTCGCCTTAGCAAGATAACTGGCTGGCGCAGATTCTCCCCAATAATAAGCGGAATAGGTAACCTCAGCGGCACTCGCTGAGCCGCACGTGCCCAAGGCAATCGCGCAGCCGGCCAGCAAACGTTTCATTTTAGTTGTCATGTGACTTCTCCTCCACAGGAACGCTGACATCCATCCACAACTTCGTTCCTAACAGAACGATATTCTATCCATGAGGACGGGTCAATTCCCTTTTAGGCCTGGCGGGCCTTGTGGCGCCCGCGCGATAACGATGGACAGACGAAGAACCTAGTTGTTTCGATCTCTGGCCCTAGCGGCTTTATCCTTCCGGTATCCGCCGTCGTAAGTATGCTCCACTGGCGCTTGGATTAGGGTGCCATCTCAAGTGCTTCGCGGAGGCTCGCTAACGCAGGGATAGCGGCAGGGCGTAACGATTGACCGTCCGTAACGAGTGTAATATCGTTCTGGTTAGAACCGCATTACATGGACAACGCTATTGCAAAGACAGAGAGAAGAGGGAGAATTCAGAGATGCCGATGGCTCGCGCGGATGGACCCTTGCAAAAACAGGTCGTGGACGCCGCGCCACGCCGCCCATCGGCCATCCAGGATTTAAAGCCGGTCACCAACGCCGGGGAGAAGGTATTAGAGTTCGATTGGCCGATGTTGGAAATCGGCACCGGAGAATACGAGGAGGGACCGACCGGCGTGACGGTCTTCCGCTTCGGCAAGAAGGTGCTCGGCGTGGTGGACGTTCGCGGCGGCGCTCCCGGCACCCTCAACACCGATTACCTGCGTCTCGGCTACGAACGCCCCTCAGTTGATGCGGTCGTGTTCTCTGGTGGTTCCACGTACGGGCTTGAATGCGCCCCTTCTGTTGCTACCGCCATGAAGGACGATAACATCCGCGATGGTTTCTGGCGCAACATGGCTGGTGTGGTCGGCGCCATCGTATACGATTTCGGCGAGCGTAGGCTAAATGACGTTTATCCTGATAAAAAGTTGGCGCAGGCTGCGCTCAGGGCAGCTCGCCCGGGAAAATTTCCGCTTGGCGCTCATGGGGCGGGCCGTTTCACCCGATCTGGGGGCTTCTTCGGATGCGCTGCCTATTCCGGCCAGGGCGGAGCATTCAGGCAGATTGGCAAGATCAAGGTGGCTGCCTTCGTTGTCGTCAATTCCGGCGGCGTCGTCACAGACCGAGACGGTGAGATCGTTGCAGGCTATCGCGACCCTACCTGGCCCCAATCCTGGAGAGCGGCTGACCTTCTCGCGAGCGTTCCGACCGGTCGCAAGTTCGCATCGAGCGGCACACCGGAAGGTGGCGACAACATGAACACGACAATCAGTTTGGTCGTTACCAACCTGAAGCTGGCCAATGCGGAACTTCAGCGTCTTGCTGTGCAAGTGCACATGTCGATGGGACGCGCTCTGCAGCCGTTCGCGACGGTTGACGATGGCGATGTCCTCTATGCTGTTTCAACGGGCGAAGTGGGCGACGACCCAATGGCGCGCGGTACATTTCCATTCGATCTCGGCGGCGGATTGAGCATAGGTGATCTGAGCGTCATTGCGTCGGAACTGATGTGGGACGCCATCTTGGCTTCCGTCCCGGAGCAGCCTCAGGCTGTCGGGCCGGCACTGAACGGCCAGCCGCAAGCAAAGGAACTCGAAGCCTTCGCCGGCAGCTACGAATTCAGCCCGTTCGTAACGCTCCAAATTTGTCGCAAGGACGATCGGCTCTTCGCGCTGGCTACGGGAGAGCGCCCGGCCTACGCGATCGGCAAGCAAAAGCCTGTCGAACTCGAGCCTATCGCAGCAGGGCAGTTCATGGTTCCTGGCCGTTATCCTTTGACCTTGAAGTTCGAGGGCCCGGATCGCCTCATCGTCAACCCCGGCCACTGGCAGCAGATCGGCAGGCGAAGCTGAGCCGGATCGCGCATCTGAGGTCTACCCACGGCCGGAAACTGGAAGCTAGCGGTGGAGAATTCCATGAGTGCTACCACTGCGCGATAGCGCATCCGCAGTACGTGGTCGTAAACGCCTACGCCAAGGTCAATGACGCCGCACCAGGCTCGTTTGCAAGTCGGCGCTCCCCGCCTGGGAGAAAACAGGGATTCGTTGTCGGGTCTGTCGAGCTCAGGGGCGGGGCCCAGCCTTACCCGGTTCGGCGAAATCCGATTCGAGAAGGCTGGCAGACGCTGTCCAAGAACGGTCGACCGGTCGTCCCACTCGTGGGAACCTTCAAGGGTTGCGCAAGCGATCATGCGACACTGTTCCGGTTTAATCCGTTGTGGGGCGCCGCATAGCGGGAGATGCGCGAGGCCCATGTTGGGGGCACGTTGGGGGGCATCTCCACGCTCTCTGTCGACGATCTCATCAAGTCGACATGAAGCGCTGATGGCTGCCAGAAGCGCCGCGCCTTGCTGACGGAATGCGACCCCTTGGCCTGCTGCGGGACGTCGGCTCAAGATGGCGTGATGGGAACCGTTGGATTGTTGGATTCGATGATCGGATCGTAAACTCGTTGGGGGCGTCTCCAATCTGGCCGCCATCATCGCTCCGCTGCTCGTTGCTCGAAGCTGCGCGAGGATGGGGCAGCCGTCTGACCGGCCGCGAGGGATGACCAAGTTCCTTCCCTGGATGAGGCGAGTTCGCTTGGGGGCTCTTATAGGGGTCGCCACGCGGGTCAGATTGAGCCGCCTCATTCTGGTCCTATGCTGAGGGCTCAGGATCCGACCCGGAGAGAAGCGAGTTCCGCGAACAACTCAAACCTCGGAGGAGCGGACTGCTAAAGACGCTTGACCTCAAAACGTCGAATAGGAAAGGCCCTAAAGTCGCCGACCCGTTTGTTGATCGAATACGTAGATTCGTTCGGGATCGAAGGTGAGGGGGATGCGTTCGCCTGGCTCTGCTCGAATCCGCTCGCGAAAGACCGCTATGAACTCCGTGTCGTGAGCACTGAACGTTACCTGCGTTTCGGCTCCCATCGGAGCGACGACGACAACGGTGGCGGGAAAGCCAGCGTCGTCGATTCGGACATGCTCGGGTCGCATACCAAAGATCAAATCCGTTTTGTCGGATACATCCGGGCACACCATTGTAGGAATGCGAAGACCGCCCTCCGTCATAATCGTGCTTTGGCTTTGTTTCGTGAGAGTGCCCTTTAGAAGGTTCATCGCCGGACTGCCTATGAACTGAGCGACAAAGAGATTCTGGGGGGAATCGTAAAGATCCAGCGGAGCTCCGACTTGCTCAATACGGCCGCTATTCATCACCACGATCTTGTCGGCCATCGTCATGGCCTCGATCTGATCATGGGTGACGTACACCATGGTAGTCCTTAACCTCTGATGCAATTCCTTGATTTCGGTTCGCATCGAAATCCTAAGCTTGGCATCGAGATTGGAAAGGGGCTCGTCAAAGAGGAAGACTTGGGGCTGCCTGACAATCGCCCTACCCATCGCGACGCGTTGTCGCTGCCCTCCCGAGAGCTGCCTTGGATAGCGGTCGAGCAGGCCGTCCAGCCCGAGAATGGCAGCAGCTTGTTTTACTCGACATTCGATCTCGGGCTTTGGAACCCTTTGCAGCTTCAAGGCAAATGCCATGTTCTGAGCGACGGTCTTGTGTGGGTACAGTGCGTAGCTCTGGAACACCATTGCAATATCGCGCTCCTTGGGTGGGAGCTCGTTGACCACACGTGATCCAATCGCGATTTGTCCACTGGAGATCAACTCAAGGCCAGCAATCATTCTGAGCAATGTCGATTTTCCGCAACCGGATGGTCCTACTAGGACCGCGAACTCTCCATCCTCTATTTCGAGGTCTATCCCGTGTATGACAGGCATATGTCCGTATGACTTGGAAACGCTGCTTATTGAGACATTCGACACCAGAATTCCCCTGAGATTTTCTTGGTTTTTAGACAAGCTGTACTTGCGGGCCGGTTCGGCGGCCTGTCCGGGTTCACTCTATCATTTTTCTAGCAAGTGCGGTTGACCTCGATGTTGAAAAATGCATATTCTTTATGGAACAATATTCCATATAGTATGGCATGTCAACATCAGCAATCTCTGCCCTCGCTCAACAGCTTGTCGCGGCCCACCGAGGCGGCGAGCGCGTACCTGTCGACGCAGCAACCCTACAAACGCTAAGCCGCGCCCAGGCATTGAGCATCCAGCATGAATTTGTCAGCGCGTTGTCAGTTCCGGTCGCGGGCTGGAAGGTCGCGTGTTTACCCGATGGAGACTTGATATCGGCTCCCATCGTCGGAAGCCGGCTCCTTTGGAGTCCGGCGTCTATTTCTCGTACGGTTTACGGGCTCGGCGGTGTCGAATGCGAAATCGCCTTCCGCTTTGCGAGAGAGCCGGTTCCGGGGAGAGACGGCTTCGCGAGAGAGCACATTATCGATGTCATCGACGGGGCTTGCGCGGCAATTGAGGTCGTAGATAGCCGTTGGGCGACCCGGTTCTGCACTCCTCGAAATGCGATGGTTGCGGACTTGCTTTCGAATGGAGCGCTGGTTGTCGGGCCGGTAAATAGGAACTGGCGAGATGTAGCTTTCGACACCCTGAAAGCTCGCCTCGACATTAACGGAAGTGCTATTTACCAAAGCACGGGCGGACATTCGGACGGAGAGCTCATTGGTCTCCTAGTCATGTTCGCAAACGATCTGTGGAAAAGGGGGCTTGCGATAAGGCCTGGCGAGATCGTCACGACTGGAAGTTACACGGGTTTTCACACAGCAAATTCTGGTGACGAGATTGTAGCCCACTTTGACGGCTTCACGTCCGTTTCGGTGACATTCCAATAGTCTTGAGAATAGCGGAGAGAGATCTATGCTTTGCGGCAAGGGCGTGGTGGCCATCTGGAACGGAATATCCGACGAGGGTCGCCTGGACTTCTATCAGTGGCACATACATGAGCACATGCCGGAGAGAACCGCCATTCCCGGATTTTTGAGGGGACGACGCTATCGAGCTGTTGATAAGCTAACCCATCCCGAGTTTTTTACGCTCTACGAAGTTGAGCAATTCGACGTTATTACAGGCGAGGAATATGCAAAGCGACTCAATGCTCCAACCCCCTGGACGCGCCGTGCGACATCGCACTTTCTCAATACCTCTCGCGGCCTCGCCCGTGTCATTTCGTCTGCAGGCCCTGGGCCTGGCGCCGTCCTTGCCACGGTTCGCTTCGAGTCTTCGGTAGCCGACGACCAGCAAGCGGCTCGAGAGCTATCACCTCTTATGTCCAAGGCTACGCAGTCGCCACTCATGACTGGGGCGCACTTGTGCAAATCCGATGGGGAGGCCACCGGGGCACGCAGTGCGGAGAGTAAAGGGCGGACGGATTATGATGCGCCGCCCGATTGGTTCATCCTTCTGGAGGGATGTACTGTAAAGTCCTTGGAAGCACCCGTCCAAGCTGTTCTGGAACATCCTGCGGTACGAAAGGCGCAAGTTGGCCAATATCTGCTCGAATACACTCGCTTGAAGACCGACGCGGCCGCCGGCTGAGCTTAAGGAAAATGATATGAAACTCTTGCGATTTGGACCGCCCGGCTCCGAGCGACCGGGGTTGCTCGACGAGGCCGCCGGATCTGTCCGAGACCTTAGTAGCGTTATTCCAGATGTTCGGGGCAGTACGCTATCACGCGCTAACCTCGAGATGCTGCGCTCCGTACTTCCTTCGTCATTGCCCCGTGTCGACGACAATGTTCGCCTGGGGCCTCCGGTAGCTGACGTCCGTCACTTTATCGCGGTGGGCCTAAACTACACCGATCATGCAATCGAGACCGACACGCCCATACCAGATCAGCCGGTTATCTTTTCCAAGGCGCCGTCGTGCATTGTTGGACCAAACGATGACGTCCTGATGCCTCGAGAGTCACGCATGTTAGACTGGGAGGCGGAAGTTGCCGTCGTAATTGGTGAACACGCTTTTGAGTTGGCCGAAGTGGACGCGTTGTCGGTTGTAGCTGGCTATCTTGTCTGCCATGACGTTTCCGAACGCGACTTTCAGATACACCGTGGGGGACAGTGGATCAAAGGCAAATCTTCGCCGAGCTTTGGGCCACTTGGACCTTGGCTTGTGACGCCGGATGAGGTCCCTGATCCTCAAAACCTGAATGTATGGCTCAAGGTAAATGGGATCAGCAGGCAGTCAGGATCAACAGCAAAGATGATCTTCCCATTCAGGTATTTGATCTCATACATCTCCCAATACATGGCGCTTGAGCCCGGGGACGTTATCACAACCGGCACTCCACATGGCGTGGGGCTCGGGATGAAGCCGCCAGTATTTCTGAAGCCGGGCGACGTGGTGGAGTTGGGCGCCGACGGGCTGGGTCAGCAAAGGCAAACTGTTGTCCTCCGAGCATAGTTTCGAAGGACGGGTGTCGGGGCTCCCGAAGCCCATGCCGGTCTCTCGGCGCTCGTTATAAAACCAATTGAACTTTGTTCCGATCTACGGAATGACCTTAATGACACATGTATTCCATCGTTCTCTCAATAAGAAGCTTCCTCTCCTCGCTTCCGGACACGGGTTGCATGT
>NZ_JAMYPW010000076.1:0-16562 GCF_040320565.1 Mesorhizobium sp. M0664
CGCACCCCTGTTGGAGCGCCAAAGATGGCCGATCATCGTTAACCGAGGATTAATCTGCCAAAGTAGTGCTAGGACGTAGACTCATTACCGCGTAGCCAGATGCGGATTGCGACGAGTTTGAGCGCGGTAAGATAGTTCTCAGCCAGCTTGTCGTAGCGGGTTGCGATGCGGCGGAATTGCTTCGCTTTGTTGAAGAAGCGCTCAACTAAGTTGCGGGCCTTATACAAGAAGGGGCTGAAGCAGATCGGGTCCTTGCGGTTGGCCTTGGGCGGGATGTTGGCCCATGCCTTTCGCTCGCTGACCGCATTACGCAAGGCGTTGGCATCATAGCTCTTGTCGGCGAGCAGCATGGCACCCTCCGGCAAATCCGTGATCAGGTCCGCTGCCGAGGCAATATCACTCATCTGACCTGCCGTGACCATCAGTTTGATCGGCATGCCTTTGGCGTCGACAAGAGCATGGATTTTGGTTGTCAGCCCGCCTCGGGAACGACCGAGACAATGATCTCGATCCCCCTTTTTTGCCGTCGCGCCCTGCTGATGGACGCGAACAATAGAGGTGTCGATCATCTGCACCTTGCCGTCACGGCCTTTGGTGATAGCGTCCACGAGGCGGTCCCACACACCTGCTTTCCGCTATCGGACGAAGCGATTGTAACAGGTGGTGCGTGGACCGTACCGCTCTGGTAGATCCCGCCAAGGCGCACCGGATCGCAGCACCCAGAAGATGCCGTTTAGCACGCGCCGATCATCGACACGCGGCACACCTCGCGGCCTTTTGGGCAAAAGTGGCTCGATCACGTGCCATTCGAAGTCGGTCAGGTCATATCGGCTCATGCAGAGCCTGGAATCAGATTCCGCTGCAATAGGAAAGCCGCCAGTCGACAATCGACCTCTTAGCGGACGTATTTGATCAATTCACAGGTGGCCATTTTGGGAGTGCCGCAGCCACGAAGTCTTCACCTCGGAATTGCAGTGCCAATGGTGTTCAGCGACCAGCACCGCAAGTCCGGATGTTCCGCAGGGTTCGTTAGTTGCGGCCGTTCTCGTCGATGGCGAGGGAACTCGACAGCTCGCGATAGGCATCGATCTGCTGCTGCAGAATGGCAATCTTCTGCTCTGCCGTGGCAATGGCGTCGGCACCGGCAAGGAAACGGTGGGGCAGCACGTCCTCAGCCGCGAGCGTGATCAGGGCGCGCGCAAGCTTGGCGGCGTCACCCCCTTGCTTGCCGTTCTGAGAACGCCAGAAGGCGATCTGCGCCGTCCGTCGCTCATGGTAGTCCTCGACGGAAGGCGCGGCATAGTTGGTCGACTCTTCCGTGAGAAGCTCGGTGCGGAAGAAGCCCGGGTTCACGATCATCGTCTCGATGCCGAACGGCACGACTTCGGTCTGCAGCGCCTCCATCCAGCCGTCGAGGCCGAACTTCGAGGCTGAATAGGCCGTGCAGAACTCGAAGCCCATCAGCCCGGCCGTCGAGGAGATCGAGATGACCCTGCCGGACCGCTGCTTGCGCATCGCTGGCAGAAAGGCCCGCGTCACGTTCATGGGACCGACGAGGCTGGTGCTGAGCTGCAGTTGCATCTGTTCGGCGGTCAGCTCTTCGAAGTACCCGGCAAAGAAGCTCGCCGCATTGTTGACCAGCACGTCGATGCGGCCAAACCGGTCAAGCGTAGCCTGGGCAGCGGCTTCGGCGTCGGCCGCGCTCGTCACGTCCAGCTTGACGACAAGGAGGTTCTCGGACTTTCCCACGGCCCTTGCGACCTTTTCCGTGTTGCGGCCGGTTGCCACCACCTTGTGGCCCGCCGCCAACGCGGCCTTGGCGATATCCAGACCGAGGCCCCGGCCTGCGCCGGTGATGAACCAAACACTCATATTGGGCTCCTGTTGTCTAGGCCGCAGCTCGGCCTCGAATTCGGACGGATGGCCAGCATGGGCTGACGTCCCATGCTGGTACCCATCCGCTAGCGGACTGCATCACTGCGGAAGGCCGGCGCCTTCGGTGATGATGCGAAATCCTTCGGTCGACTTGGTAAAAAACTGCCGGGCCGCCGTGTATCCCGGCGAGTTGTAGTAGCGCTTGGCGTCAGCAAGGCTCGGGAACTCGGCGATGGCGATCACCGATCTCGAGCTTCCTTCGATGGCAGTGACATTAGGATTGTAGACGATCACGCGGCCGCCATACTGGGTGACGAGCGGCGAGGCGGCTTCGATGTACTGCTGAAACACCGCCTGATCCTTGATGTCATAGCTGCCGATCATGTAGGCGCGGGGGACGGCGCCCGTCGCTTCCTGAGCAAAGGCGGCCGGGCTCACGATCATGGTGAGAGCGGTGAGCGCGCCCACGATTACCTTCTTCATTTTGTTCTCCTTCAGTGGGCCAGTTGGACGGTAGGCATTGCGCGGAGAGTTGCTCCGGTTGACCGTCTGGCCTTGATGTCAGGAAGTTAGCTCCTTTAGCGGCATGCAATTAGATGGTATAATTTGCATGAGCTTAGAAGGGGGATTGATGAATGCGTCGCGACAGCCTGGATGACTTCCTGACCTTCATCGCCGTCGCCCGCGAGCGCAGCTTCACCAAGGCGGCCGCCATGCTCGGCGTGTCGCAGTCGGCTCTGAGCTATTCGATCCGGACGATGGAAGAGCGCCTCGGCGTTAGGCTGCTGACCCGCACGACCCGCAGCGTCTCGCTAACCGAAGCGGGGGATCGCCTGTTTCGAAGCATCGCTCCCAAGTTAGATGAGATCGCAAGCGAGATTGCCGCCCTCAGCGCCCTGCGCGACAAGCCGGCCGGCACAGTCCGGATCACCACCGTGGAGCATGCCGGCGAGACCATCATCTGGCCCGCCATGGTCGGGCTCATGCGCGACTATCCCGACATCAGGGTCGAGATTATCCACGACTACGGCTTGGCAGACATTGCGGCCGATCGCTTCGATGCGGGTGTACGGCTTGGCGAACAGGTGGACAAGGACATGATCTCGGCGCGCGTTGGGCCAGACTTCCGCATGGCGGTTGTGGTAGCGCCTTCATACTTCGCAAGCCGCTCCCGTCCGGTCACGCCTGAAGACCTTGCCGATCATGCGTGCATACCCCTGCGACTGCCCACAGGCGGCTGTGCACCGTGGGAGTTTCGCAAGGAGGGGCGGGAGTTGAAGGTGCGCGTTCAAGGACACGCCGCGTTCAACACCCTCGCGATGATCTGTCAGGCCAGCCTTGAAGGATTCGGGCTCGCCTATCTGCCCGAGGATCTGGTGACCTACCCACTCGAACAGGGTCGCCTGGTGCGTGTTCTTGAGGACTGGTGCCCCCTTCGGCCGGGATATCACCTGTATTATCCAAGCCGGCGCCAACACTCGCCGGCTTTCGCACTCGTGCTGGAAACGCTGCGCTACCGCGACTGAGTGCGGTTGAAATAAGGGTCGTCAGACCTCGACGACCATGGCACCTATCCAAGCCGCCCAGTACAGGAAGTCCGGAGCGTCCGTTTCCCACCGATCCCGGTCTCCCCAATTTATGAGTTCACGGCCTAGCGGGACGATGGCCATCAAGGAATTCATTTCGAACTTTAAGGTACGCCGGCATGTCCGAGGCGGCGACTACGCATTGATTGATTTTGACGAGATCGCCCATTTCCATTCCGGCTCCCTTCAGCAGACGCGAAATTTGGGTCCAAATTGTGTGTGCCTGTTGTTCACACGAGCCCTTCGGGCAGACCTGCCCGGAGATATGCAGCCACGCCGCCCCCGCAGGCGTCAATATTGCTTGGCTAAACGGGGTCGAGGGTTGGACAAAGTTGCTGGTTCGATTGAGGTTGATTTCATTTGTCTTCCTTCCACGCGGGTTAGTTTAAACTGCGATGAGTTCCTTGCAGGCGTTGAGCTGGGGCTTGAATAGGGTTATTTCAATATTCCTGCACCTGCAGCCTTGAGGAAAGCAGCCCGAGACGACTGGCTGATTCGCGGCTTATGGACGCCGAAATGCTGATCCGCGAGGCGCGCCTGAACCAACCTAGCGGAGCCACACTTTCAGAGACCGATCCAGGTAGAGAGACCGGATCGTCGCGACAGCCGTGGAATCATTTTCGTGCCCACAGCCACTTGCTCTTCGAAACATCCAAGAGAATTTCCCGTGCAGCGTTGTGCCCTGGGATACCGCTGACACAGCCGCCTGGATGGCAAGAGGAACCACACTGGTAGAGCCCGTGGAGCGGCGTGCGATAGTCAGAATAATGGGGGACAGGCCGTTTGAAAAATTGCTGATCTGGTGACATTTCACCGTGGAGTATGTGCCCCTGGGGGAGGTTGAGAATGCGTTCGATATCCGGAGGCAGCAGCACCTGCATATCGATGATGCTGCTAGAAAAACCAGGGGAGAAGTCGTCAAGTACATCCATCACGCTTTTGACGAAGCCTTCCCGCTCCGTGTCCCAACTCGCGTTCTTCAGCTCGTAAGGCGCGTGCCCGCCATAGAGGTTGATGACATGTTTGCCGGCGGGCGCCATGGTGCTATCGATAAGAGATGGGATCCCAACGGACATCCAAGGTTTGGATGAATACCAGCCATATTTCGCGTCGTCATAAGCGCGTTCGAGATAATCGATGTCAGGACCGATGTGAGCAAACGTCACCTCCTCAATGCCACTCTTGGCTCTATTGAAGCCCACAAAGCGCGGCGCAGTATCGCAGGCAACATTGATCTTCCACGCCGTGGAAAAAGTCTTAAATCGCCGAATCTCATCAAGGAATCCGGAGGGAAGGTCGCGCTCATCCACGAGATCGTCAAACAGCACCTTGCAGTGAGCATTGCTGACGATGATTGGTGCGGAATATTCCAACCCGTCAGCTGTCACCACACCGGTAACCCGTCCATTGTGTGTCTCTACGCTTGTAACTTCGCTGTCCAGCCTGATTTCTAGGCCGAACTTTCGGCCTGAGGCCGCGAGTGCTTGAGTGACCGCTCCCATGCCGCCGACGGCATGCCCACGCGGTGAAGGTCCTACATTCGCCATCCCTACATCTGCCATGGTGAAAAGGTAATAAAGGGTTGCCCAAGCAGACCCGGGCGATTTGGGCCCGATCATGTTGCCAACACCAGCCCAATAGGAAAAGTGTGCTCGAACCACGGTGCTTTCGAACCATTGCGACAGGAAATCGTCGGCGCTTTGCGTGAAGAGGTCAGCCATTTTGTAGATTCGGTCGCCAATCTTTCGATACTTCCATAAAAATGAAAAATTTTCCTTGAAAGATCTCCAGTCCCTTTTAGACGGATCAATTGGAGTTTCCAGCAACAATTGATGGAAGATAGGTCCGAGATCTGCGAGATACGCCAGAAAGTCAGGGTATCGCGCAGCATCCTTCGGCGAAAACCGTGCAATATGACGCTGGGTCGTGGCTACGTCGCCGCTATAAACGAAAAACTCTTTGGCCGAAATCGGCACAAAAAGGTCGTTGTGCTTAACAGCCTTCAGCCCATATTTTTCAAGTTCAAGCTCTTTGTTTACTTTAGGGTGCAGGTGACCAAGTCCATATGAAAAAACTGAGTACTTAAATCCTGGTAAAATTTCCTCGGTAACTGCGGCGCCGCCAACAATCGGACGTCGCTCCAATACCAGCGTCTTAAGTCCAGCCCTGGCAAGATAGCCGCCGCATACGAGCCCATTGTGCCCCCCGCCAATGATTATCGCGTCGTACTGGCCGCGATTTGAGGACTTCATAGCGGTGGTACGTGACACTGAGGCTTCCATTAAATTGAACTTCCCCTAAGCGATTTGGGATAGACTGTACTCTGAACTTTTGTGTGTAGGAGGGCCCAGGATGTTGTTCCCGTTTCTGGGAGCCCTGTTGACCGTGAGCGTCAAGCACTAACTTCAGGTTGGTGGAATGATATTCCAGATAGGACGGTATGTCCACAGTCATCCCGGCACCCTTTTTTGTAAAGGGCTTTAACCTTGACATAGCCAAATCCAGCAAATAGAATACGGTTCCATACAGAATGGCATTCGTATTTTGCAGCGGCTAGCTTGAGGAATGAAAATGAGGACAAAGTGGGCAGGCGTTTTTCCAGCGGTCACCACCAAACTGGAGGAAAATGGTGAGGTTGATCTGCGTGCAACGCAGGGCAGCATTGAGCGGCTTATTCAGAGTAGTGTTTCCGGTATCATTGTTCTCCCGATGTTGGGGGAAAACGCCTCTCTGAAGCTGTCTGAGAAAGAGAAAGTCATTCGAGCTGCAAAGGAAGTTGTCGGCGGGCGCGTTCCGCTTCTTTCGGGTCTAGCGGAGGTGTCAACCGAGGCTGCGATCGAGGCGGCGCGCAAGTTCCAGAGCTTTGGGGCGGAAGGTTTGATGGCTTTCCCCAGCATTGCGTACAAGTCTGATTCTCGCGAGACTTCCGAATGGTATCGGACGCTCGCTGGCGGCTGCGACCTCCCAATCATGATCTACAACAATCCGATCGCCTATGGCGTCGACGTGACGCCAGCAATCTTGCGTACTTTGGAGGATGTGGATCAGATCGTCTGCATCAAGGAAGAATCCGGCGACATCCGCCGCGTCACCGATCTCTACAACGAACTCGGAGATCGATTCTCCGTATTCTGTGGGGTCGACGATTTGATTCTGGAAAGCCTCGCCTTGGGCGTGACGGGTTGGGTGTCAGGAATGACGAACGCCTGGCCTGAAGAATGCGTCCGCATCTTCGAACTGGGTCGAGCCGGGAAGTTCGCGGAGGCGCTGGACTTGTATCGAGTCATGACGCCGGCCTTTCATTTGGATACCAGTGTAAAGCTTGTCCAATATATTAAGCTCGCTGAGCATCTAGTCTATGGGGCGCCCGAATGGACGCGTGCGCCGCGTTTGCCGCTGGTCGGCGAGGAGCGCAAAAGGGTCGTTTCCGTGATCAACAACACCATCGCCTCCCTGAGAAGCCGCAGTTCGAAGGCTGCTTAGAGAGAGTAGAAGAGGAGGCCAATGATGAACATCCCCGGCAAATCGAATGGTGACGGCGACGTGCATCCACTAAGCGGTCTTCGCGTCCTTGCATTTACTCATTACGCAGCTGGGCCAATTGCGGCGCAATATCTTGGTTCGCTTGGCGCGGACGTCATCAAGATCGAAGCTCCGGCGGGCGATTATCAGCGTAGCGGGATCAAGGAGCCGACGGCGGCCGCTGATGCGCCTAGCCCCTATTTCCTCGGCATGAACCGCAACCAGCGTTCCTTGTCCATCGACCTGAAAAAGTCGGAGGCCCAAAGAATTATCCGCGACATGATTTCCCAGGCGGACGTCATTCTTGAGAATTTCCGCCCTGGAGTCTTGGAGCGCATGGGGCTGGGTAGTGCTGCCCTTCTCGAAATGCACCCTCGACTGATCTATTGCTCCATTGCGGCTTACGACCCGGCCGGCCCAAGCCGGAACAAGCCAGGGCAGGATCTGATTATTCAGGCCCTGTCGGGCATCGCCAGCCTTGGCGGATCAACCGATGGTCCGCCTGTAGCCGCCGGTGCCTACATCGTGGACACATATACGGCATCACAGGCAGTCATCGGCATTCAGGCGGCTTTGCGCCAGCGCGATCAGACAGGGCGTGGCCAATGGGTACGCGTGGATATGATGTCATGCGCGCTACACTTGCTGTCTTCGGAGTCGAGTTATGCGTTGAACGCAAAACAACAGGCCGGCAGAGGCCGAAATGGCATTAGCCACAGCCACCAACCAGCGCCCTACGGCATCTATTCGACCCGCGATGGAGCGATCGCTCTGGTGGCGCACCCCGTAGCCCTTCCCGACGTTGCCGCTGCGCTGGATCTGACCGACCGGATCGTACCGCTGCTGGAGGGCAAGGGTGCTTGGACGAAGCGCGACGAGATTGCCGCGATCCTGTCAGACCGGCTGCGTCAGTTGACCAGCGATGATGCGCTTTTCCGTCTTGCGCCCACGGGTATCCTGCTGGCCCCGGTGCGCAGCGTCGATCAAGCGCTGGCCGATCCGGATGTGGCCAGCGAATTAGTCCGCGAGGTTGAGCACAGCTACGGCGGCCGCTATCGCGTCGCGCTGGAGCCGCTGAAGCTTTCAGGCTCTCCACTGGTTTTCGATCGTCCTGCCCCTGATTTAGGCGAGCATTCTATCGAGGTTCTGCGAGAGTCTGGCATCGACCCAGATCATATTGAAGCGTTGATTGCCAGCGGAGCGGTTCGCGTCTCTGGGCACCCAGTAGGTCAGGAATAGCGATGCAGATCGATACCACGCAACAGCAGGACGTCACTCCGGTGCTGGTCCTGCATGATAGCGACAATGTCGCAATCGCGCGGCGAATGATAACGCAGGGTACGGCATTGGGTGAATCGATTGCCGCCAAGAGCGCGATTCCGGCAGGACACAAGGTTTCTGTAAGATCCATCAAGTCCGGCGAACCGATTCTGCGCTACGGTCAGATAATTGGGTTTGCTACAAAAGACATAGAGCCTGGCTTCCATGTTCATCTGCAGAACATGGCGCTCGGCGAATTCGACAAGGACTATGCTTTCGGAGCGGCGGCTCGCCAGACAGACTATGTTGAACACCCAGCGACGTTTTCGGGTATCCGCCGCTCCGATGGCCGGGCTGCAACGCGAAACTACGTCGGAATTCTCAGCAGTGTGAACTGTAGCAGTCACGTTGCCAACGTAGTGGCGGAGGTGTTCAAGAGAAATCCCTTTACCGGTGCCGACCCGTTGGCTGAATTTCCGAACGTGGATGGTGTGGTCGCGCTGACCCACAAGACTGGTTGCGGCATGACGGGCGGCGAGCCGCTGAATGTCCTGCGCCGCACGCTCGGTGGCTACGCGCGACACGTAAATTTCAGCCATGTAATAGTTCTGGGATTGGGCTGCGAGGTCAACCAGATCGGCGGTCTGCTTGAGGACCAACGTCTGGCAGCGCGAGTGCGCAGCATGGATATTCAGACAATGGGCGGCGCGAGAAAAACCGTGGCAGCCGCGGTTGAATTCGTGCGCGATGTACTCAAGGAATCGAGCCAGGTTACCCGGCAACCGATTGCTGCAGGCGAACTGATCGTTGGGCTGCAGTGCGGGGGTTCGGACGGCCTCTCCGGAGTCACAGCCAATCCAGCCCTGGGAGCCGCGAGCGATATTCTCGTGCGACAGCGCGGCACGGTGATCCTGTCCGAAACCCCTGAAACCTATGGCGCCGAGCATCTGCTTACGCGACGCGCCGTTTCGCGCGAGGTGGGCGAAAAGCTGATCGCCCTAATGGATTGGTGGGGTGCCTACTTCAAGCGGGAAGGAGCTGTCATGAACGACAATCGTTCCCCGGGGAATATGGCTGGTGGGATAAGCACCATCGTAGAGAAGTCGCTCGGAGCGATGGCCAAAGGCGGCACAACAAACCTGGTCGATGTCGTCAAATACGGCGAGACCGTTAAGGGCCCTGGCTTGGTTTTCATGGATACTCCCGGATACGACCCTGTCTCGGCGACCGGTCAGGTTGCCGGAGGTGCGAATCTCATCTGCTTCACCACGGGACGAGGCAGTGTGTTTGGCTGCAAGCCGGCGCCCTCCATCAAACTGGCATCCAACACGGCCATGTACCAGCGCATGAAAGACGATATGGACGTCAATTGCGGCGAGATCCTCAGTGGGGGCGAGACTATTGAAGAATGCGGTAAACGGATTTTCGATCTGATTCTGCGCGTCGCCTCAGGGGAACGCACCAAAAGCGAAGAGTTTGACTTCGGTGCGGACGAATTTGCACCCTGGGTCCTTGGTGCAACAGTCTAGTTCTCGAGAAGGCGATATACATGAAAGTCGTTTACTCGGAAGGCCATCGTAGCCACGATCCGCAAACTTTCATTCATCGCGGCAGGCTGGCCCAAAGCCCCGAGCGGCCCGAGCGCGCCGATATGTTGCTCTCGTCGGCTCTCGCTGCCGGGCACGAGGCGTTGGAAGCGAAACCAACGGACGCGTCCATACTGAAGCGGGTGCACACAGCGCGGTATCTCGACTTTCTCGAGAATGGGATTAATGAATGGCTCGCGCTGCCCCATGCCGGCCCGGAAATTGTACCTAACACGCACCCCAACCGTTTTGCGTCGCACTACGCCAGCCATATTGTCGCACGCGCCGGATTCCACCAAGCTGACACTGCCTGCCCCGTGGGTCGAGGAACGTGGGCGGCGGCTCGATCCAGTGTCGACATCGCCCTCAACGTCGGTGATTTGATCTCACGCGGCCAGAGCCGCGTATATGGGCTTTGCCGCCCGCCTGGGCATCACGCATGCACGGAGATGGCTTGGGGATTTTGCTACCTTAACAATGTGGCGACCCTCGCCGAGTCGCTACGGATGAAGGGAGCCGAGCGTATCGCAATTCTGGATATCGATATCCACCATGGGAACGGCACGCAGCAAATTTTCTACGAGCGCCCTGACGTTCTGACGATATCCGTGCATGCCGATCCCGACGGTTTTCCGGTGTTCTTTAGCGGCTATGCAAGTGAGATTGGCGCTGGGGCCGGGGAAGGCTTCAATGTTAATTTTCCGCTGAAACATGGCACCGATGACGCGGCCTTTATAGATGCAATTGCGGCGGGCATGCAAAAGATAGGAGATTTTGAACCGGATGTCCTGCTGATTTCGCTTGGGCTCGATGCCTACCGCGGCGACCCCCTCAGTGTGTTCGACGTCACTACCGACGGTTTTCGCCAGGCGGCTGAGACCATTGGGGCACTCAGCAAGCCGATCGCCATCCTGCAAGAGGGTGGATATCCTTGCCCGGAACTCGGCGAGAATCTTGTCGCGTTCCTTGGCGCCATGGATGGATAACCCTGCATGCACAGCCTGAGCCTCTTAGGAAAATCAGCAGTCGTTACCGGCGGCCAAGGGGTGCTTGGGCAGGCTATTGCCGCGCGCCTCAAAAGTGAGGGCGCGAAGGTTGCTGTTTGGGACCAAACGACCGCGCCCTGGGCGGATTTGTCCGTTACCTTTGATGTGACAGATGACCACGCGGTGCAATGCGCCGTCAGAACGACAATCGATGTGCTTGGAAGCGTGGACATTTTGGTCAACAACGCGGGAACTCAGGGGCCGTTCGTCGATGCTGTGGAGTTGGACGTCGCTACTTGGCGCAAGATCATAGATATTAACTTGACGGGCGTGTTTCTTTGCAGCCAGGCAGTTGCGCCGCATATGATCGCTGCCGGGAACGGTAGGATCATCAACATAGCGTCACTCCGTGGCAAGGAAGCCCCCGTCAAGACGAGTGCGTATAATGCGTCGAAGGCCGGAGTAATCGCGCTAACCAAGACCATGGGTCGGGAGCTGGCAACTACGGGGGTATTGGTAAATTGCGTCACGCCTACAGTCATCGATGGTGGCATGTCTGATACGGCGTCCGCGGACGAGCTCGAGGCATTGCGAAAGCTCATACCGATGAACAGGATCTGCCGGCCAGACGAAGTCGCCTCCATGGTTGCGTGGCTGGCATCTGACGCCTGCAGCTTCTCGACAGGGGCAGTGTTCGATATCTCCGGCGGACGAGCGAGCTACTGATGAAACTGCAAACGAAACGTCTGCTGATGCGGGAATGGAAGGATGAAGACGTCGCCCCATTCATTCGAATGAATGACGATCCGAGAGTCGTGCGGTATGTCGAGAAACTTGCCGATCGGACCGCGACTGAGGGGTGGATTGACGCTCAACGTGATCATTTCGAAAAACATGGATATGGCCTTTGGGTGCTTGAGGCTTTGGGGAATACCGGGCTTATCGGCTACTGCGGCCTTGTTAACGTCCCCTACCAAACGCACTTCACGCCAGCTGTCGAGATCGCCTGGCGGCTGGATCCAGCCCATTGGGGGCTTGGTTATGCAACTGAGGCAGCATCCGCTGCACTTTCGTTTGGTTTCGAGCGTCTTGGATTAAGCGAAGTTGTTGCCAATGCAGCTGTTGGCAATTCAGCTTCAAGACGCGTTATGGAGCGGCTTGGAATGAGCCATGACGCACAAGATGATTTTGACCTTCCAGGTAGAGCGGAAGGCCATCCCTTGCGACGTCAGGTGCTTTATCGCATCAAGGCTGGACAATGGCTTAGAAAATAATCGTATGAGGAGGCTGAGGAGTTCGAAGCTGAATGAAGTTTATCCGGCGTTAACGGCGCCGACCAGAAAATATATCTTGCGCGATGTTCTAAGATACACTTACGATAGGTGATTTAACCGGTGCAATATTGATTTCACAAGTCGGAGGATAGTTGTTTCATGAAGATCCTTGTGCCCGTGAAGCGGGTTGTGGATGCGAACGTCAAGGTCCGGGTGAAAGCGGACGGTTCGGCGGTGGAACTCGCCAACGTCAAGATGGCGATGAACCCGTTCGACGAGATCGCGGTGGAAGAGGCGATCCGGCTGAAGGAAGCTGGCAAGGCCGAAGAGATCATCGTGGTGTCGATCGGGCCGCAGCAGGCACAGGAGACCTTGCGCACCGCACTCGCCATGGGCGCCGACCGCGCCATCCTGGTCAAGACCGACGAGCAGACTGAGCCTCTGGGCGTCGCCAAGGTGCTGAAGGGCGTCGTCGAGGCAGAACAGCCCGGCCTTGTCATTCTCGGCAAGCAGGCGATCGACGACGATTCCAACCAAACCGGCCAGATGCTGGCCGCACTTCTCGGCTGGGCGCAGGGCACCTTCGCCTCCAAGATCGTGCTCGACGGTGACAAGGCCATGGTGACGCGCGAGGTCGATGGCGGCCTGCAGACGCTGGAACTGAAGATGCCGGCAATCGTCACGGCGGATTTGCGGCTGAACCAGCCACGCTACGCGTCGCTGCCCAACATTATGAAGGCCAAGAAGAAGCCGCTCGACGAGAAGAGCCCTGCCGACTACGGCGCCGACGTCAAGCCGCGGCTGAAGGTGATCAAAACCGAGGAGCCGGGCGGCCGCAAGGCGGGCGTCAAGGTCAAGACCGTCGCCGAACTGGTCGACAAGCTGAAGAACGAAGCCGGCGTGCTCTAAGGAATTCCGATGAGGCCGGCCGGCAAACGGCCGGTGTCTCCGCTTCCGGTGCCCACGTACTGAAGTACGCTCCGCTCCGGTTCTCGAAACCAACCGTTTTCGACTCGGCCTGACCGGATTTCAGGAGCCTCGAAGACGAAAGTCAGGAAAACATCATGGCTATTCTTCTGATTGCCGAACACGACAACGCTGCGCTTTCCGACCAGACCGCCAAGGCGCTTTCGGCGGCGCTGCAGATCGGTTCGGACGTGCATGTGCTGGTTGCCGGCAAGGGCGCCAAGCCGGCAGCGGATGCCGCCGCCAAGCTCCAGGGCGTCACCAAGGTGCTGCTCGCCGACGCCGACGAACTGACCGAGCGTCTCGCCGAACCGCTGGCGGCACTCGTCGTTTCGCTTGCTGAGCCATACGAGACGATCATCGCGCCGGCGACCTCGTCGGGCAAGAACGTCGCGCCCCGCGTGGCAGCGCTGCTCGATATCGCCCAGATATCTGAAATCATCGAAGTCGTGTCGCCCGACACCTTCAAGCGGCCGATCTATGCCGGCAACGCCATCCAGACGGTGCAGTCGAGTGACGCCAAGAAGGTCATCACCGTGCGTACCGCTTCCTTCCAGGCAGCGCCGGAGGGCGGTTCCGCGCCGGTCGAGACGGTCCAGGCGGCGGCCAATCCCGGCCTGTCCACCTTCGTCGAGAACAAGCTCTCGGAGACCGACCGTCCAGAGCTGACCTCGGCCAAGATCATCATCTCGGGCGGCCGTGCGCTGGGCTCCTCCGAGAAGTTCCAGGAGGTCATCCTGCCGGTCGCCGACAAGCTCGGTGCGGCGGTTGGCGCATCTCGCGCTGCGGTCGATGCCGGCTATGCGCCGAACGACTGGCAGGTCGGCCAGACCGGCAAGGTGGTAGCGCCCGATCTTTATATCGCCGTCGGCATCTCCGGTGCCATCCAGCACCTTGCTGGCATGAAGGATTCGAAGGTGATCGTTGCCATCAACAAGGACGAGGAAGCGCCGATCTTCCAGGTCGCCGATTACGGCCTCGTCGCCGACCTCTTTGAGGCCCTTCCTGAGTTCCAGAAGGCGCTCTGGGCCGCTCATGTGTGATAGTGTTGTCTCCTCCCAAGGAAGACCGGCCCGGCAGCGAGAGAAATCTCCTGCCGGGTTCTTTTTCGGGACGTATTGGACGGGGGGTCTGATTTTAGGCAAGAACCCGAGCAGGCAAAGGCTCGCACTTTTGGCAGAGTCATTGAAAGCGAATGCTGGTCCGCACCCACAGCGCGCTTTCGTGACCGCCCAATGCAAGTTGATCGCAGGTGTGCTGCGGAGTTGTGCGCCGGGCAGCTACACTCCAAGCTCACTTCTACTTGGAGGCGTGATGAGAAGATTCTCGTCGATTTTGGCGTTGCTGCGGGACGTGACCGGTGCGTTCTCCTAACCCAGTGCCAGCCACGCCTTGAGGAGATCGCAGGCGACCACACCTGCCCCACAAGCACCTGCAGCGTGCCTATTTCGTGCTGTTCTCCCGGACCGATTGCCAATGTTCAAGGTGGCGCACCGCGCCAACGTCAGCGCCCCGCACTCTGGCACCGTAGCAGCGCTTCGCCGAAGGGGATCGACGGCCTGCTCCCCGACAAGACCCGCAAGCTCGGCGCGGCCGATGGCCCTTGGCGGGTACCCGCATCGTGCCTTGAACCGCCCTATTCGTTCACCACTGGACCGGTTGGCTGAGGGCCAAGATCATTGGTTTGTCGCTGAGCTCGGTACAGCGTGTCTGGAGGGCCTACCGGCTGCAGCCCAATCCCATTCCGCATCGTTAAGAATTCCAAAGACTCCGCCTTCGATGCCGAAGGTGCATATCGTCGGCCCTACATCAACCCGTCGGCCCACGCCGTCGTCTCCCTCCGACGAGAAGAGCTAGATCCAGGCCTTCGACCGCACCCGGCCGGGGCTGCCGCTAAAGTCGAGCGAGCGCCCACGCACGAGTAGAAGCGGAACAGCACCACTACACTTTCGGCGTCTCGAGCCCTGCACGGCATCGTATGTCGTCAGCCGCTGTTGCCCAAGCACCCCCGCCAGGACTTCATCGGCAAGATCGTGCACGCCGTACCCGACCCGTTCGTCTGGGCAAAGCCCGCCAAACCTCCTACCTCCGACACATTCCTGTGCCTTCGGATGAGTTCTAACACGACCAGAGTTGACATCTGCCAGCTTACGAAATACTGTTCTGTTTAGAACTTCGTTCTCTTGTGGGACAAGACCCTGTGGTTGAAACCCTTCGATTCCCGAACTTGCTCGCTCCCATTACCGTAAGAAACGTCACCATCCGCAATAGGATCTTATCGTCCGGGCACGAGACGAGCCTGTCGGACGGGCGCTTCATTGGCGATCGCCTTGTCGCATATCACGAAGCTCGCGCCAAAGGCGGGGCTGGTCTCATCATCTGCGAGATAGGTCTGGTGGATGAGCGGGCCCGACCGATGGCAAACGTCCTTACCGCCGCATCGGACGAGTGCATCGCCGGCTACGCTAGCTTGGCGGATGCCGTTCACAAACACGGGTGCAAGCTCTTCGCTCAGATCTTCCATCCTGGACGAGATAGCTGGGGGTCCATCCATGGCGGCGCGCCATTCGCTTATGCCCCTTCTGCATCGCCCAACGAACGTTTTCACGTCATCCCGAGACCGATGACAAATCGCATGGTGAAGGAGGTCATTTCGCTTTACGGCGACGCTGCAGCCAGGCTTCAACGTGCGGGCGTAGATGGCGTGGAGATAGTGGCCAGCCATGGATTTCTTCCCGCGCAATTCCTGAACGAGCGCACAAATTGGAGGACTGATCAATTTGGAGGGAGTTTTTCCAACAGACTTCGATTTGTAAGAGAGGTCGCTCTCGACATTCGCCGGAAAGCTGGCGAGAATCTTGTAGTCGGAATGAGAATATCCGGCGATGAGCAAGCAGACGACGGTCTTCAGCCAGAAGACGTAGTAACAATTTGTGCTGCCTTAGACGAGGAGAAGCTGCTCGACTACTACCACATTGTTATGGGTACAATGAGTCAGCTGCGAGGTTCACAATCGGTTGTGCCTCCAATGGATACCAGCCTCGCGCAGCCGGCAGAGGTCGCTGCCTCGATCAAGGTGCGCGTGTCGCAGCCGGTTTTGGCAGCCGGGCGGATCAATCACGCCGCACTGGCGGAAGAGTTGATCGCTGCAGGCCGCGTGGACATGTGCGCCATGACGCGATCACTGATTTCCGACCCAGAGTTTCCCAGCAAAGTGGTAGCTGATCGGCTAGAGGAAATCCGGCTTTGCATCGGCTGCAATCAAGGATGTATTGGTAGAATTCAGGTTCGGCAAACTGTAACTTGTATACAATTTCCGGAGTCTGGCCGAGAGCTGGAATATGGTGTGAGGAAACCGGCGACGGTGATAAAAAACATCGCAGTCGTGGGAGGCGGCCCTGCCGGTCTGAAGGCCGCTGCCGTCGCGGCCGCTCGCGGCCACAAAGTCACGCTTTTCGAGAAATCACCGAAGATCGGCGGGCAGGCGCTGCTTGCACAGCGCCTGCC
>NZ_JAMYPW010000077.1:0-16542 GCF_040320565.1 Mesorhizobium sp. M0664
GCAACGCAGAATTCTGGCTCAGATAACGAATGGCGTGTCGAGGGCTGACCTTGGTGAGATCCTCGACCGGTTCAGGGAGGTGGGGACAGGATCGAAGGTCGACTCGTGGGTTGGCAGCGGGCCAAACCAACCAATCGAGCCAAGGGACGTCGAAGCGGCAATGGACGAAGGTACACTCATGTCCATTTCGATGCAGACGGGTCTTTCGCGCGAGGAGCTAATCAGAAGGATTGCGCGCGATCTACCCGAGGCAGTCAACGAGATGACGCCGAATTGTGAATGGCCGCCTGAGCCGACACAAGGCTTGGATAAGTCGACCCTGCTCGAGGATGTATCCTAGACCGCCTAGTCCAGCCCCGCCTGGTCGGCGAGATAAAAGATGGCCTTCGGATTGCCGGGTACCGCCTCGCTGAACTGGATCCTGCTATTCGGCTGGATGATGCCGAACAGGATTTCGCGGCGCGCCTTGCAGCCGATGGCGCGTAGATCGTGGCCGTCGACATTGCATGATGTCGAAGGCGCCGAGGATCATGGCGTAGGGGTCGCTGAACCGCCTTCTGCAGCGCGGCGAAGTCGTGCAGCCCTGCCTCATTGGTGACGACCGCCTCGCCCTCGACCTTCTTGACCTCGAGCTCCCTCGCGGCTTCGACGAGGCCGGTGTATTTGCTCGTCCAGTCGCCGGCGGGTTTGGTGAAGACACGGATGTCGTCGGGGCTGTTGACGACGATCTGGGTGCGGTAGCCGTCGAGCTTGATCTCGTGAATCCAGTGTTCGCCCTCGGGTGCTTCGGGACCAGCTTGGGCTCGATCGGCGGAATGAATTCGAGGCGGCCCCTGCTACTCAGTGGTTTATGCACGGAATCGAGTCTAGGCCCGATCGCACTGGCGACTAGGAGAACGTACCCATGATCATTTTATTAAATTAGCAATGATGCATGAACGGGCGTATAGTCCAGCCCAGCCGGGGCGAACGCTCTCAGCCGGTAGGTGCAGCGGCCAAATCGTCGTCTCCCAAATGCCGTCGGGCTATCCCAACAGGTTATGACGGGTGACGACTTGAGACGGGATAAGCACAATCCGCCAACTATGAGGGGCAAAATCAACGGGTCGCCGGACAACGACGAACCGGGGCATTTGGAGTTCTGTCCAATTTGCGGGCAGACATTCGATAAGCGAAACCTTGTCGAAGTGCTGCATCATCACCTTCCAGAGCATGAGCCGTTCGCGATGGATAGGTGACGCACATAGAAGCCGCCCCGGTTTTCTCGCCGCACGTGCCAGGACGGAATTTCGAACTGAACCGCATAGCGCGGGGGGGCACGCGAGCCACTTGTCCGATCACCCGCTCAGAAATTTCTCTCAAACATTCCCGAGGAACAAGTCCGGCCCCTAGATGGTTCGGTCGTATGCAGCATGCAGGTTCGGCCATGGTTGAGGTCGACAAAAGGAAGCAGAAGGTTATCGCCGACCTTATACGACGGTGGATCACGTCAGAAGCCATCCGTGACTACCTCCGCAAGGCGCTAAACCTTCCGGTAGAAGAGGGGCTGCCGGACGAGCATAAGTCTTTGCTTGACGAAATTGGTCAGGCCGACAAAGAGTGAGCACGTGCTAGCTGTGAACTGCCCACGATGTTTGGTTAAAAACGTACGCGGCCAGACTCATCGCCCTGATCGGCTTAGAGTTACTTCCGTAGGGAGTGCTCTCATGCTGCCGTTGCCCCACGCCGTCGATCCAAGGTAGTTGCTGAGGCGGCGTCCTCGATCAGTTCGGCTATTAGCGTGCGGACCGTAAGTCGCGTAATCCGGGTACGTTGCGTTAGGGAGCCTTTAGTTCGTCGCAATTCAACACTGTTTGTCATGGAGAACGAAGGTTGGCAGTAGACGAGAGCCTCCGCAGAACCCGCTTTCTCGGTTAGTGAGGCAATGATGCCGATAACGCCCGCCGCTTGGCGTTGGATTCTGTTAATCTAAGTCCCATGATTTGCGGCCTCGGACGGAAGAGACCGAGGCCCGCTTCTCTAGGAACAATCTCACAGTTCGGCAGTTCTCTTTTGTCAAAAAGGAGATTGAAAATGTCAGAGTCGCGAGAATGGCTGGTGCAATGGCTTCGGGACGCTCATGCCATGGAGGAGCAGGCCGAAACAATGTTGAACGGGCAGCTAAGCCGCATTGAGAACTACCCCGAACTCAGCGACCGAATGCGCCTGCACCTTGATGAAACGAGACAGCAGGCTGCTCGGCTGAAAGCCTGTCTCGACCGGATGGATGAGGGTTCGTCCACAATGAAAGATGCTGGCGGAAAGGTGACTGCCATGGCGCAGTCGTTGAGCGGCTTTTTTGCCGCCGACGAGGTGATGAAGGGTTCCCTCGCGAGCTATACGTTCGAACACATGGAAATCGCCTCCTACACTATCCTCATTGCCGCCGCCGAATCGCTGGGCGAAACCGAGGTCGTGCGGGCTTGCGAAGACAACCTCCGAGAGGAGGTCGCGATGGCGGAATGGTTAAAAGACCATCTTCCGTCGACAACCGAGGAGTTCCTCGCGAGGGCCGAAACGGAAAGCGACACTGCTAAGCGGTGATCTGCGGCACTGGCTGAGCGGTGCCTCGTCGGACGCGCAGCCCGTCACTCCAGTCGGGCACGTCACCTCGAACAAAGGGCGTCGTGGTCGGCTCGCCGTATTCGCTCTGCGCCGCGTCAGCATCACGGGACGACGCAATAGCCGCGGCATGTTTGCTCGCAAGAGCGTTCGCGGTCCTTACTGCCAGATCTTCCGACTGCTGCTCTGCTGGACCGAAGACAGGCTGAAGGTGCCCGGTCTGTCGCGGTCGAAGGCGGTGACCACAATCAATTGGGAACCTTCTGCTGCGGTAGGAGCTCTCTCGCATGCTGACTGCCTTCCTCTGCCGCCAACCTGTTCGGTGTCGCTGCGACCATCTTCGGAGGTGCCATCCCCTGCTAAACTCATGACTCCAAGTAGCGGCCGCTAGGGCCAGCCCACGCTCCAGGGCAGCGCTGGCGACGAGAAGCGCCTTGACTACTTCTCTGGCCCCACCATGGGCAGCTATGGCCTCGTTGGTCGCAAGCTTCCAGTCGGCGGCATCAAGTTGCTGTTCCTGCGATCTCCGCTTTGTTGTCCCGTACCTGTTGGTCTCTCTGGGGCTGTAGCAGCACGTGTTGGTGGAAGTCGTAGGCTCGGCACCGAATGGAAGCTCAGCAATGCCCGGGGCTGGGCAGCTTCTGATATTCAATGCTTGGTTCTGCGAAAGTAAGCGCAGGTTCCAGCCGAGTGACCTGAAGGGAATCTTCGGGGACATTGAGCCGGAATCGTGGGGGTGAGCTGCGAGCGACTGCGGAGGTTTCCATCATCAAGGCGACTGCATGGCCGGCCCTGGGCAATTTAAGCACTGGATCCGCCGTCTTACGTGGCGCGGGCTAACCCATTCACTTTCTTTGCGGCCCCGAAGCGGCGTCGGCGAGCGCCTGGCTTGCGAGTTTTGCTTTGATGTCGCGCGCCATCCGCAGATGCTCGAGCACAGTCGGCAAAGTATCTGAGGCGAAATGCTGGAGGTCGGCATCCTGGCCCGAACCGATCTCCCACTCGAGTAGTTGCACAGTCTTCTGGTGATCGGTGATCTGGCCGCTGATATAGGCAAGGTCGAACGCAGCCCCTTCGAGCTTTTCCAGCTTGGCGCGCAGCTGCTTGTGCTCGTCGTCGAGCCCCTGCGGCAGTGGGATCTTGTCGGCTTCGGCAAGCGATTTCAGTTTCACGTTTGCCGCTGAGTGGTCGTCGACCATGCGGCTGGCAAATTCCTTGATGGCGGAATGGCTGGATTTTTTCGCAAGATTACCGACATCGACTTCTGCCGTGCCGCCGGCCAGGAAGAGCTGCGCGAACAGCCGGTCCTGATAGTTCGTCTGATGCGGGATGGGCTGACCCGGCGAGTCCATCAATGTGTCCGGGGCATTGCCGGCCGGATTTCCGATCTGCGCAAAGAGAGGCGATGCGCAGAGTGCCGTCAGGCCCAAGGTCGTTGCAAGAACACGCATGAAAACCTCCACCGAAGATGTGCCGACCGGCCGGCCCGCCGCCTGTCAAAGTGCGAGCATATAGGCGACGAGATCATCCTTCTCGTCCTGGGTGAGCTTGACGCCGAGCACCAGGTTGAAGAACTCCACCGTATCGGCCAGCGTCATCAGACGGCCGTCATGCAGATAGGGTGGCGTGTCCTTGATGCCGCGCAACGTAAACGTCTTGATTGGCCCGTCGGGCAGTTCCACCATGTCATTGACGGTCCGCCCGGGTTTGTAGAAGCGCTCCAGTTTCAAATCGTGCATGTTGTTGTCCATGAACGATGTTTGTGGGTCATGGCATGCCGAGCAGCGGCCCTTGCCCATGAACACCCGCTCGCCCGCCAGTTCCTTTTCGCTGGCCACGGCGGGATCGAGCTTTCCGAACGCATCGAGCTTCGGCGCCGGCGGAAAGTCGATGATGTTCTGCATCTGCGCCATCATCGCCACCTGATTGGTGCGGTCTGGCAGGTTGACGCCCTTCCTGGTGGCGCTGACATGGTCGCCATTGAAATAGGCGGTGCGCTGCTCGAATTCGGTGAAATCCTCGACCGAACGCAACGACCGTTTCGATCCATGAATTTGCTGGTTGAACAGGCCGCGCAGGCTGGTCGAATCGAGGCGGAAGCGCGCTGCCTGCGGCCTGATATCGGGCGTTAGATGAAAGGCGGCATTGGTGTTGAAATTGGCGTGGCAGTCGAGGCAGGCCACTCCCATGCTTTGCCCAGCCACCTTGCGGTCCTCGGTTTGGTTGAATTCCTCCTGCGGGAACGGCGTAAATAGAAGCCGCAGACCCTCCATCTGCACCGGCGTGATGATGCCGTTCATGATTTCGTAGTAGTTGCGGATGGTCAGCAGCTCGCCGCGTGACACGTCGCCGAGCTCCGGATGAGTGGTCAGGAATATCGGTGACGGGAATTCCGGGGTGAGGTAATCGGGAAAATCGAAGTCGACGTCGAAGCGCCTCAGGTCGCGTCCTTCCTGCCGGCCGACCTCGCGGATCTCCTCTTCCGGAAAGACCTGGCCTCCGGCCGCCTGTTTGACATGCGGCAGCGGCAGGAACCCGTCAGGCAGCAGATCGCGGTCGCGGATCTCGCCAGGGCTCATCTCCGCCAGGCCCTGCCAGGTTTGGTCCTTTGCCAGCTTCACGCGGACGCCCTCCTGGACCGGCTTGGTGCCGCCGGACATTGTCACGCCCGGCATGGGACGGTCCGAAAGGTCGTATCGCGCGTCTAGCAAGGCCTTCTGGCGCGCCATCACGCGTGGCTTCTGTGCCTCGTCGTCGGCCTTGACTGCCGAGAACGGACGGGCCGGCAGCGGCCGGTAAGTGAGATCGGGCGGCAGCGGATCCGATAAGGCGCTGAGGCTGGCGGCAATAACGACAAGCGCGCACGGAACGCCCGCATTCCACACTCTGCGCATTTTTCCCTCCTGGCTGGATTTACGCCGAACCGCACCGCGCGCGATTTGTTCCCCGCGGGAAAAAGCACAAGTTTCGGGTCGGGTATCTTGGGACGGGTGCGATAATTCGTGACTTATGACCTCTGCCCGCCAATTGAGATTTGGTCGAAACTCCCCAAGAATCTGCGCCAGTTTCTCCCGGTGGGGCCAGCAGCTTGGAGCGGGGATCTTGGAGCGCCGCTAGGCGTGACTAGCGAGCCTTAGGGTGCTCGCCTTCGAGCGAACTCGTGCGCTCAAGCAAATGGGAACGAGCCATGCGAACGAAGTACGTGGCGTGCTGCCCAGTATCCAGCCACAAGGCGCCCCGCAATCGGTCAACGCATCTGGCACGGCACTGCACTTGATGTCTGAGCTTGGGCGGCGCGGCTAACCTATGTATTCGCCTCTGTCCTCAGCTTTTGCGCCGCTTGGAACTTCTTCTCCCGACATTGGCTTCCCTGGTACGGTATTTTCGCCAATGCCAGACTTGGATGAAAATTATAAAGAAGGCCTGCAGCGACAAGCACCAAAAGCGTGCCGAGCGCGGCCACCTGCCACAGACCAAGCCCGCACGCCACGCCAATTGCGCCAGACAGCCACAGGCCCGCACCGGTCGTCAGCCCGTGGATCTCGCCTCTCGAAAACAAGATCGATCCGGCAGCAGGAACGCGACGCCAGTGACCGCTTCGACGACGCCAATCGGATCGACCTTTACGGAATGCTGCAGAAATATCGGCGCGTGAACGATTTCCCATCGTCAGAATGCCGAACGTAGCCGCTGCCACGCAGACCACAATATGCGTCCGAAGCCCTGCAGGCCGATTCGCCATTCGCGTTCGAAACCGATCGCAGCACCGAGGATCGACGCCAGTAGAAGCCTCCGCAATGACGGGAAACTGGACGTATGTCGGATGGCCGAATTCTTGGAGAAGTTGTTGCATGAGTAACCTAGGTTGCCCGACACAACGTGATCGGGATGGCCCGGTTCCGCAAGCGCTGCGGGTGCCGCGGCTGTGCGGTGTTTTGACATTCGACCTTGGGGTGTCGGATTATTTGCATGCAAACGACATTTGCGACGCTATCCTCCCCTTCCTCAACGTACCATTCTGGGAGGAATGCATGGCTGCGCATGAGCAACATGCCGTTGAAATCGTGAGGGCGAAAGAGTGGTCGGTTCGCGTGACGGTCAGGTACGACTACCACGGTTCCTTTCACAGCTGAGAGCTACGCGCGCTCGTTTGCAGACGGTCAGGCGTTCCGGCTGGGCGTTCAGGTCGCGGAGCTCAAAAGGTCGGCTTAGCAGCGGGGTTTGTCCCAACGTCACGGCGCCCCGATTAGCCCACGTATCTCCGACAGCGTGGGTCACATGGTGCCGCCAGGCGCCGGGCGGCCTGAGGAGCCCGGATAGCGACCCCAACTCGCAACCTGCATCGTGGCGTACCGTCGAATCGCTGAAGAAAGTCGCGGAGCCAGCGCTTTAATTGGTGGATTCGGCTGCGGCCACAGGCTAGTTCGTCGCGTCCGGCAGGTCACTCAGGAGTACGCTGGCACGAGTCTCGTATCGCGTAAAGGCAACGCCAAAGTGAAACGCAGGCCGTCTGGATCGTAATGCAGTTCGATCTTTGCATTGCACTGCACTGTAACCACCCTTTCGAGCAATGTCGTTCCAAAGCCTCGTCGAGTCGGCGGCTGCACAATGGGGCCGTCCCGCTCCTGCCAATGAAGATGCAGGATCTGCTCACCTGCGGAATCTGGTATCCACCATTGCACTTCAAGGCGACCTTGCGGGCGCGAGAGGGCGCCGAATTTTGCCGAGTTGGAGGCAAGTTCATGAAACGCCATGCCGACAGGTATCGCAATGTCCGCGACGAGGGCCACATTCGGACCGTGCAGTGATATTCGCGGCTCGCCATGGATCTCGTAGTGCCTCAGTTCCGCCTCAAGCAACTTCTGTAAAGAGGCCGTCTGCCAATAGTCGTCTGTAAGCATTGAGTGCGTGTCGGCAAGCGACACGATTCTTGCGGAGAAATCACGCACGAAGCTGTCGACGCTATCGCTGGACCGGGCCGTCGCTCCCATCATCGCTCTCACGTTGGCCAGGGTGTTTTTGACCCGGTGATGAAGCTCGCGGATCAAGAGCTTTTGACGATCTGCGACCTCCTGTTTCTGTTCAAGGTGGGACTTGACCTCGAGCTGGCGTGCACGGGCACGCAACGCCGACCGCACCGAATTGGCCAGGCTTGAGGCCAGGAAAGGCCTTTCGAGAACGATGAGATACCGATCCAGAAACGCAAGACGCTTGTCGAATTCCGTTCCCCGCCTTGCCAGAAGAACTACTGGAAAATCAGACCACGCAGGTTGGTTCTGCAGCCAGGCGGCGAATTGGCTCCGGTCGGAATTGATGAGCGCTTCTTCGGCGACGACGAGGCAGTGTGCGCTGTCGAGAAGCCGCAAAACCTCATCCAGATTTGCACAGATGCGTGTGCCGATCCCGTGTTTTGCCAGAATCGAGGCGGCTAGCTGAGCGTCTCGACCAACCGGGGCGAGCACGAGTACGACAGGTTCTTTCGGCGTCATGGCTTCTTGTTAGCGAGCAGATCGCTTTGTTTGCCCTCAAAAAAGGGCACGCCTGTAAGTATTCCCCTGAATTGGTCGAGCGGCTCGCCGACAGCTATGCCCTGGCTGCTGACCATGAATTCACGAATAGTGTCCTCATGAGGGCCAACTCGCCTCTTCACCACTGAAATCGCTCGTCGGATGCGACCGCCACTTTCGAAAAACCTCAGCAACATCACTGCATCAGACAGATAGGTCATGTCGATTGGCGCCGCCGTCTGGCCGATCAGCCCGTGATTGGCGAGCAGCAGGATCGTGACGACGCCCTTCTGGTTGAGGTAGGTGAGGATTTCATGCATCTGCAGCACAAGGTGCTGCTCTTCGGAGATCGAATTCAGATACCCTGTGAGGCTGTCGATCACTACGATCCGGGCATCAAACCGCTCGACTGCGATCTGGATCTTTGATGACAATTCGCCGGGTGAAAGATCGGCCGGGTCGATCTGTTGGAGCAGGAGCATTCCGTCTTGCAGGAAGGCCTTGAGATCCATACCGACGCCGGCTGCACGTCCCAGGAAAATGCGATCAGTTTCATCGAACAGCAGAACCAGGACGCGCTCACCGCGCTGAAGCGCTGCATGACAGTAGGAGCAGGCTATGGTGGACTTCCCCACACCCGAAGGGCCGATCAACAGCGTGCTTGTGCCCCGATCGAGGCCACCGCCGAGCAGAGTGTCCACGGCATTTCCGCTTAAGGCCGGCGAGCCGTGTTCGGCTTCAGGGTGCTCGGCGGCGACCAGTCGCGGAAAGACCGTGACCCCGCCCGGCCGGATGACAAAGTCGTGGTAACCGCCACGTATTTGCACCCCACGCATCTTTATCACCCGCAGTCGCCGCCGCTCGCCACCATAGGTCGGGGTCAGTTGCTCCATGCGGATGACCCCATGGCTGATCGAATGCAGGTTGAGGTCATCCTGCTCGGCCGTGAGGTCGTCGAGTAACAACACCGTCGCATGGTTGAGCAGAAAGAAGCTTTTCAGCGCCAGGACCTGCCTGCGGTAGCGTAGCGAGCCCTGCGAGAGCAGCCGGATTTCGGAAAGGGAATCGAACACGACGCGCTGTGGCTTAATACGGTCGATCTCAGCCAAGGCCGCCTGCACCGTCTCCCCGAGTTCCAGGTCAGAAGAATGCACGAGCGTCTGCAACTGGGAAGGATCAAGGCTGAGTTCTGGAGGAACGAGTTCCAGAATTTCTATCCCAGCCAGAGTCCAGCCGTGCCTGCTTGCCACGGATAGGAGTTCGCGCTTGCTTTCGGATAGCGTAATATAGAGGCATTTTTCGCCTTGCGAGGCCCCCTTGATAAGGAACTGAAGACCGAGCGTGGTCTTGCCCGAACCGGGCCTTCCCTCCACGAGGTGTGACCGAAATTTGGCATAACCCCCGCGCAAGACATAGTCGAGGCCTTCTACGCCGGTCGCTAACGGTGAGGCGTCATCTTCGTTCACGTTGCCCCTCATGTACCTTGCTGAACAGCGTAACGATTGTCAGTTTTGATGGTTCCAGAAGACCGCAAGGCGCTGGATAAGAGGACAAGAACCTCCTCTACAAACTGCTCACGAAGCCGTTCGGTGAGGCTGATCGCTGCTAGGGCCCAGCGCCCAGTAGCTGCAAAGGGGCCCGTTTTGCTCGGCAGGAGGCGATAGTTAAATTCGTACAGCAACGATGACACACCGGGGGCGTTCGCACGCCATGCGCTCTGAGTTTCTAAAGCTGCAGCAGGTATTGGGACGCGGCGGTTTGGTTGCAAGCCGGTCGTGGTCCGGCAGACGTGCTGCTCCAGCTTCGGAAGGTTTGGATTGGAAATGGGGGAATGTGATCGCGAATTGTTGTCTCGAGCGGCCGGTGTCGCCGGACAGCACTGAGCATCCATGTGCAAACTTGCGATAGCAACCAAAGTAGGTCCACAAGTCTTGTCTTCCGTTTTGTCATCAGACGTGCTCATCCGCAAAATTCGATCAATCGCTGATATCAGCGACGATGACGCCGCGATCCTGCGGGGCATGCCGACTCAGGAAAAGGACGTCGCAGCCAATCAGGATATCGTCTCGGAAGGCGATAGCCCTGCAAACTCGGTTGTGGTTTTGGACGGCCTGGTCTGTTCGTCCAAGTATACTGGTCAGGGAAGACGGCAGATCACCAGCTTCTTTGTCGCAGGCGATATTCCGGATCTGCATGGCTTGCACCTTTCGGTCATGGACTGCAGCTTCTCGAGCCTGACGCCAAGCAGATTAGGCTTCATCCGTCATAGCGTCCTTCGCCCAATTTGCGAACAGCATCCGCGTATCGCCACGGCGTTCTGGCGATCGACCCTCATCGACGCCTCCATCTACCGGGAATGGGTCACCAATGTCGGGCGACGCGAGGCCTATGCCCGCACAGCCCACATCCTATGCGAGCTTATCGTGCGTTTGCGGTCTGTCGGACGCATCGAGGACCACGTAGCGGATCTCCCGATCACGCAGGCCGCGCTTGGCGATGCTCTCGGCTTATCGACAGTTCACGTGAACCGCACCCTCCAGGAACTCCGCGGCGACGGTCTGATTGCTACCTCAGGTACAAGGCTGCGTGCTCTCGACTGGCCCCGCCTGGTCCGAGCAGGAGACTTCGATCCGACGTACCTGCACCAAAGGGACCTTGCTTAGCTTTCGATGAGGATGCCGGTCGAATGGGACGATATTTTTTTGACAGCGGCGATGCTGAGCATCTTGTTGAAGACGACATGGGCCTCGAATGCGAAGGGATCGCGGCAGCCCGCCAGGCAGCTGTCGAGGGTCTGGTAGACTTGGCACGGGAAACACTGGGAGGCTCGGAGCAGCAACAGCTGTTGGTGGATATTCGTGACGAGAGCGGGCGAAAGATCCTGAGGCTCAGCTTGATTCTCAAAATTGAAAAGCTTGAACTCAGCGCTTCGGGATGAGTTTGGAATAGCCCTTTTGCTGCTCCCAGCATGGCAATTGAGGCGGGCGATTTGCTCGTTCGGTACGTCGTTCTTGCCGCCGGTCCCACTACAGGCGCCTCGTGTCGGCGCCAAATGGGTACGACTGCTACAATGTGGCCGGCCTGCAAGACAGACAAACTCCGGCTTAACGAATGTGAATGCTTGAGCCCATGCCCCGGGGCAAGGTGGCGGGAGGTGCCTGTAGGTGCCCGCTGAATCAGGCCCAGTCGCAATCTCTCCGCGAAGCCTGTTTCTTGAGTTGTTCGACAGAGCCCCACCAACACTCTGAGGGAGGCCGATATTGTCACACAAGGGCGATACCTTGGCTCGGGGGGCCACTGGTGAACTTTCCATCGGGCGCAACCGCACATCACTGCAGTCTCTTCGTAGCTGACACCAAGCACCCCCACCAGCATCAGCACTTCGCTCTGAGATTTTGGCAAGCTTTGAATGGCCCGGTGGACCTCCTTGCTTTGCATCGACCATTCCTCTGCAGGCTGCGAAACGGGTGCAAGCGAGGCGCAGTCAACGATACCTGGTGCTTCCCTCGTGGCAGCCCTGACGCGCGTATAGTAGGTGTTGCGCATAATCGTGAAGAGCCATGACTTCATTCGCGTTCCGGGCTCGAACTTATCGATGTTGGCCAGGCCTTTCGCTAACGTTTCCTGCAGGCGTCGCCACTTCGCTCGGAATGCCTCCGAAGCGATCCTCCAATTCGTCGGCAAATGCATTCAGATCCGAATGCGTGCTCATACGGAACAACCGCGAATACAGGCTGAGGCGTATCGCTGGCTTCCGGCACATAGCTTCCTGGGAATGACCCTCCGGCTTGCAAATTGATCACCAGATCGTCGGCATCTTCCCGGACCTGGCAAAAAACGCGGGCGAAAGCGCGCAATGCGGGAATGAACTCGACGGTTGGAACGGTTAAAAGCCGGCTCAGTCGCGCACGGGCAGGCGTGCTCGCATGGCGAAATGAAAGCGCGTGAGTTGGACGAGATCGTGGTTCGCTTCGCCGCTGGCGAAGGTGACATTTTGCTGGCCACCGACATCATCGAAAGCGGCCTTGATATACCGCAGGCGAACACCATTCTGGTTTGGCGGGCGGACCGTTTCGGACTTGCACAGCTTCCACGAGCTTCGAGGGCGCGTAGGCAGAGGCAGACTGCAGGGCTTTGCGTTTCTGTTGACCGAGCCCGGTAAGGAATTAGCTGAAGCCACGAGGAGCCGACTTTCGGCTCTTGTGGCGCTCGACCGGCTTGGCTCTGGCCTGACCATCAGCCAAAGGGACCTCGACCTGCGCGGCGCAGGCGATCTTTTCGGCGAGGAACAGGCCGGCCACATAAAGCGGATCGGCGTAGGACTCTACCAAAGATTGCTCGAGCGTGCCTCTTCCGGACTGCTGGAGGTAACCCGACTGCGAATGGATGCAGCGCAGTTGGGCTTGAGCCAAGTCGACGTAGGACCCGAAGCGATTGCGATCACCTTTCGCACAAACCCTCCGGGTCGGTCTGGGAGAATCTTAAAGGGGTGAATGGGTTCGAATTTCGGCCAGGCCGCTTGATCTTCAGGCCGCCAACTAAAACAGGCACTGGACAGCTGGAGGTTCTACGAAGCCTGATCGGTTCCATTCGTTCCGCGCACGCACCAGGATAACTAGTGGCGAGACCGATTGCGGGTCAAAGCACGACCCGCAATGGCCCTAGTAGCGGTCCATGAAGGCCAGAAAATCAGTCTTGCCGGATATGATCAAAGTCCACGGCGAGACCATGCTTGACCGCACGGTCGGCGACCATGTTCGCAAGCTCCCGGTCCGAGATTGAAGCCATCCCAACGACCTGCCTTAGCGCTCTCAAGGCGAGCCCTGTCGACATGACTCTATCACGCCGGCTGCGTATGCCGACATAGTGTTCCACTAGATCTTCAAGCTGTCGCACCTCGGGCCTCCACATCTGCTCTTCCAGGCCACTATGCTGAGGTTTGTGGCGTATGCATTCACATTCGTTAAGGGACTAAGACAAACGACGAGGTAGGTGATGCTGAAAGGCAGGTAGGCTTGCTCATGGCCGGATGCGCGATGGCGGTGGCCGGCACCGCTGCCGTCGCGCAGCAGACCAACGAAGACCCCATTGTCTCCCGCCTTGGACCGTCCTCTGGGCGGCACTGAAAAACCGGTGCCACGACGGAACCGGAAAACAAGCTCGCTGCCTCACGGTGGCGGGCTATTTACCTTGCAGGTCGCTAGTCAGAACGCTAACGCGGCCGGCTTCGTCCAACTGCCCTGCATCGTACTTTTCAGATGCCATTTCACGGACAGCATCCAGGCCGAAGTCTTCGATCGCTTCGGTCGATGTCACGACGAGGACGCGCTCTGTTCCGTCAAAGGCTTCAAGCACCAACTCGAACCGCTCAGTGGTTCCCTCTTCGCCAGTAAAAACCAGACCCATATGCCTTCTCCCTAACAAAGCTAGCGATTCAGCCATGTGCCATGTCGCGTTTCATGTCGCGTGGACCTGCCGATACTCGCAGGAAACCCATGGAAATCAACGGTAGCAGCTTGCAACATGGCGCGACATGATCGTCAACGAAACCAGAGCTTGAGGCGTTGCGACAGAACGGTCGGCGACATTTTGGGGACGCCGCGGCGCAGAACGTTGAAACGGGTCGAGCCCGCCACTAATTCGCGAAGCAGAACCATGGTCCAGCGGGTGCACAGCACCTCCGCGGTCATCGATAATGGGCAGAACTGTTTGTATCCGGACTGGGCGGGCCATGATGTTGCCTTCCCCTCAAACTCCTTGGAAGATCGCATCGGCATTGCGCCGCAATAAGCGGCCATTCAAAATGGTAGCCGGTCGGCGCTCTTCTGGCCATGCGCTGCGCCGGTCAGGCCACCCAGCTCCAGTTCCATCAGCCGCTGGGCCGCAAAGCCGATCATCTCGCACAGCAAATCGCTGTCGGCGCTCTTTTCTGAGCGCCGACCATCCCTGGGGACCGCTCGTGGCGGATTCATCGCCGAAGGCCGGATGGCTGCCGACATTCCTCCGGACGTCGGCTACGCACCGATCGGGCCAGAAGGTGGCGCAGGCGGAGCTCGCGGCGGCCGTGCCTAGCGCGAAAGACGTCGTATCAACACCGACAGCGGCCACGACATCCACAAGCACCAGCCGCAGCTCGTCCTCGACCCGATCCGCGATGTCGTCGACGCCATGCGCACCGGAAGACAAGCCTGTAGCCCTGGCGGCCTGGCCTGGCCCGCCCCGGTGTCATCGCTTCGCTGGCGTTACCGGTGAGACCGCATAGATCTGGTCCAATATTTTCAGCATCAGAGCGTTGGCGGTCGGCTTGCCATCAAGCGAGAGCGTCAGGCTGGTCCAGACGATCAGCGTGACGTCGTTGTCCGGGTCATGGCCCATGAAGGAATTGTAGCCGGGCATCTCGCCGCCGTGGAAATAGATCTTGTTCGGCCCGAAGGCAATCAGCGAGATGCCGTAGCCATATTTCTGGCCTTCAGGCTTGCTGGGATCCTCCGCTTCGGGACTATCCAGCCATTGGCGCTTGTAGTCGGCGTTGAAGATCTGGCCACCGACCAGCGCGCGCATCCAGGTCGCGAGATCATCCGCCGTGGAGATGACGCCGCCTGCCGCAAAGTAAGCGGACGGGTTCTGCCACGTCTCGTCATCGGGCTTGAGCGTTCCCGCCCTGGCCGCCGCCTGAAGATCGTCCGGATACGGCGCATCGACCAGGGCGTAAGACGCGCCGCCATAAATGTAGCCATGCGCATAAGGCTCGGGGATGGTGTTGGACGTGCTGACGGGCAGCAACGTGTTTTTCATCCCTAGGGGCCCGAATAAGCGCTCCTGAAAGATGGTCGCCACCGGCTTGCCGTCGATCTTCTCGGTAACGAGGCCGAGCAGATAGTAGTTGGTATTGTTGTATTCGAATTCAGCACCTGGCGCGAAGTGCGGCGGCCGTTTGAAAGCCATGGCGAGGACCTCCTGCGAGGTCCACGCCTTGTCCGGATTGTTGTCGAGGCTTTCCGCAAGTTCCGGTGCATTGGTGAAATTGTAAAGGCCGCTCCGCATCTTTATGAGCTGGCGAATGGTGATCTGCTCGCCGTTCGGAACACCATCAACGTATTTCGAGATCAGATCGTCGAAACTCAGCTTCCCTTCCTGGATCAATTGCACGATCACCGCGGCCGTCATCGTCTTGGTGTTCGATGCGGGCCGGAAATGGATATCGCCGCGCGGAGGGTTCGTGACGCCGAGTTCGGTCGTTCCATACCCGAAGGCGAAATTGCCGTGCGGAGTATTGAGGAGAACCATTGCGCCCGGCAGCAGGAGTTCCTTGGCCGTGCCTTCCACCATTGCCTGAAGCGCGACCGGGTCGATCGGCTTGAGCGCCGGCGCAGAAGCGCCCACGGCGCTGCCGGTTGCGCACACCGCGACAACCACGGCGCCCAGTGTTCTCGCTACCATTGTTTCACTCCCTGGCCATATCGACGGGACGAACTCTACCGGAAACGCAGGCTTCCGTCTGTGGCCGGAAATATCAGCAATGGAGGAATGTCCCAGTTTCTGCTTCGTCCGCGGTGGAGGCGATGCGGACGTCGCCTACTCAGCAGCTGCCAGCGCGGTCAAACGCTTTGGTTGGGTGGTGAGCCGATGTCGGCGCAAGCACGATCGCCATAATGGGACCGACAGTTTTACCATGCGGCCTCGTCCTTCGGTCTCCGCCTCGACCGAAAATCCTTCGCTCATAAAATTTCTGCGCTGGATTGGTCGTTAGGACGCTCAGCTTGGTAGGCAACCCACACTTGGCCGCCTCCCTCCGTCGATGGATCGCGTCCCTCGCGAGCCGGCGTGTCTTTCACCTTAAATTTGCCGAATCCGGGAATGCTGGTCTCCGCGCCCGAACCGGCGGCGTCCGAGATCTGCTTGAATACGCTCTTGACGATCGCTTGTGCCTGGGCCTTGTTCACGCCCTCGCAGCGCGAGCGCCTAAAGACGTCCTTCTTCGCCTCTTTGCGTTTCCGCCGCCGCTCCGCCTGCGGCACGCTCCAGGGCGACCATTTTCTTAACCAGGGCCAGCAGATCGCGCTTGGTGCCGTGCGGCACAGACACGACCTCTGCGCGAGTTCCATGCTGTCGCGCGCTTCCTCTGGGGTGCGGCCCTCAAGTCTTATGCACGGATAAGAAAATGGCCGACGAACCGAACCGGAACCGACTGCTGACGAAATAGCCGGTATGCAGTGGTGGAATTCGCTTGCCGAGGCTGAGCGCGCGGACTGGCTGTCCCGGGCGGATTCGGCAGTGCCCCTCCGAGGCTTGGGCAGCATATAAACGTCAAGGGGGCTCACTTTACAACCTGCTGAGGGGGATCGACTAGATAGTGATGGGGTGGACGCCCCCTCGACGGCATCGATGTGCCAGAATGGTGGTGTTTGACAGCCACCGTAAGAGAGGGAGCGTC
>NZ_JAMYPW010000078.1:0-15987 GCF_040320565.1 Mesorhizobium sp. M0664
TACTCCGCATCGCATCCACGACGACAACCAGGAATCGCTGTTTTCCGCCATTTGAAAAGGAGGTGCATAATGAATCGGTCTTCGCAATCGGAAGAAAAAACTGGCTATTTGCTGGCGCCGACACCGGCGCGGAGACCTTGGCTCGCGCCATGACAATCATCGAGACGGCCAAGATGAACGGCATCGATCCGCAGGCATATCTCGCAGACGTGCTCGACCGCATTCACGATCACAAGATCAATCGCCTCGACGAGCTGCTTCCCTGGAATTGGTCACCTATCACCGCCATCTCCGCCGAGGCTGCCTGATGGCAACGGTGACCCATGTGTTCAGCATCGACTACGTCGCCAAATTGCTCGATGAAGATGCCGAACTCCTTCAGGCGATCGTCAGCAACGATGACAACCTGAGCTACGGCAGCATCATCAGCGTCTACACCGGACAGGACGAGGCAATAACTTCGCTTACCCGCGACGGAATGGAAGAGCTGGAGCAAATGCTTGCCCATGCGCGCCGCACCGCTGACGAATGGAATGACTTCCTCGAAGCCTTCGTCGATGGCCAAGAACTCATCGCTCGCATCAAAACGAAATCTCCGCGGTAATAACCGGGCGGTTACCCAAATTGTCCCATAAGCGCCTGCAATTCGGGCTGAGGCGCGACCCAGAAAGTTCGAAAAGCTTCCAGGAATCCCAGGCAGACTGGACGCCGCGGCGGACAATGGGGTGCACGGATATCCCGGCGAACATACGCAATGGGGCGGTCAATATCGTCGGCAGAAGAGCGTCCGAAAAGAGCTGTCGGCGGCTCCGTCGTGGGAACGAAAAAAGAAGGGAAGCAGAACTTTCGTGTGCGATTTAGCACACAACATCTGGGAACTAGCTGATTATACTTATATTTCTGCCCCATCCATCATGGAATGGCCGGCTTCCTGTTCGGTGCGGCCCTTTCCTGGCCGAAAGTTCGGCAACGTATTCTGGCTGATCCGTTCGCGCCAGTCGCGCGCCGAAATCGGCCTGACGCGAAGCAACCGCGGAAAATATTCGAGCGAGTCCTCGCAGGGCAGGCTGGGTCAGCTGCGTGGCTCGTCGCGGTCGATCAGGATCCGCTCGGCGGCGCCATTGAGATCCTCATATTGGCCGCTCCTCAAGGCCCACAGGAACCCGGCCAGCCCAAGCGCTCCGAGGAACAGGGCCACAGGTATGAGGTAGGCGAGCGTCGTCATGAGGATTGTGCCAGTGCGCCAATGTCGGAGCGCCTGTCATGTCGGGCATTTTGCACCGATGCATTTGACACGAAACCTTGCAGGCGTAGCGCATTGCCGATGACCAGGAGGGACGAGGCGGACATCGCGACCGCCGCGATCAGTGGCGTAACGTGTCCCAGGATGGCGACCGGCACGGCGACGCCATTGTAAACGATCGCGATGGCGATGTTCTGCCGGATCAGCCGTCCGGCCTTCCGCGAAATGTCTAAAGCAAGTGGGACCGCCAGAAGACTTTTACGCAAGAACACGAAATCCGCGGCGTTGCGACCGATATCCGCCGCCGTGGCCGGAGCTATCGAAACGTGTGCGGCGCCCAACGCAGGCGTGTCGTTGAGCCCATCGCCGACCATCAGCACCTTGTGGCCAGTTCGGGTCAATACTTCGATGTGTTCGACCTTCCCAGAGGGAAGCAACGCGGGAAGGAAGCGCTCGACGCCCAGTGCTTCCGCGACCTCGCCGCAGGCAGCTTCTGTGTCGCCCGACAGCATCTCCACCGACACGCCGGCGCCGTTCAGTTGCTCGATGGCCGCGTTGGCATCGGCACGCAGCTCATCCTCGAAATCGAAAGTCGCGACAATGACCCCGTCCTTCGTCAGAACGGTTCCGCCATAGCCTTGTTTGCCTTCGCCGCCGGTCCGGGCTTTCCACTCACCCCATCCGCGGCGACCCAGCCGCCAGGTACTGCCCTCGGCGATGGCTTCGATGCCGAAGCCCGGATGCTCGCTGACGGACGCGAGTTTCGGCTGGCCGGCAAAGGCTGCATGGCCAGCGATTGCCTTCGAAAAGGGATGGCGGGAATGCGCTGCCATCTCGGCCGCGATGGCGAGCATCGTCGGATCGATGGACGGCGCATTGATCAGCCTGGGCAGTCCGAGCGTAAGCGTGCCGGTTTTGTCGAACAATGCCGTGTCGATCCCCGCCAGGCGCTCCATGGCGGAGCCGTCCCTGACCATGACACCGCTTTCAAACAGCCGCCGCGCAGCGACCACCTGCACGATCGGCACGGCGAGACCGAGCGCGCACGGGCATGTGATGATCAAAACGGCGATGGCGATTGTTATTGCCCGGTGCCAGTCGCCGGTCGCCGCCATCCAGCCGAGGAACGTCACAAAGGCGGTGAGGTGGACCACGGGGGCATAGAGCGCGGAGACGCGATCGGCGATCCTGCGATGGCGGGCGCGGCCGCCCTCTGCCGCTTCCATCAGCCGAACCATTTCGGCCAGGAATGAATCCTTCGCGGCGTCCGTCGCCTCGATGGTCAGCGGACCGGTGAGATTGAGTGTACCGGCCTGGACCTGCGCCCCCGGGCCCACCGTTCTGGGCGTGCTTTCCCCGGAAACCAGGGAACAGTCGAGATCCGACGCCCCGCCAATGATCCTGCCGTCGATGGGCATCCTCTCGCCGGCCGCGATCAAGAGCTCCATTCCTGGTTCGATCTCGCCAACCGGCAAGTAGTCGCGCGAACCATCCTCGCGCAGCACCATGGCGCCGCGCGCCGCCAGCCGAGCCAGTCCGTTTACGGCCGTCCGTGCTCGTTCCCGCATCACGTGATCCAGCGTGCGGCCGATCAGCAGAAAGAACAGCAGCGACACCGACGCGTCGAAATAAGCATGGTCGCCATGGTTGATCGTCTCGTAGAGGCTCATGGCGTAAGCGAGCGATACCCCGACCGCGATCGGCACGTCCATGTTCATGCGGCTGTGGCGTAGCGCATTCCAGGCCGAGCGAAAATAGATGCCGCCGGCGAAAGCGAGCACAGGAATGGCAATCAAGGCCGAGACCCAATGGAACAGGTCGCGGGTCGCGCCTTGCGCGCCGGACCAGACGGAGACTGATAGCAGCATGATGTTGCCCGCCGCAAAGCCGGCGACCGCGACGGCGCGGATCAGTTCCGAGAGCGTCTTGTCCTTCCCGTCAGCCTCGGGATCGAACAGGTGCGCGCCATAGCCCAGCCGTCCAAGTGTGGCGACGAATGGCGGAACCTCCTCGCCGCGCCACCGGACCGAAACACGTTTCGTCGAAAGATTGACACGAGCGCCTTCGACGCGATCTAGCTTGCCGATCGCCGTCTCGATCGTCTGGATGCAGGCGGCACAATGCACAGCCGGCACCGAGAGGTCGGTCTGGCGAAGATTTTCGCCAATCGAGCGGCTCGCCAGTCTGATTTCCTGGCCAGAAGGCAGGACCAGTGTGACCTTTTCCAGGTCCAATGCCATTTGGGCGCCTGGCGCGCAGCAGCTCATTGCAGCGCCCCGTGGGAAATCATGATCCGGCGAACGTCGCGATAGGGTTCCGCAAGGCTCGCATCGGCGTCGATTTCGACGATCCAGAGGCCATCCTTGGGCGTGTGGTGCGCGGCGAATATCTGACCGGAGGCAGCCTCAAGAGTGACGGATTTGTCCTCGGCCTCGTAGGCGGGATGACGGAACAGCACCTTGACGCCATGCAAGGCAACCGGCTTGCCGACAGCATCGGTGAGGCTGTAGCGGACCTCACCGCCTGCGATGGTCAGTTTGCCAGTCCAGCCGAGGGCCGCCTGAGCTCGCCCTTGCTCGGCCTTTTTGTTGAATTGCTGGCTCGCCACATAGGTGTTTTCGACGACAAGGCCGGTCCAGCTCGTGTTGGCGAGCGTCGCCATCGTCAGATTGACCGCTATGACCACGCCGAAGAAGCCAAGGATGGTGAACAGCATATGCCTGCCGGTGAATTCGCGGGATTGTCGCGAGGTGTCGCTCATCTGGCGCTCTCCGGTGCGTTGAAAGTGGCCGTATATTCGTCCGACTCGAACGTTGCCTTGTTTTCGACCCGGAACTTGAAGCTTTGCGCTGCACCCCGAACCTGATCTGCCGGCTGACGCACGAAAACCTTGAGCATCTTCAGCCGGTCGGGTTCGACCGGGACGGCGAAGGAGCGATCCGCCGGCAGGTCGATGCCGACAACGCTTATTTCGGCTCCATGCAGGCCCTGCATCGTGACAATGATCGTTCTTGGTTCGGGGATCATGTTGAGCAGCTTGACGGTGTAGCCGTTGCGGATCGAACCGTCGGACAGCGTCACGAACTGCGGGTTGCGATCGTGCAGGACATTCAATTCGAGCCGTTCGCGGGTCAGCAGCGAATAGAGCAGCGCGAGACCGACCGCCGACCAGACGCCCATGTAGATGAAGGTGCGCGGGCGAAAGATCTTGCGAATATGGAAACGGGCCACCTTGTCGGAGAACAGGCCGTCAGCGCTCCTGACCAGTGACGGGTTGACTGAACCGGAGCCGCCCGGGGTCGCCAGCATCACATTGGCGTTGTAGTCGGCCAGCGTCGCATAGGAAATCAGTCCGCGCTCCCTGCCGAGCTTGTCCATGATACCGTCACAGGTATCGATGCAGAGCGCGCAGGTGATGCATTCAAGCTGCTGGCCATCACGAATGTCGATCCCCATCGGGCACACCGCGACACAGGCATTGCAGTCGACGCAGTCGCCGACGGGCTGCCCGGCGGCAAGGACCCTCTTGGCGTGACGCGAGCGCGGTTCGCCGCGCCAGTCATTATAGGTGACGGTGAGGGAATTCTCGTCGAGCATGGCCGCCTGGATGCGCGGCCATGGGCACATGTAGGTGCAGACCTGCTCGCGCATCAGCCCGCCGAACGTATAGGTCGTCGCCGTCAGCACGGCGACGGTGATGTAGGCGACGGGGGCGGCGGTGCCGGTGAAGAGTTCCCCAAGCAGCATCGGCGCATCGGCGAAATAGAAAATCCAGGCGCCGCCGGTCAGCACCCCTATGACCAGCCAAATGGCGTGTTTCGATGTTCGCAGCACGAGTTTGCGGCTGGTCCAGGGACCGGCGTCGAGCTTGATGCGCGCATTGCGGTCGCCCTCGATGGCCCGCTCGACGACCAGGAACAGATCGACCCACACGGTCTGCGGGCATGTATAGCCGCACCAGGCACGACCGACAGTCGACGTGATCAGGAAAAGGCCGACACCGGCCATGACCAGCAGGCCGGCGACGTAGTAGAATTCCTGCGGCCATATCTCGATGAAGAAGAAGTAGAAGCGGCGGTTGGCAAGATCGACCAGCACGGCCTGGTCAGGGGCAAATGGCCCGCGATCCCACCGCAGCCAGGGGGTCAGGTAGTAGATCCCCAGCGTGATTGCCATCACCGACCACTTGAAGCGGCGGAAACTGCCAGAAGCCCGGTTCGGGAAGATCTTCTTGCGTCCGGCATAGAGCGGCTGACGGGTCTTGGCGGAGTTGACCGCATCGGCTTCGAGCCGTTCTATTTGCGTGTTATCGAGCACGAGAAGCTCCAGTCACCAGCGACGATTTCGCCGGAAGCCCGACCCATCGGTTTCTGGATGATGCCGAGGCCCGGCTCGCGCCGGGCCTCGTCGCTTGGCGGTGGGGGGGAGGACGAGAATAGGCTGCGTACCTATTCTCCGCCACCAAGCGAATGGACATAGACCGCGAGTTCCTTGGCCTTGATCTCGCCGAGACGCCCGATCCAGGCCGGCATGACGCCGTGCTTCGGCGCGCGGACCTGCGCGGCGATGGCTGTTTCGCCAGACCCGTATAGCCAGATCGCGTCGGTCAGGTCGGGTGCGCCGAGCTCCCTGTTGCCCTTTGCATTCTCACCATGACAGGCCGCACAATTCTCGGCGAAAACATTGGCGCCGAGTTCGATCAGGCTTGTGTCCTGAACAGGATCGGAGAGGCTTGCGACATAGGCGCCGACCTGCTTGATCTGATCCGTCGTGATGATGTCGCCAAAAGCAGGCATTTCCGACAGGCGCGTATCCGGGTCTGATGCGAAGCGGATGCCGTGCGCAATCGTCTGCTGGATCTGTTCGGCGTTGCCACCCCACAGCCAATCGTCGTCGTTTAGGTTGGGAAAACCCTTGGAGCCTTGAGCGCCCGAGCCATGGCACTGCACGCAATTGACCTTGAACGCGGCGCCACCTGCGGCGCCGGCGAATTCGCGTAGCGTGTCGTCGGCAGTAATCTCGGAGACGGTCTTCGCCTGAATGGCAGCGACATATTTGCCCTTGGCCACTTCGGCCGCTGCCAGTTCATTCTTGACGTCTTTGCGGCTCGAATACCCCAGCACACCCCTGGTCGCGGAAGTCAGCATCGGCCATGCCGGATAGACGACGGTGTAGCCGATCGCCCAGGCAATGGTGATGTAGAAGGTGATGACCCACCAGCGCGGAAGCGGGTTGTTGAGTTCCTTGATGCCGTCCCACTCATGGCCGGTCGTCGAGATGCCCGAAACCTCATCGATATGCTCGCTGCCCATGATCAGTCGCCCTTGAGAGGAATGTGAGCGGCTCTCTCGGCTTGCCTGCGGCTGCCGGGACGAAGTGCAAAGGCAACGCATCCGAGGAAGAAAAGCGCCATGGCAAGCAGGCCCCAGCTGTCGGCAAACTCCCGCATGAAATTGTAGGTCATCGCCATTCTCCTCAGCGGTAACCGGCGGCTTCGTCATAGGTCCTGAAATCGACCAGCGTGCCGAGCATCTGGAGATAGGCGACCAGCGCATCCATTTCGGTGACCTGCTGCGGATCGCCGTCGAAGTCCCCAAGCTTGGCCTCCGGATAGCGTCTCTCCAGGCCCGATGTGTCGGCATTCGCATCGGCCTGCGCCATGAGATCGGCATTGGCATGAGCGATCATGTCGTCTGAATAGGGCACACCGACACGGCTGTTGGCGATCAGATGCGTCGAGAAATCCTTCACCTCGATTGGCATGTCCTTCAGGAAGGCATAGCTCGGCATGATTGATTCCGGCACCACCGAACGCGGCTCGGTGAGATGCTGGACGTGCCATCCGTTCGAGTAGCGGTCGCCGACCCGGGCGAGATCCGGCCCGGTGCGCTTCGAGCCCCACTGGAACGGGTGGTCGTACATCGACTCGGCCGCCAGGCTATAGTGGCCGTAGCGCTCGACCTCGTCGCGGAACGGCCTTATCATCTGGCTGTGGCAGAGGTAGCAGCCCTCTCGCGCATAGATGTTGCGCCCGGCGAGCTCGAGCGGCGAATAGGGCCGCATGCCTTCGACCTTCTCGATGGTGTTGTCGAGATAGAAGAGCGGCGCGATCTCGACGATACCGCCGATTGTTACGACCAGCAGGGACCCGAGGAGAAGAAGTGTGGCGTTCTTCTCGATGACCGCGTGTCTGTCCATCAGGCCCATTTTCTGGCTCCTGATCGTACAGGCTGGAGGGCGGGGATGGAGCGCGGCATCGGATCCTCCTCGCGCCGGTAGCCGAGGATGGTCATGGCGATGTTCCAGGCCATGATGAGGGCGCCCGACAGATACATCGCGCCGCCGATGGCACGCATGATGTAGTAGGGATGCATGGCGGCGACGGTTTCGGCGAAGGAGTAGACCAGGAAGCCCTGCTCGTCGTATTCGCGCCACATAAGGCCCTGCATGACGCCGGAGACCCACATCACCGCGGCGTAAACGACGATCCCAAGCGTCGCCAGCCAGAAGTGCCAGTTGACGAGCCGCAGCGAATAAAGCCGGTCGCGGTTCCATAACTTCGGGACCATGAAATAAATCGCGCCGAACGAGATCATGCCAACCCATCCGAGCGCGCCCGAATGGACGTGACCGATGGTCCAGTCGGTGTAGTGCGAGAGCGAGTTGACGGCCTTGATTGACATCATCGGGCCTTCGAAGGTCGACATCCCGTAGAAGGCGATGGCCATCACCATCATACGGATGATCGGGTCGGTGCGCAGCTTGTCCCAGGCGCCCGAGAGCGTCATCAGGCCGTTTATCATGCCGCCCCACGAGGGCATCCACAGCATGATCGAGAACACCATGCCGAGCGTCTGGGCCCAGTCCGGCAGGGCGGTGTAGTGGAGGTGGTGCGGACCGGCCCAGATGTAGAGAAAGATCAAAGCCCAGAAGTGGATGATAGACAGCCGGTAGGAATAGACCGGTCGGTTGGCCTGCTTGGGCACGAAATAATACATCATCCCGAGGAAGCCGGCGGTGAGGAAGAAGCCGACGGCATTGTGGCCGTACCACCATTGCGTCAGGGCGTCCTGTACGCCGGAGAAGGCTGAATAGCTCTTGGAGCCCAGGAAGGAGACCGGCATCGACAGGTTGTTGATCACATGCAGCATTGCGATGGTCACGATGAAGGCAAGGTAGAACCAGTTGGCGACATAGATGTGCGGTTCCTTGCGCTTCAGGATCGTGCCGAGGAACAGGATGAGATAGGCGACCCAGACAATGGTCAGCCACAGGTCCACATACCATTCGGGCTCGGCGTATTCGCGGCTCTCGGTTATGCCGAGCAGGTAGCCGGTCGCCGCCATGACGATGAAGAGCTGGTAGCCCCAGAACACGAACCAGCCGAGATCGCCGCCGAACAGCCGAGCGCGGCAGGTGCGCTGGACGACATACAGCGACGTGCAGAGCAGCGCATTGCCGCCGAAGGCGAAGACGACGCCCGACGTATGCAATGGCCGTAAACGGCCGAAATTGAACCAGGGCTGGATGTTGAGATCCGGGTAGGCGAGCTGCAGGGCGATGACCACGCCGACCAGCATGCCGACGACGCCCCAGAATACGGTGGCGATGGCACCGTAGCGGATCGGCCCATCCATGTAAGCGGCGGGGTCGATCGGAACTGCCGGCTTGAACTCCGTGTTGCGCAACAGAATCGCCGTGAAGCCAGCCACGGCGAAGAACAAAACCCACATATGCCGGCGAAAAGGTTCATCTACGCCGAAGCCGGCAGCCACCAGGGCCGCAAACGCAAACAGGCTTAGAAGGACGATCTCTGTGCCGAATTTCATCGCAAGCCCCGATTTCGAATTCCGGCGGGCGCCAAACCGCAGTGCCTTATTGCGCAGCCGTGGCCTGCTCGCCCTGATCCATGTCAGAGCCGCACGATTTTGCTTCGAGCAGGATCGAGTTCGGTGCGATCAGACTGTGGCGATCGAATGTGGAAGCGCAGCACCGGCCGCCACGCTTATGGACAGGCCCGGCGTCCCAGGTCGGGCCGGGTTTGGAGGCGATCGCGGGCGTGTGGGAAGCGCGCCTTCTGTGACGCTGGAAAGTAGGCCGATGCCTTGCCGAACGTCGATCGTTTCAATGCCTTGGGACAGCCAGCGCCAGCGTTGCGCTGCCTTCGTGACATACATGGTTCGGGGAGACGGCGATTTTCCCCTGCGTATGAGGCGTATTGACTTCGGCCGAGTGCAATCCTGCTGGAACAGCCGATTGCACGTCGAGCACCTCGAGGATGGATGCTTCGCCGACGAGTTGGCCGAAACACACCTGGCTCAGGCGATCGGATGGAGAGCGGGCTGTCGCTATGCGACTTCTTCTAAGCCCAACGCGAGCATGCCCTGCCCCGAACGAAGTAAGTGACGTAGGCCATGCAGCTTCGGTGTCATTCAAACGGCGGTTGCGCCTCGGCCGCCGCAGCGCCGTTCCAGCCGGCTCATGCTGTCCACGGTGACACGGCGGTTGTTCTCGATCCGAATCACGCCGTCCATTCTCAGGCTGGTCAGCTGACGGCTCACGGTCTCGTTTGTAATTCCAAGGAAATCAGAGATGTCGGCACGCGTCATCGGCAGCTCGAAGCACGCCGACCTGGCCGCCGGGTCAACACTGGAACCGATGTTCCGGGCGATCATGAGGAGAAAGCTCGCCACCTTCTCCGGTGCGGTCTTGCGCCCCAGAGTCACCATCCATTCGCGTGCCTCGTCGAGTTCGTTCAGCGCCTGCTTGAACAGGCGATGCACAAATTCCGGTGATTCCTTCATCATCCGTTCGATGGCCGCTCTCGGAAACGAGCATAGCGAGACAGCTGTTGCCGCTTCCGCATTGATCGTGCTTTTCATCTTGAAGGGCCGTCCCAGAAAATCCGGCGCGAACTGGAGACCGACGATCTGCTGGCGGCCGTCCGAAAGGCTCTTCGTGAGCTTCACCACGCCTGAAAGCACGTTTGAATAACAGTCGACCGCCTCGGCGTCGCCGATCAGTTCGACCCCCGGCTCGATATTGTGCCGCGACGACGTCTTGGCGAGCTGAGCCAAATGGTCTGGTTCGAGCGCACCACAGACACCGTGGTGCCGTGCCTCGCAAGACAGGCAAAGAACGGGAATGCCGGAACTGTGAATGTCCTGCCGTAATGTCATTCGATTGCTCTACCGGTCCAGTGCGGGCAGGATAGCAATCGACGGTAGAAAAATCCTTGCGGCAGTTTGTCCGTGCTGAAGGTTGATCGAAATCAGGGCTTAGGCTCATCCAAGCATCCACAGTGCCGGCGACGCAAACACGGTGGACCACGACATGCGACTGGAGCTAGCCGCCAGACTTGGCGAGAACGTCCCGCGCTATACCAGTTATCCGACCGCGCCGCATTTCCATGCGGGGGTCGATGCCGTCGTTTACCGAGGCTGGTTGGAGGCGCTCAACGACGGCGATGAGATCTCGCTCTATCTGCACATCCCGTATTGCGACAAGCTTTGCTGGTTCTGCGCTTGCCACACCAAGCAGACACGCCACTACGAACCAGTGACCACATATCTGCGCTCACTGCATGCCGAGATCGCCACCGTCTCCAGTCTTGTCGCAGGCAAGGGCCGCATGCGTGCCGTCCATTTCGGCGGCGGTTCGCCGACGATGCTCAAACCGGAGGATCTGGTGGCGCTGGGAACCGTCCTGCGCAACAGCTTCACGTTTCTCCCCGGTGCAAAGATCAGCGTTGAGATCGAACCCAACGATATGGACGATGCCCGCCTCGATGCACTTGCCGAAATCGGCATGACAAGGGCGAGCCTCGGCGTCCAGGATTTCGACCCGAAGGTGCAGAAGGCAATCAACCGCGAGCAGAGCTTTCTGCAGACCAAGACGGTTGTTGATGGCGTTCGTTCGCGCGGCGTCGAATCCGTCAATCTCGATCTGCTCTACGGCCTGCCGCATCAGACCCGAGAGAGCGTCGCCTCCACGGTTGCACAGGCACTGACCCTGGAACCGGATCGGATCGCGCTTTTTGGCTACGCCCATGTGCCGTGGTTCAAGAAACATCAGACGATGATCGACGAGGCGTGGCTGCCAGGGCCAGAGGAGCGGTTTGCCCAATCGCAACTGGCGGCGCGGGCGATCATGGACCAGGGATACGAAGCAATCGGCCTCGATCATTTCGCCAAGCCGGGCGATGCCCTCGCGCTTGCCGCCCGCGCCGGAACACTGCGCCGGAACTTTCAGGGCTACACCGAGGATCGATGCGAGACCTTGATCGGCCTTGGCCCGTCATCCATCAGCCAGTTTCGCCAGGGCTATGCACAGAACATGCCTTCGACCGCCGAGTATGCACGCATGGTTGCTGATGGCGGGCTGGCCGCTGTTCGGGGTATCGCGCTTTCCGACGACGACCGTGTTCGCGGCTGGATCATCGAGCGGCTGATGTGTGACTTCGGCTTCTCGGCGATCGTACTGGTGGAGCGCTTTGGCGAAGCCGGCCAAAGACTTCTCGTCCGAGCGAGTTCCACGGCCCTCCAAGATCCTGCGCGGTTGCTTGAACTTGATGGTGACCGCTTCGTCGTGCCTGCGGAAAGCCGGCCCTTTGTCAGGAGCATCGCGGCAAAGTTCGACAAATATTTCGAAAGTGGAACGGCCAGGCACTCAGCGGCAGTCTGAGCACCGCAGAGGAACGGTCATGGTTCTCAGTCGATCTCGAACCGATTGCGCTACGTTTTTCACTGTTGACTGCGACCGTCGTGTCAAGACAGGATTCGGAGCGGACCAGACGCGTCTTGGCATAGCGACGATATCGTCCGGTCGTGCCTTCCGGCGCCGTATTCCATTCCGCAGTCCCTAAAGCGCCACGTCCGGCCTGTTTTCTGTATCGGAAGCAGTCGACAATCGTCCTGGCCAGATCATGGTTGTCGGCCAACAGCTCCCTTCGGCCTTGCAACAAGAATCCGCAAGGACCGTGCCAGCTGCAGCGGGCGCCGCCGCATCGCACCACCATACTATCCACCCGTGACTATCCACCCGTGGCTCGCGCTAACCTTATTGGTTCGCGCCAGGGACGCCCGTCGAAACCGAGCCTCGGCAACAATCCGAGTCGTAAGCGGCTGGCCACGCTCTTGGTGCGGGTGGCAGAAGTCCGCAAGCACCCCGGCAGCGCCGTCAAGCGTGGGACAACCCGTCCACCCGAATATCCGCCGGCGCAGTTTCAGTGAAAAGCGGGCCTAGGCTAGACGGCTCTCTTGTTACCCCAGAGCATAACGTGCAGCTGCGGCAGCACACGGGCTTCGAACCACCTGTCGCGGGTCACGGCATCAACCAGCCACTCCATGCGCTTCAATATTCCGTCAAGGTCGACAGGAGCGTCTTCATTTGCGGGGCGTGGCGGCGTGTGATTGCCGGGTTGCAGATAGATCGGAAGTCGCGGAAATCTCGCAGCGGCGTCTTTCGCGTAGGCGTAGTCCCTTTCGTCGAAAACAATGAGCTTGAGCACGACTTGCGGCCTGCCTTGTGCCGCCTGGAGGCACGCCTCGAAAGCGGCCCAATCGGTCGTCATTTGGCTTGACGGCGGCTTTGGGCTGAGGACTAGCACGTCAAGGTCGGCAAACCAGTCCCTGGCCACCGAACCTTGGGTTTCCAGCGCAAAACGGTAACCTTCACCATGGCCTCGCTCAATGAGCGCGCCGAGCGGCTGGATGGCCGGATTGCCGCCTGACAGCGACACCATCAGCGCGCGGCCACCGGAAAGCGCAAGCACGTTTTGCCACACCGCGCCAATGGACATCATCTCCCATTCATGGCGGAATTGATTGTCCACCGCATGCAGGCTGTCGCACCAGGAACAGCGATAGTCACACCCGCCGGTTCTGACGAAGACCGTGGGCAAACCGATGAGCACGCCCTCGCCCTGGATCGTCGGCCCGAAAATCTCACTCACGCGGATTGCGGGATGCGTATCGGTCATGGCCGGTATTCCGCCCAGGTTTTCGGCGTTTCGCTCACCCGCACGGCCGAGGTTTCGCGCAGGCGTGCCTTGCACCATTCATAAAAATGTCTGGCCAGATATTCCGCCGTGACTTGCTCATGTCCCAGCACGTCGTTGAGATGCCGGTGGTCGAAGCTCTCGTCGATGTAGCGTTTGAATGGCGCCAAATCGTGATAGTCGCGCACGAAGCCGTTGTCGTTCAGTCCATTCGCTGAAAGCTCCACTTCAACGATGTAGTTATGCCCGTGCAGGCGCGCGCATTGGTGATCGGGTGGCAACGAGGTGAGCTGATGCGAGGCTGAGAAGTGGAATTCCTTGGTGATGCGGAACATTACGCGGTCCTCCTTCGCAGCGCATCGAGCCAGAAGTCGGAGTCCTCGTAGTCGGTGGGGTCCGGCTGCCCAGAGAGATGAAACGCCTCGCGCCGCTCGACGCAGGTCCCGCACCTCCCGCAGTGACGCTCGGCGCCCTTGTAGCAGGACCAGGTCTGCGCAAACGGCGTGCCGTATGCTGCTCCATTCCTAACAATGTCCGCCTTCGTGAGATTCACATAGGGTGCATAAATGCGAATCTCCGCGTAGCCGTCGAGCGCGTGGTCCTGCATCATCTGGAAAGCGTCGATGAAGGCCGGACGGCAGTCGGGATAAATGAAATGATCCCCACCATGCACGGCCGTCGCCACCGCCTCAGCGCCGTGCGCTGCGGCGAAGCCGAAGGCAATGGCCAACATGATGGCGTTCCGGTTCGGCACCACCGTGACCTTCATCGTGTCTTCGGCGTAGTGCCCGTCGGGCACGTCCACATTATCGGTCAGCGCGGAGCCGGAAAGGCCGCCGCCGATCTCGTGGATGTCGATGATGCGGTGCGGGACGCTCAGTCGCTCCGCGCAAAGGGCGGCGAAGCCCAATTCCTTCCTATGCCGTTGGCCGTAATCGAAAGATAGGAGGCCGGCGAGTTCGTGCTCCGCTGCCACCTTGTGAGCAAGGGTAACGGAGTCCAATCCGCCGGAGCAGACGACGAGAGTCTTCATTTTTGGGTCCTTGTTTTAACCGGGTAGGCTGCGACCGGAGATTTCTCTGCGCTCCCAGTACTTCAGGAAATCCATTTTGTGAAGTGAAGGGGGGACGAGTTTCATGCGCTGACGTGCAGCTGTGTGCAAGGCGCCCTCGCGGTGAGCCTGCAAGGAACACTGACTAGCGAAACGTCACGCTTCAGCGGAATGCTCAAAGGCGAGCGCACCAGAATAAGCTCTGCAGGAGGTCCGGACCTTCGTAAACAAAGTTCTCGACGATCAAGCGCCCGGCGGTCCCGAGCTTCGAGGGACGCCACCGCGAGGGTTTCAGGTACTAGACGGCCCAAGGATGGGCTTGCCGCAAACAACGGACTTACCAGTGGGATGTTCAGCGACGCCGATGCAGATGTCTGGAATGATCACGACATCAATTGTCGCGGCAACTTTGGCTGGCCTGCTCCTCGGGTTCCGTAGATCCAGCGCATTCCGCTTCAGGATCGGTTCGAACCGGAGCACTCCCTCGGTCAATGGACGTCCGGCAACGACCTGAATGATCGGTCGTGAGCCGACATCTGTGAACAAGCGGTGTGGTCGATTGCTATCACCCATGTGTTGCGCGCAGGTACCTTATGGCAGTGGATGAACTGGATTTGATGGTTTTACAGCTGGCGGTCGAAAGCGTCCGCTCGCTCTCCTTAAGCTTTGCTGAAAAGGCCGCCGAGGTAGCCACCAGGAGCCGCGGCATCCTGCTTTTCGACGTGCGGGTCGACGGTGATGCGGGGGTCCAGCGGGTCGCAGCCATCCGATACCAGGGCGACCAGATCGGCGTGCTGGCGTTGGACAGACAGGGCCTTGTTACCCACCATTGCATCGTCAACGGTACGTTCTCACATTTCACTGCGCCCTTGGAGAACTGGCACAGCATGCCCCTGTCGATGCAGGCCAAGACCGATGCCAACGGCCATGCCAGTCTCTTCCTAGGGGCCTTGCGAAATGCCGGACATTTGCTGGGCAGCTAGCATTTGGCCAGAATGCATCTGTGAATTTTTGCATGCGCATCGCTGCCGACAGCGCCGGCATGATTGTCGTGCTCGAAAACGGCTGCGGCGATCGCGGCAAAGCGGTCGCCGCGATGATGGCGATCTACGCGTGGGCGTTGCATCGATGCGCGATCGTTTAGACAGAGGTCTCCGCCTGGCATCGAGCAACATGCACGGAGGTACGCAAAGCGCAAATGCATCAAGTATTTGAAGGGACGAGCCCCTCGCGCAAATGGAGCTTGCGCTGCCGTTGTCGTCCCATCGTGCCGCCGAACTCGGGGGCGTGACGATCGACCACGATGGCCTGTTTTTTTGCAAAGCCGAATGTCCCGATTCCGAAGCCAAGGAAAAAACTCCGACCACAGCGAAGAATAGTAACAACACGGGCGACGCAAGCCGCCTTGCCCTCTAGCAGGGGAGGTGCTTGCGGTGCTCTCACCGACACAAGATCGCAAATGGCACGTGGGTGAGCACCAGAACTGGCGACACGCATGGTGATCGGCTTGACTCGCTGGAGGAAGCACAAGGCCTCAGTGGGCGGAGGCGCCAGCGACGGTCGAATACTGGCTGGCTGCTCGGGATCTGATCGTTGAAATGACGTAGGATTTGGTTGCTTAAGCCGATCCGAACCATTTCCCGGAGACCACACCCACCATGAACGATCTTGCGCTGCCGCTGAGCGGTTTGTCAT
>NZ_JAMYPW010000079.1:0-15632 GCF_040320565.1 Mesorhizobium sp. M0664
CCCGAACCTCCCGGCGCAAAGCGCGCCAAACTGTTCGCGATGTCCTCGCACACCTGTTCGCGATGTCTCCGGTCCAAACACCCCCCTGAGGGGGAGATGTCCGGCAGGACAGAGGGGGGCGCGAAGGATCACTCCGGTCAAAATCACTGTGCCGCGGAACTCGCTTCCGGGGGGACGCGCAGCCACAGCGCTTTTTCGCCGAGGCTGCCAACCATGCCTGCGTGTGCTGCGCGCTCGGCATCGGTCAGGCGCGACGGCAAGGCGATCGGCCGCACACCGATCGAAATATCGATGTCGTCGACATCCTGCCTGCCGCCCGCCGGAGTCAGGATGCTGTCGAGGATAAGGCTTGCCTGCTTGCCGCCGATGAGCTCGATATAGACCTCGGCCAGCAATTCCGAATCGAGCAGCGCGCCGTGCCTGGTGCGGCGGCCGTTGTCGATGCCGTAGCGGCGGCAGAGCGCGTCGAGCGAATTGGGGCCCATCGGATGCTTGCGGCGCGCCAGCGCCAGCGTGTCGACGATCCGTCCCGGATCGATGGCCGGATGGCCAAGCCGGCCGAATTCGAGATTGAGGAAGCCGATGTCGAAGCCGGCATTGTGCGCGACCAGTTTGGCGCCGTCGATGAAGGCCAGAAACTCCTCGGCGATCTCCATGAAAGTCGGCTTGCCCTGAAGATCGGCGGCGCTGATGCCGTGCACGGCCTGCGCCTCGTGATGGATCTGGCGGCCTTGCGGGTTGATGTATTTGTGGAAGGTTCGGCCGGTCGGGAAGCGGTTGACCAGCTCGACGCCGCCAAGCTCGATGACGCGGTCCTCGCGCGTGTCGAGGCCGGTGGTTTCCGTATCGAAGATGATCTCACGCATCGAATCAGTCCACTGGTGCCGGCATCATTCTAGCCGAATCACGCCAGGAACAAAATGGCAACAAGTAATGCGGGCTGCAAGCCTCCTAACCAGGTCTGGCTGCCTTATCCACGACTAGTTCGGCGATGATGGCCTTGACGGCCGCGCGAGTGGCGTCAAAGCCCTGACCGGTGTCGATGACAAAGTCGGCGCGCCGGCGCTTTTCGGCGTCAGGAACCTGCCTGGCCAGGATCGACGCCAGTTTCTCCTCGTTCATACCCGGCCGCGCCAGCACGCGGGCGCGCTGGACTTCGGGCGGCGCGGTGACGACCACGACCTTGTCGACGCGGTTGCGGCCGCCGGTCTCGAACAGCAGCGGTATATCGAGCACGGCAAGCGGCGCGCCGGCGGCACGATGTTCAGCCAGGAAGGCATCGGCATCGGCACGGACCAGCGGATGGATGATCGCTTCCAGCCGTTTCAGCGCGGCGGCGTCGCCGAGCACCCGCTCCGCCAGTGCCGCGCGGTCGACCGCACCGGATCTGGTGGTGCCGGGAAAGGCCGCCTCGACCAAGGGCGCGGCCTTGCCGGCATAAAGCCGATGCACAGCCTCGTCGGAATCATGGACCGGCACGCCGGCTTCGGCGAACATCTTGGCCGCGGTCGATTTGCCCATGCCGATCGATCCGGTGAGGCCGAGCACGATCATTTTATCGCGCCGATATCGGCAATAATTATTTGCCGCAGTTCGGCGGTGACTTCTGGCCTGATGCCGAACCAGCGCTCGAAGCCGGGCACCGCCTGGTGCAGCAGCATGCCGAGCCCATCGACGGTTCTCAGGCCGCGCGCTTTGGCGGTAGCAAGCAGCGGCGTCTCCAGCGGCACGTAGACAATGTCGGTGACGATGGCGCGGTCCGGCAGTCTGCCTGGATCCGCGGACAGGCCTTCATTGCCATGCATGCCGAGCGCTGTCGTGTTGACCAGCAGGCCGGCATCTTCGAGCAATTCGCCGGTCGCCGCGAGGTTGTGGGCGGAAACGCCGGCACCGAAGCGGTCGCGCAGCTCCTGCGCCCTCGCAAGCGTCCGGTTGACGATGCGGATGTCGCTGACGCCGCGCTGCTTCAGCGCATGGATGACCGCGCGAGCGGCGCCGCCGGCACCGAGCACCACGGCGGGGCCGTTGGCCGCCCAGCCCGGTGCATATTCGTCCAGATTGGCGGCAAAGCCATGGGCATCGGTGTTGCCGCCGCACAATTCGCCATTCTCGAACCACAGCGTATTGACCGCACCGATCTGTTCGGCGTCGGCGTCGCGTCGCGCCGCCAGTGCGAAGGCGGCTTCCTTGTGCGGGATGGTGACGTTGCCGCCGCGATAGCCTTGTGCCTGCAGCGCCTGCAGGAATTCGGCAAAGGCCTCCGGTGCAACGTCGATGGCCTCGTAGACGCCGTCGATGCCGTATTTCACCAGCCAGTGGCCGTGGATCTTCGGAGACCTGGAATGCGCGATCGGGTGGCCGGTGACGAAGGCTTTTTTTGGGGCCTCAGCCATCGATCGCCCCGAACTCACGCAGCTTGGCCAGCACCGGCAAAAGTGGCAAGCCGACAATAGTAAAATAGTCGCCTTCGATTTTTTCGAACAGCTGGATGCCTTCGCCTTCGATCTGGTAAGCGCCGACGCTGGACAACGCCTTGGCGCCGACGCGCGCCAGATGGCGGCCGATGAAGGCCGGATCGAGCTTGCGCATGGTCAGGCTGGCGATGCCGACATGCCGCCATAGAACCTGGCCGTCACGGCCGAGCACGACGGCGCTGTTGAGATGATGCGTCTTGCCCGACAGCGCCAGCAGATGACGGCGCGCTCCTTCCATGTCGGCCGGCTTGTGGAACAGCTCGTCGCCGAGCGACAGCGTCTGGTCGCAGCCGAGCACCAGGGCGCCGGGCTTGCGCTCACTGACGTCGGTGGCCTTGGCTTCAGCGAGCACCAGGGCGACGTCCTCCGGCGACACGCCAGTATTCTGCAGCGGCGCCTCGAGCGCGCGCTCATCGACAGAGGCCGGAACCGCTTCGACAGTGACGCCGGCATTGACGAGCAGCGCCTTGCGGAACGGGCTGCCCGAGGCAAGGATGATTTTTTCAGCCATTTTTTCACCCGGTTCCTGACACTAGGGTGTGTCGAGATTCAGGTCAGGCCGAGCCGAAAACGGTGGCTTCCGAGAACCGGAGCGGAGCGTACTTTTCGTACGTGAGCACCGGAAGCGCAGGAAACCGCCGTTTGCAGGCCGGCATCACCTGAATATCACACGCCCTACCGCGTCTTGCCGCGCAGGGCAACGATGGCCGCCGCCGTCTCCTCGATCGAACGGCGACTGACGTCGATCATCGGCCAGCCGTGCCGCGTGCATATCTGGCGGGCATAGGCGAGCTCTTCGGCGATCGCGGCGCGGTCGACATAGTCGGTCGGTTCGTAGGCGCTGGTGCCGAGAATGCGGTTCTGCCGGACCTGCGAGATCCGTTCGGCGGTGGCGACCAGGCCAACGATCAGCGGCCTCGTGGCATTGACCAGGCTTTCGGGCACCGGAACGCCGAGCACGATCGGGATGTTGGCGGTCTTGATGCCGCGATTGGCGAGATAGATGCTGGTCGGCGTCTTCGAGGTGCGGGAGATGCCGACGAGCACGATGTCGGCATCATCCATATTGGCCGGCAGCTGGCCATCGTCATGCTCCATGGTGAAGTTGAGCGCGTCGATGCGGCGGAAATATTCGGCGTCCAGCACATGCTGGGCACCGACGCGGCGGCCGGCCGGCGTGCCGAGATAGGACTGGAACACCGTCAGCACCGGTTCCAGCACCGAGACGCAAGGCAGGCCCATGGCCGCGCAGCGTTCGTCGATGCCGCGGGCAAGCTTCTGGTCGACCACCGTATAGAGGATGATGCCCGGCTCCTCCTCGATATCCTCGAACACCTTCGTCACCTGCTTTTCGGTGCGGATGAGCGGGTAGATATGTTCGATGGCGCGCGCGTCCTTGTATTGCGCGGAAGCCGCGCGGCCGGCGGCCAGCAGCGTTTCGCCGGTGGCGTCGGAAATCAGGTGAAGGTGAAAGAAGCTCTGCGGTTTGTTCACAGGATACATTCCAGGCTGTGGGCCGATGTGGATAAGCCGGGCGGGAAACTCGGCCACCGCAAAGCGACTGTATCAGATGGCGGTTTGTCCACAATTCGATGTGCTGTCGGCTTCTCCGGGCGGTTGGGGACAAGTCCGGGGACGGAGCTTTTTGCCTTCGCTTCATCCACAGGGGCAATTTCCCTGGCCTGGCGGCAACGCATTGACTCCAGTCGTAAATTCGCGGTTTTCCACAAAGTCCTGCAATCCCGTTGGAGAAGCGCGCGACAATATGCTGGCTGGTCTTTTCGAGGGCAAAGCGGGACAGCAGACAACCACCACAACCAACAGACTCTTAGAATCATAAGATTCCTAAAAATAGAATATTTAATTATAGGGAAGCCTGGAAAGGCGAGCGCTCAATGCCTCAAGACCGGATCGTGCTGGACGTGTTGAGAGGCAAGGGGGCGTTTCCGCCACCGCTCTGGATGATGCGCCAGGCCGGCCGCTATCTGCCGGAATACCGGGAGACGAGGAGACGGGCCGGATCCTTCCTCGATCTTTGCTACGACCCGGATCTCGCCGTCGAAGTGACGCTGCAGCCGATCGAACGCTTCGGCTTCGATGCATCGATCCTGTTTTCCGATATTCTTGTCGTGCCGCATGCGCTCGGCCGCGACGTGCGCTTCGAGGAAGGACGCGGCCCGCTGCTGACGCCGATCACGGCTGCGGAAATTGCGGCTCTCGACGGCGAAACGTTTCACGTGAATCTCGAGCCGGTCTACGAGACGGTGCGGCGGTTGCGCGCCAGACTGCCTGATGAAACGACGCTGATCGGCTTCTGCGGTGCGCCCTGGACGGTGGCGACCTACATGATTGCCGGCCACGGTACGCCCGACCAGGCGCCGGCCAGGCTGTTCGCCTATCGCGAGCCGGCGGCCTTTCTTCGGCTGCTGAAGGTGCTCGCCGATCATTCGGCTGCCTATCTGATCCGCCAGATCGCGGCCGGCGCCGACGTGGTGCAGATCTTCGATTCGTGGTCAGGCGTGCTCGACGAAGCGTCTTTCGAATTGTTCTGCGTCGAGCCGGTGGCCTCGATCGTCCGGCAAGTGAAGGCTGTCCATCCCAATGTTCCGATCATCGGCTTTCCCAAGGGCGCGGGAGATCACTATCGAAGCTATCGCCAGAAGACCGGCGTGACCGGGCTGGGCCTCGATTGGACCGTGCCCTTGTCGAGCGCGAAGGAATTGCAGCGTGACGGCGCCGTGCAGGGCAATCTCGATCCGCTGCGGCTTGTAGCCGGCGGCAAGGCGCTTGACGACGGCGTGGGGGCGATCCTGAAGGCGCTGGGCGACGGGCCGCTGATCTTCAATCTCGGCCACGGCATCACGCCCGAGACGCCGCTGGCGCATGTCGAGCGGATGGTCAAGCTGGTGCGGAGCGCATCGTGACGATGATGGGCGCGGACAATGCGAACGGCACCAACACCGGTAAGGGCGCGATGCGCCGCGCGGCAATCGCGATCGCCATTTTCCTGGTGCTGGCCGGGCTGCTGTTTTTCTTCGGGCCCGATGATTTCTATCCCTGGGCGAAGGCGATCCATGTGATTGCCGTCATCTCCTGGATGGCTGGCATGCTCTATTTGCCGCGCTTGCTGGTCTATCATGCCGATGCCGAAAAAGGCTCCGTCCAGTCGGAGACTTTCAAGGTGATGGAGCGCCGCCTGCTGCGCGGCATCATCAATCCGGCAATGGTGATCACCTGGGCATTCGGCCTTTGGCTCGCCTGGAAAGGCTTTGGTTTTCAAGGCGGCTGGCTGCATGCCAAGATCGCTGCGGTGGTTGGCCTGTCGGCCGTGCATGGCTATCTCGCCGGCGCCGTCCGCAAATTTGCCGAAGACCGCAATGAAAAATCGGCAAGGCACTGGCGGATCGTCAATGAGATCCCTACATTGCTGATGATCGTCATCGTCGTCCTGGTAATCGTGAAACCGTTCTGACGTCTTCGGTTGCCCGCAAAAGGCGGCTTGCTCTTTCAACCGACCGACGATAAAAGACGGGTCTTCCTTCCCGTCATGCGCCGCCCATTTATCGCTTCGGCCGCGCCCGGCATTTGTCGCATCCCGCCGATATTTTTCCCAAAGCTTACTCAGAGTCCGTCTAATGATGCAAGAAATGAAACTCACAGAGTTCAAGAACAAGAAACCGCCAGAGCTGATCGCTTATGCGGAATCGCTCGAGGTCGAGAACGCCAGCGTCATGCGCAAGCAGGAGCTGATGTTCGCGATCTTGAAGAGGCTGGCGACCCAGGATATCGAGATCATCGGCGACGGCGTCGTCGAAGTGCTGCAGGACGGTTTTGGTTTCCTGCGCTCCGCCAATGCCAATTATCTGCCGGGTCCCGACGACATCTATATTTCACCGTCGCAGATCCGGCGGTTCTCGCTGAAGACCGGCGATACGGTCGAAGGGCCGATCCGCAGCCCGAAAGAGGGCGAGCGCTATTTCGCGCTGCTCAAGGTCAACACGATCAATTTCGACGACCCGGAAAAAATCCGCCACAAGATCCATTTCGACAATCTGACCCCGCTTTATCCGACCTCGCGGCTGAAGATGGAGATGGAGGTTCCGACCTCGAAGGACATTTCGGCGCGCGTCATCGACCTGGTGGCGCCGCTCGGCAAGGGCCAGCGCGCCCTGATCGTGGCGCAGCCGCGCACCGGCAAGACGGTGCTGTTGCAGAACATCGCCCATTCGATCACCACCAATCATCCGGAATGCTATTTGATCGTGCTTCTGATCGACGAGCGGCCGGAGGAAGTCACCGACATGCAGCGCTCGGTGAAGGGCGAGGTGGTATCCTCGACCTTCGACGAGCCGGCGGTGCGCCACGTCCAGGTTGCCGAAATGGTCATCGAGAAGGCCAAGCGCCTGGTCGAGCACGGCCGTGACGTCGTCATCCTGCTGGATTCGATCACCCGCCTCGGCCGCGCCTACAACACCGTCGTGCCGTCATCCGGCAAGGTGCTGACCGGTGGTGTCGACGCCAACGCGCTGCAGCGGCCGAAGCGCTTCTTCGGTGCTGCCCGCAACATCGAGGAAGGCGGCTCGCTGACCATCATCGCGACGGCGTTGATCGATACCGGCAGCCGCATGGACGAGGTCATCTTCGAAGAGTTCAAGGGCACCGGCAATTCGGAAATCGTGCTCGACCGCAAGGTGGCGGACAAGCGCATCTATCCGGCCATGGACATCCTCAAATCCGGCACCCGCAAGGAGGACCTGCTGGTTCCGCGCCAGGACCTGCAGAAGATCTTCGTGCTGCGCCGCATCCTGGCGCCGATGGGAACGACCGACGCCATCGAGTTCCTTATCGACAAGCTCAAGCAGACCAAGACCAACGCGGATTTCTTCGATTCGATGAATACGTAAAGGGGGCAAGGCGCTGTCCCGCCGGCGTTCCGGTTCTGTGCACCTCGACCTATCGACGGCGCAACTGCCGCTCGAGTTCCTCAGCGTCGGTTATCACCGGCAGGCAGACCTGCCCCGTGCAGAGCCAGGCGCCGGGCTCGGTCGTTGGCGGCAGGACGCCGCCTGGCAAGGCTGGCAGATTTGTCGCCGAGCCAACAGGCACGACGACGTCCACCCGGCGCGGGTCTGGATTTCGATTCGCAACCGGAACAAGCCTTAGAGTCTCCGGTCTATCCACGATCACCAGCTTCAGCGGTTCAAGCGCCAAGGCACAGGCATTGACTATACCCGCCTGGCCATAGCCCTGGTGCTCCGCCCGCCCGCCCGCGTGCTCTGCGACTGTCCAGGCTTTTTCCCAGAGATCGAGATCGCCCGAAAGCGACGACAATCGGACCAGGGCTTCGATGATCTGGCCGGTAGCGGAAGGAATGGCTTCGTCGACATCGCCGCGGATGCGGATCGGCACATCCGCGCTGTCGGACGCGGTCAGATAATAGCCGGTCTTGTCGCTGTCCCGGTGCCAAAGATCGAGTTGCTCAATGAAGTTCCCGGCGCGATCGATGTAGTCGGGATTGCCGGTCGCCTCGAACAGTGAGATGGCGGCGTTGGCCATGGCGGCATAGTCGCTCGACAGAGCCGGAAACAGCTTCTTTGCGCCGAGCATCGAATGCGGCAGGCGGCCGTCACGTCCGGCAGCCGCAATCGCGGCAAAGGCCGTTGCCGCCGCTTCGATCCAGTCGGATCGGCCAAGCGACCGTCCGGCCTCGGCAAGGGCTGCGATCATCAAGCCGTTCCAGTCGGTCAGGGCCTTGCCGTCACGCCCGGGCCGCACGCGCTGTTCCCTCGCTGCCAGCAGCCTTTGCTTGAGCGGAACCAGAAGGTCACGATCGACGACGCTCTGCGCCTGTTGAGCATCAGTCTGGCAAATGATCGGCTTGCCTTCCCAACCATGCGGATCGGCAAGCGTGAAGTATTTGAAAAACAATGCTGAATCGTCGCCAGGGGCTGCCTCGAGCTCATCCCTGCTCCAGGTGTAGAACAACCCCTCCTCGCCCTCGCTATCGGCATCAAGGCTGGCGGCGAAGGCATCGCCCTCGACTCGCATTTCGCGCAACAGCCAGGCAATGGTCTCTTCGATTCGCAGCCGGAACAATTCCTCGCCGGTTGACGCATAGGCCCAATTGCACAAGCGGATGAGCTGGGCATTGTCGTAGAGCATTTTTTCGAAATGCGGGACCAGCCATTCGGCGTCGGTCGAGTAGCGGCTGAGTCCGCCGCCAATATGGTCATAGATGCCACCGGCCAGCATCTTTTCGAGGCTGAGGAGAACGGCGTCGCGGTGCGATGCGGTGCCGTCGCGCAGCCAGGTCAGCCAGAGGCTCTGCATGAACGGCGCGTTGGGGAATTTCGGCGCGCCGCGCAGACCGCCCAAATCGCGGTCGATCATGCCGTCAATGCCATTGGCGAGGTTCGCCAGCATGCCGCGGTCGAGCACGGCCTTGGCATGGCTGCCCGCCAGCCGCGTCTCGACATGCGTGGTCAGCCCGTCGGCACTCTGGTTAACGCTTTCTTTCTTCTCCCGCCAAGCCTTGTCAACCGCCTCCAGCACCTGGACGAAACCCGGCCGGCCGTAGCGGGCTTCGCGCGGAAAGTAAGTGCCGCCCCAGAACGGCTTGCCCTCCGGCGTCAGGAACATGGTCAGCGGCCAGCCGCCCTGCTCGCCCATCGAGGACAGCGCCGCCATGTAGATCTGGTCGATGTCGGGGCGCTCCTCGCGGTCGACCTTGATATTGACGAAGAGACGGTTCATGACGGCGGCGACGTCGTCGTTCTCGAAGCTCTCATGCGCCATGACGTGGCACCAATGGCACGCGGCGTAGCCGACAGAGAGCAGGATCGGACGCTGCAGCACCTTTGCTTCGGCCAGAGCGGCGGGCGACCATGGCCGCCAGTGCACTGGATTGCCGCTGTGCTGCTGCAGATAGGGGCTGGCCTCTTCGGCAAGCAGGTTTTGTGCAGGCAATGTCACGGCACTACTCGATGCGGATTGAACAGGCATAGCTAGGGCGCTTCGGCAGAGCGGGCAAATGATTTCAAAAGACTCCATCGTGGCGCTGTCGAGCGGGCGCCTGCCGGCCGGCATTGCGGTGATCCGGATTTCCGGGCCGCACAGTCGATTCGCTGTCGAAACGATTGCTGGATCGAAGGTGCCAAACCGCGTTGCCACCTATCGCAAGTTCCGGGCGCTCGACGGATCGGTGCTGGACAGCGGCCTGGTCGTCTTCTTTGCCGGCCCCGACAGTTTTACCGGCGAGGACGTTGCAGAGTTCCATGTGCATGGCGGGCGCGCCGTTGTGGCGAGGATGCTGGAAACGATCGCCTCCTTCGACGGCGTCAGGCATGCCGAGCCTGGCGAACTCACCCGCCGCGCCTTTCTCAACGGCAAGCTCGATCTGGTCGAAACCGAGGCGCTGGCCGATCTCATCAACGCTGAAACCGAGGCGCAGCGGCGCTTTGCCGTTCACAACGCCCAAGGCGTGCAGAGCGAAGTCTATCTGGGCTGGCGCCGACGGCTGATCCACGCCCGCGCGATGATCGAGGCCGAGATCGACTTTGCCGACGAGGATGACGTGCCGGGCTCGGTCGCTGATACGGTCTGGTCCGATGTCCGGGCCATGATCGACGAAATCGAGCGCCACGTCGCCGGCTTCCGCGCTGCCGAAATCATCCGCGACGGGTTCGAAGTGGTAATCCTCGGCGCACCGAATGCCGGCAAGTCCAGCCTGTTCAACGCCTTGGCGCGGCGCGAAGCGGCCATCGTCACCGACGAGCCGGGCACGACCCGCGACCTGCTCGAGGTGGTACTGGACCTGGAAGGGGTGCGGGTCAGGGTAACCGACACCGCCGGTCTGCGCGAGGCGCCCGGCAAGATAGAGGCGATCGGCATCGAGAAGGCCAGGACCAAGGCGCACAGCGCCGATCTGCTGTTGCTGCTTGAGGATCTGGCGGAGCCAATCGCAATCGGTGTGCCGCCGGGCGACATTCAGGCGCTGAGGGTTGGAACAAAAATTGACCTGCTGGGGGGTAAATCGCCCTCGCCTGCGGTGCACTATGATTTCGCTATCTCGACGCGGGACGGCACGGGTCTGGCCGAACTGCTGGACGAGATCGGGCGTCGTGCCGCAGTCCAGATCGGCAAGGCCGGCGATGTCCTGCCGTCGCGGCTGCGGCACGTCGAGCTGCTCAACGAGACGAAACGCTTCCTGCTCGCAGCAGTGGTCAGTGGTGATCGCGGGCAGGAGCTACGGGCCGAGGAACTGCGCCTGGCGGCGGATCGGCTTGGACGCATCGTTGGGGCGGTCGATGTCGAGGATATGCTGGACGTTATCTTTTCGCAGTTCTGTATCGGCAAATGACTCACGTGAAACATTGCCAAATGCCGAGATGCGGGCGTGTCGCTAGCTTACTCGCATAGTGGCGGGAAGCCGGTGATGATTCACGTGAAACACGTAGCGATGAACGCAGACGGAATTGTTTCACGTGAAACGACTAGTTGGTGTCCTTGACAGTGCAGGCTCACGGGCACATGTGTCGGCAGATTTGAATCGGAATATACAAATGACCAATCGCTACGATGTGGTGGTGGTGGGCGGCGGTCATGCTGGGTGCGAGGCGGCTAGTGCGGCCGCGCGGGCTGGCGCCAGGACGGCGCTGGTGACGCTGCGTTTCGACACGATCGGCGTGATGTCTTGCAATCCGGCGATCGGCGGCCTCGGCAAGGGCCATCTGGTTCGCGAGATCGACGCCATGGACGGGCTGATGGGGCGCGTCGCCGATGCCGCCGGCATCCAGTTCCGCCTGCTCAACCGCCGCAAGGGGCCAGCCGTGCGTGGTCCGCGAACACAGGCCGACCGAAAACTTTATCGCCTCGCCATGCAGGCGGCAATCCGCCAGCAGGCTGGCCTCGATGTCATCGAAGGCGAGGTGCTGGATTTCGAAATCAACAATGGGGAAATCGACGACGGACGCATCGCGGCGGTGCTGCTGGCGGATGGTAGCCGGCTCGCCTGCGGCGCCGTGGTGCTGACGACCGGCACTTTTCTGCGCGGGCTGATCCATATCGGCGAGAAGAAGATCGTCGCCGGCCGCATGAACGAGCAGGCGAGCGTCGGCCTGTCGGCGACGATGAGCCACGCCGGCTTCAGGCTCGGGCGGCTGAAGACCGGCACGCCGCCGCGGCTGGACGGCAGGACGATCGATTGGGCGTCACTGGAGAGCCAGGCGGCGGACGAGGACCCCGTGCCGTTCTCGCTGCTGACCGATCGCATCGAAAATCCGCAGATCCATTGCGGCATCACCCGAACGACCAATGCGACGCACGAGCTGATTCGCGCCAATCTCGGCCGCTCGGCCATGTATTCGGGGTCGATCGAAGGCGTCGGGCCGCGTTATTGCCCGTCGATCGAAGACAAGATCGTCAAGTTCGGTGACCGCGAAGGCCACCAGATCTTTCTGGAGCCCGAAGGGCTGGACGACGACACGGTGTACCCGAACGGCATTTCGACCTCGCTGCCCGAGGACGTGCAGCTCGACATCCTGAAGACCATTCCGGGGCTGGAGCGGGCAACGATGCTGCAGCCGGGCTATGCCATCGAGTATGATCATGTCGATCCACGCGAGCTCAAGCCGACGCTGGAAACCAAGCGGATCGCCGGCTTGTTCCTCGCCGGACAGATCAACGGCACCACCGGCTACGAGGAGGCCGGCGCGCAAGGGCTGCTTGCCGGCTTGAATGCGGCGCGCAAGGCGTCGGCGAGCGAGGAAATCGTGCTCAGCCGCACCGAAGCCTATATCGGCGTGATGGTCGACGATTTGACCAGCCGCGGCATTGCCGAACCCTACCGCATGTTCACCTCGCGGGCCGAGTTCCGGCTATCGCTCCGAGCCGACAACGCCGATGAGCGGCTGACGCCACTGGCGATAAGGCTGGGGATTGCCTCGCCGGAGCGGATGCAGCGGTTCAACAATAGTATGCAAGACCTTGAGAAGGCGCGACAGCTCGCCCTCGGCACCACCATGACCCCCAATGAGGCAGCGCGCCATGGGCTCGAAATCAACCGGGACGGCGTCCGCCGCTCGGCCTATGAGTTGCTGGCCTATCCCGGCGTCGACATCGCCTGGCTGGCGAGGGTCGAGCCGGCTTTCGCGGCGATCGACAGCAAAACGGCCGAACGTCTTGAAACGGAAGCCAAATATTCTGTCTATCTCGACCGGCAGCAGGCCGATGTTTCGCAGATCAGGCATGAGGAGAGCAGGCTTATTCCCAAATCGCTCGACTTTGCTTCTGTTCCCGGCCTGTCGAACGAGTTGAAGCAGAAGATGCTGGCACGCCAGCCGCGCTCGATTGCCGATGCGCAACGCATGGAAGGCATGACGCCGGCGGCGCTGGCGATTATTGTCGCCCATGTCCGCAATGCCGAGGCGGCCGCGCGAAAGCAGGTCGCGTGAGCGCTGCGTCCTGGGCAAACCTGCAGGCGGCAGCGGGCCCGGTTTCACGTGAAACATTCGATCGCCTGGTCGAGTTCGAGGCCGTCTTCCAGAAATGGAACCGCCGGATCAATCTGGCCGCGCAATCGACGCAGGACGATGTCTGGCGCCGCCACATCCTCGACAGCGCGCAGCTGGCGCGAATCAAACCAAAGGCGAAGCGCTGGGTCGATCTCGGCTCCGGCGGTGGGTTTCCCGGCCTTGTGCTGGCCTTTTTGCTTGCCGAGCGGGACGGCGCCGGTATCGACCTGGTTGAAAGCAACCGGAAAAAAGCATCGTTCCTGCAAGCGGTCATCGGACAGTTCAGCCTGCCCGCCAAGGTTATCGCGCGCCGCATCGAAGACAGCTATCCTCTTGTTCCTGCACCGCAAATCGTCACAGCCAGGGCACTCACCTCGCTGCCCGGCTTGCTCGACCTGGCAGCACCGTGGCTGACCAAGGGGTCGCGCGGCCTGTTTCACAAAGGTCGGGATTACCGCGCCGAAGTGGCAGAAAGCGCTCAACGATGGTCTTTCGATCTGGTAGAACATGCCAGTGCAACCGACGCACAGGGCGTCATTCTCGAAGTATCCGACTTGCGACAGCACCCTGGCTTGTGACCGGCGACCCAAATGAATTTCTGGCATAGACCCATGATGAAGAACGGCCCCCGAATCATCACCGTCGCCAACCAGAAAGGCGGCGTCGGCAAGACGACGACCGCCATCAATCTGGCCACCGCGCTGGCGGCCATAGGCGAACAGGTGCTGATCGCCGATCTCGACCCGCAGGGCAACGCCAGCACCGGGCTTGGCATCGACCGGCGCGACCGCACCGTCTCGTCCTATGATGTGCTGACCGGCGAGCTGGATCTCGAAGCGGCGGCGATCCCGACGGCGGTGCCTGGCCTGTCGATCGTACCGTCGACGCTCGACCTGCTCGGCATAGAGATGGAAATCGCCTCGGCGCCGGATCGAGTGCTGCGGCTGCGCAACGCTCTGCGGGCTTCGGCTGAGCGCTCGGCCAATTTCGGCTATGTGCTGATCGACTGCCCGCCGTCGCTCAACCTGCTGACACTGAATTCGATGGCTGCGGCCGATTCGGTGCTGGTGCCGCTGCAGTGCGAGTTTTTCGCGCTGGAGGGCCTGAGCCAGCTTTTGGAGACGGTCGAGCAGGTGCGCCGCTCGATCAACCCCGACCTGACGATCCAGGGCATCGTGCTGACCATGTTCGACGGGCGCAACAATCTCGCCAACCAGGTGGTGCAGGATGTGCGGGCGCATATGGGCGACAAGGTCTATGAAACCGTCATCCCGCGCAATGTCCGCGTCTCCGAGGCGCCGTCCTACGGCAAGCCGGCGATTCTCTACGACCTCAAATGTTCGGGCAGCCAGGCCTATCTGCAGCTTGCTTCGGAAGTCATCCGCCGCGAGCGCAAATTGCGTGCCGCCTAGCAGTAACCAACAAGCGATTCGATACCGAAACGATCTGGACGGACGATGAACGAAGACCCTTCGAGGAAAAGACTGGGACGGGGACTGGCGGCCCTGATCGGCGAAATCGATCGCCCGGCGGCACCGGAAAAGCCCGGGTTGGCGGCCGACGGCAAGGTGCCGATCGAGTTCCTCAGCCCTAACCCGAAAAACCCGCGCCGGCATTTTGGCGACGCCGACCTGACCGACCTCGCCCAGTCCATCCGCGAACATGGCGTGGTGCAGCCGGTGGTGGCGCGGCCGTCGAAAACCCAGCCGGGCCGCTATGAGATCATCGCCGGCGAGCGACGCTGGCGTGCGGCGCAACGCGCCGGGCTGACCGAAATCCCGATTATCGTGCGCGACGTCAACGATCGCACGGCGCTCGAACTGGCGATCATCGAAAACGTCCAGCGCACCGACCTCAACCCGGTCGAGGAGGCGCTCGGCTACCAGCAGCTGATCGACGACCATGGCTATACCCAGGCCGATCTCGGCCAGGTGATCGGCAAGAGCCGCAGCCATGTCGCCAACACGTTGAGACTGCTCAAGCTGCCCGACGTCATCCGCGACATGCTGGTCGACGGGGCGCTCTCTGCCGGCCACGCCCGTACCCTGGTGACGGCCAACGACCCGGCCGGGCTTGCCAAGCGGATCATCGATGAGGGGCTTTCGGTGCGCCAGGCCGAGGCCTTGGCGCAGCTGCCGGTCGGCGCGCCGTCGGCAAAACGCCAGCCCGCCGCACCGCCGCAAAAGGATGCCGACACGCTGGCGCTGGAGCGGCTGATGACCAGCACGATCGGCATGATTGTCACGATCGAGCACAACCAGCGCGGCGGCGTGATCAGCGTCGCCTACCGGACGCTGGAGCAGCTCGACGAGCTTTGCCGAAGGCTGAAGCGGGAGTAGGTAGGTTGCTAAAATTAGCCGGCAAATAAGATTTTTGCTGCCGTGCGGTGATTGGCGAAATCGTCGAAGTAGTTAATCTCCCCCCTTGAGGGGGAGATGGCCGGCAGGCCAGAAGGGGTCGTCAAATTTCAAGCGCCCACCTCCTCTGTCGTCGCGGAAGGGGCTGGTGTTCTACGCGCTGTGACCCCTCTGTCGCCTTTGGCGACATCTCCCCCTCAAGGGGCTGTTTGGACCGGAGACATCGCGAACAGGTGTGCGAGGACATCGCGAACAGTGCTCCATGCTATCTCTCGACGAGGTTGAGGTCG
>NZ_JAMYPW010000080.1:0-15321 GCF_040320565.1 Mesorhizobium sp. M0664
CTCGTTGCGACGATCGAACCCGGCGAATGCAAGAACTACTTCGCAAACGCCGGATACGCTTCCGTCAAAACGTGAAAGACTCTAGCGCTACTGTGGTGCGGAATTCAGGCATCTGACTTTCAGGTGATCGGTCGCGGCGTCGTCTTCGAAATCACGCCAGTCGAGGCGCTGCTTCCGCGCGGTGCCTTGGAAATCTGGCACAGCGCTGCAAGCACCAATCCAATTTCTTGAGTTCGTTAGTGATCGTGGTGCTGGCAGCGCAATACGCTGACTTCCCGCGTACAGGGCGTATTCCACTGCCTCGGAGTGCTGATGCTTGTTTTACGAAAATAGAAGCCATTTCGTCGCCGACTTCGGCACGAAATATGTGCGAGGTTATGTGCGATCTTCAGCCGTCGATCTGCTCCATCACGCACGGTTGGCAGACTAGGACGTCGGCGGGCCCGATCCTCCGGACTATCGTGTCGTCATCCGGCTGAGAGAGAAGCTGCGGAATGGCTGCAATGGGGTCGGACGCGGACACTTCACAGCTAAATCAACAAACGGCAATTTTCCGAGTCTCCGCCCTTCAATGCTGCCGTTCCGCTCGCGGCCCACTCAGTTCATTTGACAAGACCCCTGGAGTGAGTCTGAAACGGCTTCGCGCAGCGAACGACGGCGGGCAAAGGGATTTCGGGCGATGACGGCGCTCATATCACCCGAATTGCGGGACTATCACTAATCTGCGTAGACTTTGTTTATGCTGAGAATCGGCTCCGAGTTACAGTTGAGCGCCACCGACCTGGTGGGCCACTTGAACTGCCTCCACCTGACGGCGCTTGACCTTCAGGTGGCGAACAGCGCGCTTGAGAAGCCGAAGATCTGGGATCCGCTGCTCGAGATCCTGCAGCAGCGCGGCGCCGTGCATGAGGCGGCCTATGTCGATCACCTGCGTGCGTCCGGCTTTGCGGTCACGGTCATCGAGGGCAAGGGCATCGATGACGGCTCAGTGGCCAGCACGATCGAGGCGATGCGCGCCGGCGCGCAGATCGTCGTGCAGGCGGCGTTGCGCGCGCCGCCCTTCACGGGCCGGGCCGACATCCTTCTGCGCGTCGAGACGCCAAGCGATCTCGGCGCCTGGTCCTATGAAGTCATCGACACCAAGCTCGCCCGCGAAACCAAGGGCGGGACGGTGCTGCAGCTCTGCCTTTATTCTGACCTCGTCGGACTGGTGCAGGGCCTAGTCCCAGAATACGCCTACGTTGTCGCGCCCCTTACCGGCTTCGAGCCGGAGGCCTTTCGGGTCAGCGACTATGCCGCCTACTACCGCAATGTCCGGGAACGCTTCGTCGCGTCCTTGAACGGAAACGGCGGCACTTATCCGGAGCCGGTCGCTCATTGCGATATCTGCCGCTGGCGCGGCCGATGCGACGACCAGCGCCACCAGGACGATCACCTCTCGCTGGTGGCCGGGATCACGGCCGTGCAGCGCGGCGAATTCGCCGGCCACAACGTCGCCACCATGACCGCGCTGGCCGAACTCCCCCTTCCGCTGCCGTGGAAGCCGGAGCGCGGCGCCGCTTCGTCCTACAATCGCATCCGGGAGCAGGCCCGGATCCAGGTCGCGGGGCGCGCGGCTGGGAAGTTGCTCCATGAAGCGCTGCCGATTGAACCGGGCTTTGGTCTGTGCCGCCTGCCGGAGCCGGACGACGGCGACATCTTCTTCGATCTCGAAGGCGACCCCTTCGTCGGCGAAGGCGGCCTCGAATATCTCTTCGGCTATGCCTTCAAAGACGCGGAAGGCGCGCTCACCTACGTGGCCGACTGGTGTTTCACGCCGGCCGAGGAAAAGGCAGCCTTTGAGCGCTTCGTCGATTTCGTGATCGAGCGGCGAGCGCACCATCCCGCCATGCACATCTATCACTATGCGGCCTATGAGGTGGGCGCGCTCAAACGCCTGATGGGGCGGTACGCCACGCGCGAGGAAGAAATCGACATGCTGCTGCGCGGGCAGGTTCTGGTGGACCTCTACGCGGTGGTCCGCCACGCCATCCGCGCCAGCATCGAGAGCTATTCCATCAAGAAGCTGGAGCCGCTCTACGAGTTCGTACGCGCGGTGTCGCTGCCCGATGCCAACCACTCCTTGAGCAGGGTCCAGGCCCGCCTAGAGCTTGGGGATGCAGGCGGCATCAATGCCGATGATCGGGCCGTCGTGGCGGGCTACAACCAGGATGATTGTGTCTCGACGGAGCGGCTTCGGGACTGGCTGGAGGGCCTGCGGACTCACGCGGTCGCCTCAGGCGTGGAGATCCCCCGGCCGGCTCCGCCTGGAGAGGACGCTCCCCCGGGTATTACAGCCTGGCAGGCGCGGATCGATGCAGTCGTGGCCGTGCTGACTGATGGCATTCCGGTGGACGCTGCGGAGCGCAGCGCCGAGCAGCAGGCGCTCTACGTCCTGGCGAACGTGCTCGACTGGCATCGCCGGGAAGAGAAGGCGATCTGGTGGGAATATTTCCGGCTGACCGCGCTGTCCGCGGACGAGCTGGAGGACGAGCGGGCAGGCATCGCCGGCCTCGAATTCGTGGATGTCGTGGGCGGAACCGTCAAGGCCCCTATCCACCGCTATCAATTTCCCCCGCAGGACGCGGAGTTTCGCGGCGGCGAGGATTTGCGCAGCGTTGGCGGCGAGCGCTTCGGCAAAGTCGAGGCCGTCGACCTGGAACATCGCTTCATCGACATCAAGAAGCGGGGCGACACTGCCAGTTTTCACCCTGAAGCGATCTTCGCCCATACGTATATCGACACGGCTGTCCTGGCCGAGTCCCTGGTGCAGATCGGCAAGTACGTGGCCGATCATGGCATCGGCGGTCCCGGTGCCTACAAGGCGGCGCGCGATTTGCTGGTGCTGCGGCCGCCAGATGCCGGCGGCGCTGCGCTGCGCCTGCCGGGCGAGAGCGCGGTCGATGCGGCCTGCCGCCTCGTCCCGGCCTTGCAGGGCGTGCTCGCCATCCAAGGACCGCCTGGCGCGGGCAAGACCCATACCGGCGCCTACGCTATCCTTGCGCTGGTCAGGGCTGGCCTTCGCGTCGGGGTGACCGCCAACAGCCACAAGGTCATTCGCAACCTGCTCGCGAAGGCGGCCGAAGAAGCAGCGAAGGAAGACTTCGACCTGCAGTGCCTGCACAAGATCACGGATGCGGAAGACAATGTCCCGCACCTCACCTTCACCACGAAGAACCCCGAGGCACTCGGCGCCTTTGCAAGCGGCTATCACGTCCTCGGCGGCACGGGGTTCCTGTGGGCCCGGCCCGATGCGGCCGGCCTCGTCGACGTGCTGTTCGTGGATGAGGCCGCGCAGATGTCGCTCGCCAACGTGCTTGCCATATCACCGGCCTCAGCCAGCCTTGTCCTGCTTGGCGATCCACAGCAGCTCGAGCAGCCGATGCAGGGCTCGCACCCGGAGGGTACGGACGTCTCGGCTCTCGATCACCTTCTCGGCGGACGGCAGACCATCGCCGAGGACGAGGGCCTATTCCTCGATCAGACCTGGCGCATCCATCCCGACATCTGCCGTTTCACCTCCGAGCTGTTTTACGAAAGCCGCCTCCTTCCCCGTCCCGGTCTCGAGAACCAGGCCATCCTTATGGACGGCCCGCTTGGCGGGACCGGCCTGCGCTATGTTGCAGTGCAGCACAGTGGGAACCAGAATTCCAGCCCGGAGGAGGCCGACCGCATCCGCGATATTGTGAGCGGGATCCTCGCTTCGGGCGCATTCTGGCGCGATCGCGAGGGCAACGAGGCATCGCTCACCCTGAGCGACATTCTGATTATCGCGCCCTACAACGCGCAGGTCTTTGAAATCCAGGCACGCCTCCCCGGCGCAAGGGTCGGGACGGTTGACAAGTTCCAGGGACAGGAAGCGCCCATCGTGATCTATTCCATCACGACGTCCAGTCATGCCGACGCTCCGCGGGGCATGGAGTTCCTCTACAGCGCGAACCGTCTCAATGTGGCCACCTCCCGCGCCAAGGCACTATGCATTCTCGTGGCCAATCCTGACGTGTTCGAGCCGGAATGTCGGACGCCGCGCCAGATGAAGCTAGCCAATGGCTTCTGCCACTATCTCGAAATGGCTAGCGCCGTTGGTTCTAGTTTCTCGTAGCCCGGCTTTGGAGCACAACAAAAACGCGTTGTATCTGCTCGGGGTTCGGCCCATGAAATAACAGATCGGACGCAGCAATTGATCGTTTGCTGATCGAAGCATGGCGCCCCCGACCTTTGCTAATTTTCAATTTCGGCAGTCTCGCCCTTGGAAATAGCAATTGCGATATCGCCGCCTTAGCATTTACGTTTCGTAAGCATGGGCGCAAAGGAAACTTGGCTCGGGACCCACTTTCTCCTACCCTGGTTTTCTAAAAGTCGCATAAGGTTTCCCGGTCCAACTCGAATTCAATCGTGGGCGGGCATCTTTCTGCAAGGGCGTCATGGAAGACGCCAGCCTTGGGGGGCGCGTGAACAGTTCTTCCTATTCTAAGCCCCGTTGGCTTAGAGATCTGACCCGATTTTTGTCGCTGAAAAGCCAGTTCGTGCTTACAGGCAACATCAGGGACTTGCAGGCGTCGGAAGTCGAGGCAGGTTCAATCGCCGCTGTCCCTCTTTTGCATTGTCTGGAACGAGAACTGAAGGGTAGCGGCTACGAGCAAGTCATCTCGTTCCTGCCATTCTCCGGATTCAGCCTTCCAAACGGGGGAACGGGCGATGAGCTGCAGGCCGCGATGGCGAAGGCGGGCCTGGGCTCGGAGAACCCTTCGGGAGCTGGAATTGAAGTACTCGCGGCCGTGATTGACGGGTTTGTTAGGTCCAAGGAAAAGCCAACCGCACTGATAGTTGATTTTGCATCGCGATTGGTGAACCGCAGTGATGTGCTTTCGCCAGCCGAGCACATGTTATTCTCACGCGCGCAAGTCGCGTCCCACACAGCATCAACGCGGCCCGCTGGCGAAGCCCGAAAACCGTTTTTCAACACAGTCATCTGGTTGGCAGATCGTGAGGCGGACCTCCCAGACTTTCTGACCGTAGGCAACCCGAGAATCCGTCATATCGTGATTTCGCCGCCTGACGGGATGACCCGTAAGGCTCTCGCTGGCACGTTCCTCCAGAGCCTGCTGGGCGCACGAGAGGCGTCATCAAACGAACTCGAAATTGCTGTCGATATGTTTGTAAGTCTTACGGACGGCCTGCTGCTGATGGACATGAGCGCCATAACCCAATTGAGCAGGAATGAAGGCCTGCGGGTGTCCGAGATCGGTGATGCCGTAAGGAGATACAAGGTCGGGGTAACCGAGGACCCGTGGCGTCGCCTTGATCGAAAGAAGATCGCGGGGGCCGACGAGTTTATTGCCTCTCGCCTAAAAGGTCAGCATCACGCTGTTGTCCACATGCTCGACATTATCAAGCGAGCCGTTACAGGCGTTGGGCGTACAGGCTCGGGCAACCGACCACGCGGTGTTGCTTTCCTTGCTGGCCCTACCGGGGTGGGAAAAACCGAGCTCGCAAAAACTGTGACAAGTCTGCTTTTTGGAGACGAATCTGCGTACATCCGCTTCGACATGTCAGAGTTCAGTGCCGAGCACGCGGACCAGCGGCTAATCGGCGCGCCGCCTGGCTATGTAGGCTATGACGTCGGCGGAGAGCTGACGAACGCCATCCGTGAGAAGCCGTTCAGTGTCGTGCTTTTCGACGAGATTGAGAAAGCTCATCCGCGAATTCTCGATAAGTTCCTTCAGATTCTCGACGATGGCGTCCTGACCTCAGGTCGCGGCGATCGCGTCTACTTCTCAGAGGCAGTCATTCTGTTCACGTCCAACCTGGGAATTTACAAGACTGATGTAGCGGGACAGAGGGTCGCCAGCGTCCAACTCGACGAGCCGTATGAGAGTGTTGCAACGAAGGTTCGCGACGAGATCGAACGACATTTTAAGCTGGTCTTAAACCGGCCGGAAATCTTAAACCGCATCGGCGAAAACATCATTGTATTCGACTTCATCCGACGCCCCGTCGCGGAGCAGATTTTTGACCGAATTGTTTCCGTACTTCTCGAGAACTCTAAGTCATTGGGATACTCCCTCTCCATAAGTGAGAACGCCTACTCGGCGCTTCGCGAGCTTTGTCTACACGACCTGACAAACGGCGGCCGCGGCATCAGAAACATGGTCGAGGCCCACTTGGCGAACCCTCTTTCTCGCGCTCTCTTTGACGCGGACGTAGCCGGCGGCTCGTTCGAGATCACCGAGATAACGCACGGAGCCGTTACGTCGGTAAAGTTGAGCGAGAGCAGCAGACTGACATGACAACGCCCCTTGCTCTATCGCGGCTCCATTTCCCGGTCACAACACTAGGGCCAGGATCTCGGATCGGCATCTGGTTTCAGGGGTGCACCATCCGTTGCGCCGGCTGCATCTCAGCCGACACCTGGGCTCAGAAAAGGGGCGTGACGACTGTCGAGCAGGCTGTGGATGCAGTCACGCGATGGATTCCAAAAGCAAGCGGCATCACCATTTCGGGAGGAGAACCTTTCGACCAGCCTGACGCATTGGCAACTCTGCTGCGGGCAATACGACAGGCATCGCGATTGGATGTTCTGGTCTATTCAGGATACCCCCTCGAGGCTCTTGAGCGCCACCTTCGTAACATGGATGGACTGATCGACGCTCTCATCTCCGACCCCTATGATATCGGCTCTACCCAAACACTCGCCTTGAGGGGTAGCGACAACCAGCGGCTCCATCTCTTGACAGAATTCGGGAAGGCACGCCTTGCCTCCTTTGAACGGCCAATCCGGCCGGACGAAAGAAAGCTCGATATGATGGTCGATCCATCCGGCGAGATCTGGATGGCGGGCATTCCTGGCAAGGAAGATCTAAATCGCCTCGCCCGCCTGATGGCCGCCCAAGGGCACCGCATCGAAACGAGCCAAGACCGATCGAATAGAGCAAGCAATGATTAGATTTTGCCCCAACTGCAACACTGAGCGTCCGTTGAGCGAAATCTTCTGCCAGGGGCAACTGCCAGATGGGGCTACGTGCAACTGGGATCTTTCGTTGGCACCGATCCGCGAACGCGGCCACGGCCAAGATACTGCGCCGTCCTCGCCAAATGAGAAGTCAGTTTTGAGGCGCTGTCCGAACGGCCACGAGGTCTCGGAAGGCGATCTAATTTGCATAGTTTGCGGCGCCGAAGTCGGCGAGGCTGACGCAGAGCGATCGTCCTTCGGAGACTCCGCGATCCCAGATGCAGGACCAATTTCGGTTCATGTACCCACGGAGATCGCGGGCTGGACGATCGAACGACGACTGCCGTCGTCGAGTGCAGTATGCGAACGGTTCGTCGTCTCGCACGGCAACAACGAGCGAACAGGTGTCTTGTCCTTATTTGCTGACGGCTCTGAGCCCGACGTTTCGGTGTACGACGCTCTCAGAACAATGCCCCACGACCACCTTCCTGAGATTTTTGAGGTGGGTCGGTGGGAAGACCGGTCCTATGAGATCAGCGAGGACATCAAAGGCGGAACTCTGGAGGAGGCGAGGCCTGACGGGCGAAACCTGGAAGCTGTCCGGAGTGTCGTCTATGAGATCGGCAAAGCACTCGGGTCATTCTCTCAATCCGGGTTAAGACATCGCGATCTCAGGGCAGCCAACATCTTGGTGAGGAGCGCCGATCCGCTGGATCTTGTGGTGACAGGCTTCGGCTCGGCGAGGCTCTCTGACTACGATCTTGACGTGGTCGCCCCTCTTGAGACCACTCGCTACATGGCTCCAGAAACCATCGCCGGCGGCGTAGCAGCTGCCTCCGACTGGTGGAGCCTCGGTATAATCGTACTTGAGATAGTTACGGACGGCGATTGCTTCCAAGGCGTCAACGAACAGGCGTTCCTAATCCACGTGCTGACTAACGGGGTTGAAATTCCCGAGGACATTGATCCGAGCGTAAGTCAGCTACTGCACGGGCTGCTTGCTCGGGATCACCGTACCAGATGGCAGTGGCAAGAAGTTCGAGCCTGGCTTGAGGGCAAGCATGTCGAATTACCTCCTGAGGCCGAGCGTGGCGTAGACCCGGAAGGCCATGCCGGGATCAACCTTGGCGGCAAGAGTTTTAGGAAAGCCTCCGGTTATGCCCTGGCCGCGGCACAACCCGCGAATTGGGACGAAGCACGAAATCAAGCTGCACGTGGAGTGATCGCCGCGTGGGCTGAAGACGCTGGCCTCGATCCCTCCATGCAGTCCGCGATCCGACGTCTCGGTCACGTCGAGGGACTTTCTGAAGATCTTAGGCTGGCAATGGCGCTCAAGGTGCTTCACCCGGCGATGCCGCTTGTTGTCAAAGGCAACATCGTCACGCCCGGTTGGCTTCTCGACCATCCCCAGGAGGGAACGGAACTCATCTTCGGCCCGGCTACCGAATTTTTAGGGCGCCTTGGTGCAGAAGAATGGCTTCGGCGTTTAAGGCTGCGGGGCGAATCGGTTCGGTCAAAGGCACAGCAATTCAGCATCGCTCTCGACGAGGAAGAGCTCCAGATCCATCTCCTGTCCACGTCAAAGGCGAGACTGGGTGCCCTGTTGGAAGACCGGCGGCGAATGCTTCCCGATACAGAGCATTCCGGCCTTGTTTCTCTAATAGAGAGGCGCCAAACGACGGAGGAGGATTTAATTCTCCTTTTGTCCGCCGAAGTATCACAGTTCAGGTCGGTCGACGAGATTGTGGACCGGGCTCAAGAAGAAGCACGTCGAGCGGGCGTGCCACCAGTTGAGGGCGGCGACCTTCGTCAATTGCTGGGCAATTCCCGACGCGACCTGCACAAGATGATAGACGAACGTCTCGAAGGGTTCGCCAGATGCGGGATCGAGCGCGTCGACGAATGGGCGGACCGCTTCCGCCTCGACCGCCGAATAGCAATTGAGAGGGCGATCGTGCTGCTCTCGGTTCCCTCGCAAGACTGGAAGGAACCGCCAAAGCAGGCTTACGTCGCCACGCTGCTCGACTATTTCTCGAAGAAGGTGACCGGCAGCATTCTGCGAGGGCCACTGACGCGAATGGTTATCGGGAAGACGACGCCACGAGTGGACATCGTCGAACTCGGAACCGAGAGAAGGCCGGCGGCAGCCCTACTAGATCATCTGCTGGCCAGAACCGAGAGAGCCGAGGAACTGGATCCGGCGGCCTTCGCGGTGTCAGAGACCCTTGAGCGGAGACTCCGCTCGCTGCATTCCCATGCGACGCTCTACAAGCGAGACACTGGGATAGACGGGCTTTATCTTGGCTTTCCGTTTTTGCTTTATCGCGATGATCGGACCAAGACGAAGATAGCGCCAATCCTCTTGTGGCCGGTCAAGGTCATGCCGGAGGTCGGTAATCGCGGGCATGCATCGGTTGTCTTCGACCGCGACCGAGAGGAGGTTCGCCTCAATCCCGCTTTCGAGGGGATGATCGGCATAGATGCTGCGCGCCGTTGGCAAGACGCCGCCAAGGATCTCCTCGGTCGAGCTACCCTGACGGCCGCCGACGTCGTTGATGGTTTTGGCAACCTCGCTGATCCCACAGGCAGAACGCTGGACCGACTGCCGAATAAGGATGCACAAACGGATTTCGGCAGACCGCTGATCTCCTGCTCTGCGGTTTTTTTCCACCTTGCCTACATGGGGCAGGCGATAGCTGAAGATCTGCGACAGCTGAAGAGTAAGGATTTAAGTGGCAGTGGACTGGAAACGGCTCTGAAGGTCACTGAAACGGAACCCAATCTGGCGTCCCGGGCTACCATTCCTGAAGTGGATAGGTATTTCACTGTTGACAGTGATCCCTCACAGGAGGCGGCAGTTCTGGAAGCCCGTAATGCTCCTGGCCTGCTGATCGAAGGGCCGCCCGGAACGGGGAAAAGCCAAACGATTGTTAACATGGTCGCGGATGCGATCGGCAGAAAGAAGAGCCTGCTGGTCATCTGCCAGAAGCAGGCTGCCCTTGAGGTCGTAAAGAAGAGGCTCGTGGCCGAGGGGCTAGATGGCCGCCTTGTTATGGTCACGGACATGAACGGCGACCGAGAGCCGATGCTCAAGGCAATCCGAGACCAGCTAGAAGGCCGGCGCGGTGCATTTTCCGGCCAGGCGTGGCGTCGCGATCGCCAGAGCTTGGCTCAACGCATTGAATCCGTCGAAGGTGAGCTCGACAAGCATCACTTGGCGCTGCACGCAGAGGATGAGCAAACTGGACTCACCTACCGCGCCATCCTCGGAGAGCTGATAAAAATAGAGCGGGGACACGCCCCGTTGAATATCCCTGCGCTGCGTAGGTTTCTCTCAGCCCTGGTGCCGGCGGAGGTTTCTGCGCTCGAAGAGACGTGCGGGCCACATGTGCGTTACTGGCTACCCGCTGACTTCGAAGACAATCCCCTTGCAGTGCTCAAGATCTTCAACCCTGATCCGGCGAATGTTGAGGCGTTCAAAGAAGATCTGATTGCGTTCATACGGAGTGAGACAGAGCGTATCAGTGTTCTCGCTCGCACCGGCAATGCGTCCCCAATGGCAGAGCCAGAGCCCTACCGAAGCTGGCACGCGGCGCACGACGCGGAATTTCTCGGGCTCACAGAAGAACGGCGGAGCGAACTCGTTCGGTGGTATAACCTTTTCAGCCGGAATTCGGACGGGTTGAGCCCAGCTTTGCAGCTCGTTAAGCGGCTCGAGCAACTGGCCGAAAAATTTGTGGCGATCGGAGGGCCGCCCCCACCGGTTGGATATGGCAAACGGGCAGTCGCTTTTTCCGATGCAGAGCTCTCGGGTTCGATCGACCTTGCCACTTCCGTTACCGCGGAGCCGTCTTCGCTGGGCCGATTAAATCCGTTCCGCTGGATACGAGCTAGAAAGCTACGAGCGCTTCTCACGGATTTCGGGCTAAACTCCGACGAGCCGCGCATATTCCTCGAGGCAAGTCTTTGGGAGCGCAGCCTCAGACCGATTAGGCGAGAACTTGTGTCTGCGCTCGGCGAGATCCAAGAGCAAGCTACCGTACTATCGGAACTGGATCCTACTCATCTCGCTAGGTTAGCGACCGGTCGAGCGTTGTCCGTTTCCAAAGGGCAGGAACTTGCGGATATGGCCGTGGCGTATCCGGAGCCGGCCAGGATGGAAGCCACTCTCAAGGCGGGAACGTTGTCCGCCTTCGAGGGTCTAAGGGATAGCATCGAGCAGGCATTCGAACGATGCGAAGCGAAGCAATTCAGCCGAGCAGCCGTTAGTAATCTGGCGCAGTGGTTTGAAGAGAAATGGATCGCACACTGCGACCACGCAGTCGAAGTCGATCAAGCGAATGCCGCTGCCATCGAGCCGATCGTGCGGACATTGCTGAAATTGGAGCCCTATCAACGGTTCAGACTGCGCCTCAGTGCATTGTCGTCAGAGGCGCTTGAAATCTTCCGGCTGCTGAGGCCGAAGTCGCACGAGCTAGCGGCGATACCTCCTGAACGACTTGAGGACGAGACGCGTCGGATCATTAGGCGGGAGGCGCTTCTGGTCTGGAAGTCACGCCTCGAAGCGGCCTATCCGGTACTCTTGTACGAGGCAGCGGAACTGAAGAGCAAGGTCCGGTCTCTCTTTGAGGCGGAGCAGTCGATGCGCCGCGCAAACCGACAGATGCTGACCAACGGCATAGACTTCACCAAGGTCGCATCTGACCGGGAATGGGAGCCGATCACAAGATTGCGGGGGCAAAGGGCTCAACGACTTCGCGAGTTCATGGAGAAGGGTCCGGACCTAGGCTTAATGGAACTCCGGCCGGTCTGGCTGATGAACCCGGACGTGGCGAGCCGCGTCTTGCCGCTTCGCAGGGGATTGTTCGATATCGTCATCTATGACGAAGCCTCGCAGATGCCAGTTGAGTATGCACTTCCGACACTGTTTCGCGGGCAAGTGATTATTGTCAGCGGCGACGAGAAGCAGATGCCCCCGACCGCCTTCTTCTCCAGCAAAGTTGAGAATGACGAAGCCGACGTCTTCGATGGCGACGAGCCAGAGGAAAATGCCACTGAAGCTGAGCGGGAAAGCTATGAGGAGACATGGAACCGACGAGAGATCAAAGACTGTCCTGACTTGCTTCAACTCGCCAAGGCAGTGCTGCCGACTACCACTCTACAGATCCATTATCGGTCCGAATACCGCGAACTCATAGGCTTCTCGAACGCATCCTTCTATGCAAATCGGCTCAACGTTCCAGTTAGGCATCCAGACGAAGAGATACGCAGAGCCCGCCCAATCGAGGTCGTCAAAGTCGTCGGCGTTTATCAGGACCAGACCAATAAAATCGAAGCCCAGAAAGTCGTCGAAGTCGTCGCAGCAATCTGGAAATCTGGCGAACGACTTCCGACCATCGGTGTTGTCACGTTCAACCGAAAACAGGCCGACCTGATCGAGGAAATGCTGGACGATGCCGCCGACAATGATGAATGGTTTCGTGCCATTCTGGCTAAGGAACGAGATCGGATTGAGAAGGGTGAGGACGTAAGCTTCTTCGTAAAGAACGTGGAAAACGTTCAAGGCGACGAACGCGACTACATAATCTTTTCGTCAACCTTCGGACGGAATGCGCAAGGTAGCTTCCGTAGAAACTTCGGTGTGCTCGGGCAGAAGGGTGGGGAGCGTCGGCTGAACGTAGCTGTGACGCGGGCCAAATCTAAGATAATCATGGTGACTTCGATGCCAATTGCCGAGATATCGGACATGTTGGCGAGCCGAAGGCGTCCCTCCATTCCCCGTGACTATCTCCAAGGCTACATGGAGTACGCAACCGCGGTGTCGAGCGGCGAGTTCGAAGCTGGGCGAACACTGCTTGGGCGCATGGTCACAGAAAGAAGTGGTAACCAGAACGAAGACGAAGGTGACTTCGACGGGTTCGCAAAGTCCGTTTTTGACTACGTGTCCAGCCTGGGCGTCACAGCTCACGCCGTGAACGATGGAAGCGCCTTCGGCATAGACATCGCTATCGAGAACCCTCGAACCGGGCTCTATGGCATCGGCATCGAGTGCGACGCCCCACGGCACCGAATTCTTGCAAGCGCTCGTGCAAGGGAGATTTGGCGCCCATCCGTTCTGCGTCGAGCAATCCCACAAGTCTATCGCGTGTCTTCCCACGGGTGGTATCACACCGGTGACGAAGAGCGGCTACGGCTTAAGGCAGCTATTGAAAGTGCATTGTACAGGGAGGCGGCGGAATGAGCGGCCCGAAGGTGGTGCGAATTGTTACTCGTGAGGAACTGGTTGCAATCTGCGAAGGCCAGATCGCTGCTTTTGAGGCAATGGTTGGTTCTTGGGAACGTTTCGGTGAGAGGAATCGATGCGTCGACCAGCAAGACATCGAACAGACCCGTGATCGGGTGAGGGCGATGCGAGCCCTGCTCGCCGGCGACAATTTTGCGGAAGTCCAGAAGCGCGTTCCCGCTGAAATATCGTTCCTCAAATCTGACATGGACCGGCGCATGAATGCAGCCGCCGACGCGGCAGCTGTAACGAGGAAGCGTGCTCATCAACTCAGGCGCTCAGCAGAAACCCTCGCGAGATCATTGCGCGACAAAGGCCTGCCGGTGCCTGAGGAGCTTTCAAATCCGTCTCGGCACTCGGACGAGGCTGTTCGAAAAGCCATCAGCGCTGCATTTTCCGAATTGGCCCCTGCAAGCTCCGATGGGGGCATATCCGACCGACAGCGAGCAATTGCTGTTTCACTCGGAGTTGGAGAAGAACGTACGAGCCTTGCCGCCTGGCTTGAAGGGCAAAGCGCGGATTTTGTGGACGACCCTCTCGTCGCTGCACTCGACCGGAGATTAGACGAACTGCGTATTTTCGATCCGGAAGCAGCTACGTCGTTCGCTGCACGCTTAGACGCGGTCGCTGCAGAAAGTGGCACTCGGCGCGGCCTGTTGGCCGACAGCCTCACCATAGATCTGTCGGCTGCGCGGCGCGAAGCCGTTCATAGGATTGACATCAAGAGCCAGCTCGAGGGAGTTCGGGCGGAATTCGCTTCAATTGAAGGTCAGCTCGCGGACAATCTCATTCTAGAAGTTGAGCAAGCGCTTGCTCCAAGGGTAACCATCGATAGATTGCAGACTGCGTTGGACGAAGCGAAGTTAGCCCTTGAAGCCATCAGGAATGAGCAAGCGATGGCTCTCCGAAGGCACGCGATGTTGGAGGGGTTAGCCGAGCTCGGATACGAAGTTCGGCAAGGCATGGAGACAGCTTGGGTAGAGCACGGTCGCGTCGTACTGCGAAGCTCGAAGTCGCCTGACTATGGCGTCGAGCTGGGAGGAAATCCTGAAAGCCTGCTCCAGATCAGAACCGTTGCATTCGATGACCCACATGGGGTGAAGGATGCAACACGCGACGTGAAAGCTGAAGCGGAGTTTTGCACTGACTTCCAAGCTCTGCAGACGCTGTTGACGGCAAGTGGGGGCGATCTCTCCATAGTCAAAGCGTTGGGGGTTGGCGCGACGCCGGTAAAGACCGTTCCTGCCATGGAATCTGCTTCGCAATCGGCATTGTTAACTAGCACCCACAATTCGCGGGTTACGAAAAACTGACTTCCTGGAAACATGCCTGCGGACGAATAATGCATTTCCGCGCAAGGCAATGCTGGATAATCGCAGTGGACTTCTGGCCCGACCCGGCATTGCAATGGCGGCGGCTGGACGGTTTGCGCGCGATTTCGGTCATTGACGTAATCTCTGCCGCGGCCTCAGAGCTGACATCTCGCGCGATATCGCTGGCAATCATATTTTCTGGCGAACGACAGCGAACCAAATGGAGGACGGATGCCCAAGGTCAAAGGTCAGAACGCTCTCAACAAGGAGCGCGCCAAAACAGAGAAGCTACTCAAAAAGTGGAATACACGGCCTTGAAGGAGACCGGGGTGGAATCCAAGCGACCCGACCTCCCAAACCTAAAGATCGAAAAGCGAGGGAAGTAGCGCGGCCACTCGCGTACTGCTCCCCCCGCAAAACTATGGAAGCAGTGCGATGGCGGCGGCTACGGCGTAGCAGTCGAGATAGCGTCACCGGCCATGGACTTTGGGCGACATCAGCTTGGACAATCACCAAGGTCGCTTTCGACGGGAAGGAAGAAGCGACGCCGTTCGCACGCGGTCAGTTCGCGTGGAACAGTTTGCTTCGCGAAATCGATGGTAAGCGCGAATTTCCCCGCACCTTTTGCTGTTGAGTGCTCTGATGCATGAGGTGTCCACCAAAATAGGTGGACACCTTGTGATGGAAGAAGATGAGCAGAAACTGCGGGTGAGGCTTGTCGGTCGGGACGGGCG
>NZ_JAMYPW010000081.1:0-12998 GCF_040320565.1 Mesorhizobium sp. M0664
CGCGAAAATCCGTCGGGAGGTTCGGTTCTGGTGCTCAGTCCTTGGAATTGCTCGGCGTCTGAAACACGTCGCTCCGGCCATGTCAGTGTCAACGCCCACATGCCCAAGGCGTATCGACGCTACGTGCGCCGACGCATGCGCATCCCAACATCCGCGGCGACCGATTGATGTCGATAGACCGCGCCCGACGAGGCCAGCGCCAGCTGCATCGATTGCGTCAGGTTCATAACGGCCATAATCCCGGCCCAGCGAACTCTCTCGTTAGGGCAGCTCGGGGAGTGCTACGGCTGGATGCTCTTGGGAACATCCCGAGCGCATGATCCGGCGGCGAGGGCGCTGCCTCCACATGATGGCGCCGGCGAACTCAACGAAGCCGTGCTGCCATTCGTGGTGAACTGGATAACACGGCCTATCTTCTCGCTCGAAAATTCGGCGGCCTCGACAATCATTGCCGGGGTTACCTCGACGGATCCCTTCGCCGTCTATCCGCGTCCCATCGGCTGTCGCGCTGATCCGGATTGACAGCCACCCGCAATTAAAGGGCCGTTTGATGACACCTAGGCCTCCCCAGCAGTATTAGTTCACAAAGCAGGTCGGCACCCGCGATCCGCTGGATTCGGTCAGCGTGTGCTTCGGGTTCGGGGTGCAAGATCAGGCGGTGCCATTTGCACGGATGGCGGCGAACCAACCACCACGGCAGGGGCGCCAGATTGCTCACCACGTTGGCTCTCCACTTCGCGGCTCATACCTTGGTGAGCAGCTTGCATCTCCGGAACGGTGAAAACCGGCACCTCGCCCTTGAAACCCTGGAGTTCAAAGGCGCCCGCCTGGACGACCGGCATCGGCGCTCCTGCCGCAAAGCCGGGACCGAGCACCAGGGGGATGCCCAGCTTCTTGGTCGTCGACTCGAGCCGAGCCGTGCGGTTCACCGGAGAGCCGATCGCGGTGTAATCGAAACGCCGTTCGGAGCCGAAATTGCCTACCGAGCAAATGCCCGTCTCGATGGCGACGCCGATTGCGATGGAGGGGTGGCCGTCCGCGCTGAAGGCGGCGTCTTCACGCTTCACCCGTTCGATCAGGGCAAGGCCCGCGTCGAGCGCGCGCTCGCGATGGTCCGGCTGATCAAGCGGCGCGTTCCAGAAGGCCAGCACCGCGTCGCCCATGAACTTGTCGATGGTGCCGTCGCGCTTGAGGATCTCATCGGTCGCAATGCCGAGGAAGTGGTTGACCACCTTTGCGATTTCCTGGGTGTCGAGTTGTTCGCTCATCGTCGTGAAGCCGCGTATGTCGCTGAGCAGGATCGTGATCTCGCGCTTCTCGCCGGACAGGATCGCTTCGGTGTCTGAGCTTGCGAGGCGCTGCACCACGGAAGGCGACAGATACTGGGCGAACTGCCGTGCCAGGGTGGAGCGGCGCTGCTCGCTGCGCCTGTAGAGAACATAGCCTTCGAAGCCGGCTACCAGGATCGTCGCAAGCGCCGGCTGCAGCGGGTCATAGAGTGCACCCTGCAGGCTGTATTCGAGAGCGCCGAACACGAACGGCGTGACGGCAAGCAGCACGAGAGCCAAGGCACCAAGCACGACACGCCCGGCGAGCACTCCGGAAAGTCCGATGAAAATGACGGCACTGAGGACAAACCAGAGCCGCTCCACCGTGCGCGCATGCGTTGGCTCTGTCAGGTAGCGCCCGGCAAGCAACTGGCCGATTGCATCGGCGTGGATGTCCGCGCCTGGTCGCGCTGGACGTGTCGGGGTGGGCAGGTACTGCGTCAGTCCCACGGCCGACAGATCGACAATGGCGATGGCGTCCCGCAGCCGTGGATCACTGCCGCCCGAAAGGATAGTGCTGGCAGATATACGCGGCGTATCCGTGGCGGTTTCCCAGAGGCGGATGCTCCCCTCCGGCTCGAGCAGCACGATGGCGCCGGCCATCCTGAGTGCGTCGAACCCGGCCGCATTCATCCGGGCTATGTAGCCGTCCTGCCCGGCGTAAAGGCGCAGAAGCTCGAGCGCGAAGGACGGCCACAGCTGCACGCCTTGAGCGGTATTGCGAAGCCACAGCAGCGGCACATGGCGCAGTACGCCATCGGGATCGGGCAAGGTGCGAATTACGCCGAGGCCCGCGGCGGCGTTCGAGAATTCGGCAAGCGAGCCGGTCAGACCGGCGAAGCCGGGAAGTGTGTCGGGTACCTGTCCGACGATCGACCAGCCGGCTTTGGGCCCTGCATCTGAAACCGTCGCCTCATTGCCCAGGCTGACAGCAAGCGCCGTTCGATTTTTGGCCAGCGCCGCTGCCAGGCGCTTGTCTCCGGCGATGCCCTCAGGCGAGGTGTCGGCCTCGGGCAGCACCAGCGCAAGCCCGATGACCGCGGCGCCGGACTTGGTGATGCCATCGACCAGATCGGCCAAGAGGCCCCGGTTCCAGGGCCATCGCCCATGTGCCTTGAGGCTGGCGTCGTCTATCGAGACAATCACGACAGGATTGCTCGTCGCCTGGCGCGGAGCGAGAAACTGGTAGAAGTCGTACGTCCGCTCACGCAGGCGCGACAGCGGCCCGTCGAAAGCCAAATGGCAAGCGAGCAGCAGGAGCACGACCAAAAGGCCGGATATCTTACTCCTGGCAGCTTGCCGCCAATCAGCCCAGCGCCAACCGACCAAGAGGCTCATGTCGTACGGCCAGGCCTATTCACAGTAGTAGCAGCAACCCTCACCCTGACACTCGCCCTTATTCACGCCGCCGCCCACGGGTGGCGTTGGGGTGTCGGGGAACTCCATGACCACTCCTGGCAATGCGCCGTCGGTGGAGTCGCAGACTTTGAGCGAGCCGCCGAGTGCCGACGCACAAAGTGCGCTTACGTCCAATCCCGGACCCGGTGCGCCTGGCAGGCCGGTGCCGGCAATCCGGTCGATGCTGTCCAATATCGGGAAGGTGTCGATTCCGCCGTAGCCGGTCAGCAGCTTGCCACCTTCCGATGTGCAGGCGTAGCCCGGGTTTGTGATGACCAGCCGTTTGCCATTGATCGTGCAGGTCATGCGGCCGGCGCGCAGAATGCCGACGGTCTGGCCGGCTGCCACCAGCACTTCGATGATGCCGCCTCTCGCCCCGAGCACCATATGCGGCGTCGCAACCTGCATGACGCCGCCTTTCGAAACCTGGCCGCCATAGAAACGGGCCAGGCCGCTGTTCATCCCGATGTCGATCTTTCCCGATCCGGAGCCCGGATTGTAGACGAACTCGTCGATCGTCAGGCTGGTGTTCGGACCAATCTTGGCGCTCGATTCGTCCCGGAACACCAGCATTCCAAGACCGGTGGGATTGCTGCGCAGCTGGTCGCCGAGTTCGACGCCGGCCCCAACGTTCATTGTCCCGCCGTTGTTGCGGACGATGTTGGTCTGGTAGGCCGTCATCGACCCGACCGTCTCAGCGGCGGATGGTGCCGCAAAGGCAAGGCAGGCGATAAAAATGGCGATCTGACGGTACGGGGTCCTCATCGCGGCCTCTTTCAATTGAGCGTCAACGTATAGCTCATGAGCATTTCGAACGATTTTCGGTCGCGGTTGGCGATGTCGAAGTTGGTTTCGCGATAGGCGAGATCGACGCTGATCTTCTGCGCCTCCGTCAGCTGAAAATCGCTTTCCGAGGCAATGCGCCAAAAGTCGCTCTTGATATTTGTGCCGATGCCGACGGACAGATCGGGAGTGTTGCTGTGGCCGGCCGAAAAGGCGATCTGGTGCGACCATGCGAAAAGATCCGGCACGTTCATCAACAGGCCGCCATAGCGGACCTCGCCCGTGTAGCTGTGGCCGATTTCGCCAGATCCGGAGGCGAAGTCATTCGAGCCGACCAGCCGCAGGCCGAGCGCCTGGCCATTGCGGAAGCGGTAGCTGCCGCCCGCCTCATAGAAAACCCTGCTATCGGCGAAAATGCCTTGCGAGGCGCTTAGATCGATGTAGCCGCCGCCTGCGAAAAGCGTCGTCTCGACCGTCGGGCGCACCAGAAAGCGCCCACTGACGCCGATGCCGGTCTCGTGGATATCGCTGTCGAAGCGATCCGTAACTGTGAACGCCGAAAGCAGCAGGCGCAGCGAATCGATCCCACTGTTCGGCAGTCCCTTGTCCCAGGTGATCGCGGCGTTGCCGTGGATAAAGGTCTTCTCGCTGCCCGGAACCGACAGGTCTTCCGTGAAAAAGCGCTGTGTTGCGGTCAACGAGCCTGAAAGAACGAGAGCGTCGGCGCTTGGCGTGCCGAGGTCCCACCGGACAAAGCCTTCCGCCCGCCCATAAGGCGAGACGAAGCTGTCGTCGTCCTGCGCCCCGCCGGGCTCAAAATCGGTAAATGCGCTGAACACGCCGCCGGTCAGGGCGAGTTCCCAGGTGACGCCACGCAACGCGCGCTCGATGCGGGCGAGCAGGCGAACGGCTTCCTGCTGCTCACTTGCGGTAAGGCCGCCGACTTCGATGCCGTACTGCACCTGCCGCCGGGCCAATTCATAGGAGCCGACATGATAGTACAACCGGCTGGCCGCCAGCCGAGCGCGCGCATCGCGGGGGTATTTGATCAGATACTGCTCGATCGAGGAGATCGCCTGATCGTATTGTCCCGCGTTGACGGCAACTGTGACGAACTGGGCGAGCGTTCCGTTGTCGGCAGGACTGGCGATGCGCGCCGAAAACGCATCGTCATATGCCGTAAAAAGACCTTGTGCGCCGGCCGGCAATACGCCGGTACAAAGCAGCGCTGCGGCGAAGCCGAAGATCGTTCGAAACGAAGATTGCATGCCGAGAACCCACCCCAAACCCGACTAGTGCGAAGGATTTAGCACGACTCCAAGAAAAAGGCGACTGAACTGTCACCAGACCATGCGAGTCTCAGCAGCTGTTGCAGCGGCGCAACAAACTATCGGGTTTATTCGTATTTCGGCTGCGCTGGTTGTCAAAACATCTTCTCAGCGTTGCTGTACATAATTGAAGTATTCGGCACCAGTGGCAACTAACTCAAATCACCATCAGTGGCGGATCGCGCAGCCGACAAGATTAATATTGTTTGCGCGATTCTGCGCGTATCTGGTCATCGAATGAGGCTTCAAGGTCACCCACGGCTCATCCAAAGGTCTTCCGTCGCGTTGCGGAAGGGGTCGGAGAGCTGCCGAAAGGTGCTTCTCACGACGCGTGCGCGATGCGGCCTGGCTCTTGCTATTACGTTGACCGCGACGAGGTCAGCTTATCGCCCCCGACTCCCAGGGACGCGTCACCGGACGCGTCTTGCTACAGCACGAGCATGGTGGCCAGTCCCAGCATCAGGCCCATGCCTACAATATCGGTTACGGTGGTGAGGAAGATCGCCGAAGCGACCGCCGGATCGGCGCCGACCCGGCGCAGGCCCAGCGGGATCAGCACGCCGGAGATTCCGGACATGAGGCACGATCCGGACATGGCGAGCAGGATCACAAGTGCCAGCATTGGCGCCTGGGCCGCCGACTCCGGTTGCCGCGAGGCGTAGAACCACATCGCCGCAGCCGCAACAAGGCCGACGAGCACGCCGTTGGCGATCCCGAGCGCGCCCTCCCGCATCACCAGGTGTAGCTTCGGTCGTTTGTCCACATCCCCCAGGGCAAGGCCACGCAGCGTCATAGCCAGTGCCTGGCAGCCGGTGTTTCCGCTCTGCCCGGCCAAGACCGGGAGGAACGCCGCCAGGGCGACGATCTTCTCGATCGTGCCTGTGAATGAACTGACCACGAAAGCGGCCATGAAGGCCGTCAGCAGGTTCAGCTGCAGCCACGGATGACGCTTCAAGAAGGCTGAAAACAGCGGCGTAAAAGAACGCTCCTCCTTCTGGACACCCACCATCTGGCCAGACTGGGCGGAAATCTCGATGATTTGCTGCTCGAACAAGCGCCAGCCGCGAACCTGCCCGAGCAGCCGGTTCTCCGCGTCCACCACCGGATAGACAGGGTACTGACGGCGTACTGCTGCCTTGCAGGCGTCGCTCAAAGACAGACCGACATTAAGGGCGAACGGCCTGGGCAGCATGATCTGATCCACCGTCGCGTCCGCTTCGCTCAGCATCAGATCGCGCAGGACCACCAGGCCAACCAGTTTATTGCCCTCGTCCGTGACGTAGAGATAAGTGAGCTCGGTCGGCACCTTGGCGCGTCTGACCGCCTCCACTGCGGCGGCAACCGTCGTCGCGACAGGAACGCTGGCGGGAATCGGGTCCATCAGCTCGACGAGCGAGTCGGGGACCGCGAAATCCTTGCCACTGCCATGAGACCTGATGGGCCGCATATGCGGTGGCAAATGCTCGGCCACCTTACGGGCGTGCCCGTCCGGCAACAGCTTTAGTGTGTCGCGGATGAACTCGGGAGATTCTCGGGCCAGCAATTCAGCCGCGTCATCAGGTGCTCGAGCCCGCAGCGTGCGCACCAACTTCTGAACGTCGTTCTCTTCTTTCATTTGCTGCGGCCCCCAAATTGCTAGTGTCTTGCCTGACAGTATGACACGGATCGGATAGCTCTGTCTGGCGCGCAGTGGCTCAAGCGCCTCGATCCCGAAATCTTCGCCTCTCGGGCGCCGAGTGGACCGAACCCAGACAGATCTGAGCCGTTGCGGCGTACATAAAGGCGAGCTGTAACCTCTGCGTGTCGCCGAGAATTCAACGTGTTGCGAACTTCACCGGTCTTTTCCTGGGATCTGCGAGCACGCCGCAGCAATGAAACGCAAACCCGGAAACTCTGCAACGGCAGGGCCTCCGGCGATCGAATTGATTTGCCTCATGCCGCGCATCTTGCCGTTTCTCCAGCTCTGGAGGCTGATGAATTCGCCACGATGACAAGGTGATTTGCGTGAACTTGTAATAGTTTAGCTTGAGAAAGGGGCTCTCAGTATCAAGTCTGTCTGAACGAGAGGTGCTCTTGAGAGCTTCCAGGTTTGGGGGCAGGCAGTCTGCTTTGTGAGACTCGAGGTCGTCGCGGTCCGATCCGAGTTAATGTAGGCCCACTGGCAATAGCGTAGACCGCTCGATCGCACTTGGGGTGAACGAAGACTCGTTTCGAGAATGGCATCGGTTCTGTAATTGCCGTCTCACCTGACAACGATCCGGACCGGCCTGGCATTCCTGGCCGCCCGTCATTGGGGATGCTTGTGAGCAAGATTATCGCCGCAGGTTTTAACTCAGTCTCTTTCAATGGCAGATGGAGAGCCTTAAGGCGGACTTTCGCAGCTTTGCTGATATGTGCGTCGAAGCCGTCGGACTGGAACTGACGACCCTCGACCTCATGGTCGGTGGTCGCGTCGTCCCCGAGAGAGCCGAGAGGCTTATCGCCCTGACGAGGAAGTTCGATTTCCGCTATACAGTTCACCGCGTCGTCTCATCGAACCTCACGGACCGGCGGTCTATCGTTACCAGATCGCTGGTCGAACTCTGCGATCGGATCGATGCGCGCGTCCTTGTCGAGCATGGTGGGCATTTTCGCGCCGACCAGGTTCTCGAACGGCCGGTGCGGAGGAACGCGAACGCGAAGCGTTGTTCGAGCTTGCCGAGTTCTGCAAGCCCTATGGTGTGCGCATCGCCTTCGAGAACGTCTTTGCCATGGAACCGGGTCAGTGCCGGCACAGACCGGCCGAGGTGGCGCAGACGGTGAAAGGGATCGGCCATCCAAACCTGGTGGCGCTCATCGATTTCAGCCATGCTTATATTGAATCCACCCATCGCGGCTTGACCTTCCGCGAGCAGCTGCGGGCTATGGCGCCAGTGGCAGGGCACCTGCATGTCCATGACTCCTTCGGGCGCCCGCAGGGCTTCCACAGGACCTATCTCCTGCAAGAGGATGCAGCGCTGGCATAGGCGACCTGCACATGCCTCTCGGCTGGACGATATGGAATGGGATGAACATCTTCAGTGAGCTGGCCTTCTTGCCGGGGACCGTCCTCATCATGGAAATCGGACCCCGTTATCGCAACGAGCAGCCCGATTGCCTGGCCCGGGCAAAAAACCTCATCGGCGTGAACACTCGCGCGGAGCGGCGGAGCAAAGGTCGAGAATGCGCGGCTGTGGTGCTGCCAATGTCGGCCTGAGCTGCCGAACTCGTTGGCAGCGAGCCGTTTCGCATTGGCAAAATCGGCCGTGACGAGTCTTGCCGATTCTGTTTTCGATGAGATCGTAAGAAGAGTGCGCCTGCCGGTCTACGACATGAGGGCCAGCATTTGGTTGGCCGGTCGGTGGCGGTCGAGCACGGGCAGGGGTCGGAAACGTGCTAATCACGCACCCGTTGGCCAGCCGGGTCCTCGCTGATTTCGCTCTGTGCAATCGCATGACTGCTCACGAACTCAGTCTTCAGGTTCGCGAGGGCCGCTCCGGTACACTTGTCGAGCCGACAGAGGCGTTTCTGTTGCCAAAATATTCGGGAAGATCGGGTCTACGCGACGGCCGTCTTCGAGATGCGAAGGGCCGTTTGGCTGTATTGATTATTTGTTGTCAGATCGGCGGGCGAGCCGCACGCCAGGCCCGCCACCATTCTCTGGGATGAACTCGACGCCAGCAGCCTCGAGGGCGCAGCGTATTGCACCAAGGTTGTTCCGATGTGGAATGCGTGCCCCACGTTCGAAATCAACAACGGTCGCTCTGGAGACGCCCGCCGCCGCTGCAAGTTCGCTCTGGCTCCAATCGAGCATTGCCCTGGCTCCCCTACATTGTTCCACGGAAATTAAGCTCATTCGCTGAAGTCAGTCTTTTTGGTTGACTTTCGCCTGAGAAATCAGGCTAAATGGGAGATGCTAGGCAATTAGAATGCTAGATGGCTGAGCAGGTGTTGCTGCACCTGCCCAGCCTAACCACAACCCAAGCTGATTGGAGCTCGGATCATGGCTGATTCCGACAATACCACGACTCTGCCTTACGTCACCCGCAGGCGAGTGCTTGCGGGAACAGTGGTGGCAACCACCGCGTGGACGCTCGAAGGTAACGCGTCCGCAGGTGGCGCCGGATGCACGAATGTGTGTTTTGATCCTGCACTGGCGCTTTGGCAGAAATGGGTGCGATCCCACGAACGGACCGAGCGGCTATGCCGGCAGCAGCAGCGGCTGGAAACAAAGCTTGTCGAGAGCGTCGGCTTTCCTTGTGTGACCGTCCGCGTGCCCGGAGGCGAGGAGGTGACGGTCCACTCTATCGAGGCGCTCAGTGAAGTGCTCGGCAATGGGCTGAATACCGCCGCTCTCCGCGAGAAGGCCGAAGCTGATTTCGCAGCGCATCAGGCACGTTGGGATGAGGCAGCCGAGGAGACCGGCTACACCGCCGCTGTCAGGGCCGAGCGCGAGACTGGTGACCGGGCGAAGGATCTTCTGGAAGCGTTCTCGACGACTCCCGCCACGACCCTCGCCGGTGTGGCGGGCAAGCTCGATGCCGTGTTGCGCCACGGCGAAACTTGGGAGGAATGCCTCGAATTTCCATGGCCGCAACTCCGCTCGGCGCTCTGCGATCTGCGGCGCATCGCCGAAGGCTTTGGTGCTGACGGGTGCGGCGCCGAAGGATCCGTCAGGACCAAGCTGAAACTCTCCACCATTCCCGACGACAGTCCGGGCTAAGGTCACGGTCGATCTGCCTGGCGCCGTTCATCGCGATCTGGTCGCCTATGCTGAGTTGCTCAGCCGCGACACCGGACAGATAGTCGCCGATCCGGCAAGCTGATAGCGCCAATGCTCACCCGATTCGTGACGACGGACAGAGCCTTTGCTACAGCCCGACGAACCCTGAAGGCGGGATGACTATTCGGGTCATTGCGGCCGTCAGGACGAATACCGATCGCGCAGGAACGCAATGAATACCGGCAGGGCAGGATTGGCGTTGTCCGGGCGCCAACGGGCAAAATTGCAGATCTGGATCGGCTTGCCCCCGATCCGTAGCTTGCGGCAGACGGCGCCTTCAGGAACGCTGTTGGCATCTCCATCGTGGATCAGAGCGACACCAAGGCCATTTCCGACAAGGCGCAGAAGGATGCCCGCACAGGCTTGATGTTCGACGACCGCGGGAAGCTGCACGTCGCTTCCAACAGCGTCGGCGAGGAGAAACGCTTCACCCTTGCGCACGAGCAGCGTCTCCCGGCCTAGCTCCGACCACTCGATGATGGGACGGCTTGCGAGAGGATGATTTGGAGCGAGAACGACGGCTAGGGTATCCTTCCACAATCTCAGTTCGAATGCGCCGCCAGTGGATCGGGAGCAGGAAGTGACGGCAACGTCGACCTTCGCCCCGCCCAAAGTAGCCCCTGGTTCAGGATGAGAGCCTTCGATCAAACTGACAGTCACATTTGGATGACATTGCCCGAACTCGATGACTGCATCCAGCGCTCGTCCGGCGAGGATGAATCCGTTGGAGCCGATGGAAAGCCTTTGTTGTTCATCTTTAATGCCGGTCCTGGCCAGGGTGAGAATATTGTCCAGTTCGAGTAGCACGGAGCGCAGACGATCGAGGAAACGCTCGCCGGCCGGGGTTGGGCCAACGCCGCGGGCATGACGATGAAATATCCTCGCTCCAATCGCGTATTCGAGATCGCTTATGCGTCGGCTGAGCGCGGAGTGGTCGATACCGGCGCGCCGCGCCGCGCGCAGAAAGCTGCCCTCCTCCGCGACCACAAGCGCATAATTAAGTGTCGCGAGTTGAATGGAGCTCCGCATCTCTGCACAAGGTCAAGGTAGCAACAAATTGCAGACATCTGAGCGCTTTTGGCGATCGGGGGCTATCACCAAATCTTAGTATTGACGCCTGGCGAGACGATCACCCGTCGAGGAACAACAACGAAGACACCGTGCAGCAAGACCTCTCGCGATCACCCAACGGCCGCGGCGCCGGTCGAGGAAGTGTTCGACGCTGGCCATCGAATGGTCATCGGAGAAGACGAACTCGAATGTCTTTGATTGGCACCTTGCCCCAAGGAGAACCTTTAGGCTTGAGTGGCCCCCATGGTCGGCCACGGCGGCTCGCCGCGATTCATGCTGCCACGGTGCGGGTGGGTTCCGCTGGTAGGGAGGGCTCGCACGAGCCGATCAGGTGAGCTCGGATGGTAGGCTACTCGCGGCGATGATCCCTGAGGACGCTCACCACAAGATACCACTCCGTTCTCGCTCACCTTATGGAAGAGCACGCCCGCTAGCTCAAGGGGAAAGCACCAACCAAAACTGCATCCCGCTTGGAAATCCGGTGCTTGAACAAAGATAAAGCGGCGGACCGTCTCGAATTGAAGGTCCGCCGTTCCGGGTCGTTCAGATCACAAGGAACGAACCTGCCGTAAGCGACAGACCTGGAGAGAGAGTGGCGAACTGTATTTGAGCTGCGCCACCGATGCCGTCGCTGTCGAAAGAGAGCGCTCCGGTTGAACTGTTGTAGATGATATGGTCGGAGCTATCATGCGCAGCCGTGCCAGCAAAGAAAGCATCGGATGAAAGGCCGCCCAATTTAAGCCCGGCAAAAACGGCGTCGTCGAGCTGGATCTTGTCCTGGAGCTTGTTGAAGTCGGTGACCTTGTCGATATTGCCGGCTCCAAGGGCGCTGTTGAACACGAAGGCATCATTGCCTCCATTACCGGTCAAGATGTCGGCACCGCCGCCACCATTGATGATGTTCGCGCCGGCATTGCCTTGGATGGTCTGGGCAAAGGCGTTGCCGGTCAGGTTGATTGCAGACGTACCGGACGGATTGGTGGTGGCGAGAAGCTCGATCTGTGAGTTTGCGGAGAGAGCATAGCTTACCGAGGAAAGCACCCCGTCGGTGCCGCCACCGACGGCCTCGTAAACCCTGTCGCCGGCATTATCGACATAGTAGGTGTCGTTGCCGCCATAGCCGACCATCGCATCGGCGCCTCCGCCACCGTTGATGACATTGGCACCGGCATTGCCCCCGATACTTTGGCTGAACTCGTTCCCGGTGAGATTGATTGCGGTCGTGCCGAACGAATTCGCGGCGGCGAGAAGCTCGATCTGCGAGCCGGCCAAAAGGGCATGACTCACGGTAGTCAACACCCGGTCGGTGCCGCCCCCCGCCGCCTCAACCACCCTGTCGCTGGCGTTGTCGACATGGTACGTGTCGTTGCCGCCATAGCCGACCATCGTATCGGCGCCACCGCCGCCATTAATGACATTGGCACCAGCATTGCCTTGGATGGTCTGAGCGAAGCCGTTGCCAGTGAGGTTGATTGCCGTCGTGCCGGAAGGGTTGGTGGTGGCGAGAACCTCGATCTCCGAGCCAGCCGACAGAGCATGGCTCACCGAGGCGAGCACTTTGTCGGCGCCGCCGCCGATCGCCTCAACCACCCTTTCACCGGCCTTGTCAACATAGTAGGTGTCGTTGCCGCCATAGCCGACCAACGTATCGGCCCCGCCGGCGCCGTTGATGACATTGGCACCGGCATTGCCCTGGATAGTCTGGGCGAACTCGTTGCCGGTGAGGTTGATTGCCGATGTGCCCGACGGGCTGTTGGTGGCGAGAAGTTCGATTTCCGATCCGGCCGCAAGCGCATGACTTACGGAGGCGAATGCTTTGTCGGTACCGCCGCCCGCGGCCTCGATCTCCTTGTCGCGGACATCTTCGACATAATAGGTGTCATTGCCACCATAGCCGATCATCGTGTGGCCGCCGGCGCCGTGGAACACATCGTCGCCGCTGGTGCCATACAAGGTGTCGCTTGTGTCGACTGGAGGCGGTTCGGTCCCAGTCGTTGCGAGGTTGTGCTCCCGGAAAACGGCTTGTAGTTCCGGAGAGCTCTCTAATGCGGTGTCGCCGTTCTGCGTTCCCCATTTGTAGGTATAGTCGAAGGCGGGTGACGGAACCAGCTTGGCCCAATGATCGATCATGATTTGCATCTGTTCGGCGGTGGGCATGACCTGTCTGCCGCCATCGGAAGTCTCCCAATTGCCGCCACCGAAGGCCTGATAGACCGGAACGATGTTGCTGATCGGGATGCCGGATTTCACCGCTGCAGCCACGGCTCGGTCGATCATGTCGTAGTCGAC
>NZ_JAMYPW010000082.1:0-11995 GCF_040320565.1 Mesorhizobium sp. M0664
TCTGCTGCCCTTCAACTTCGCCAAAGCAACAGCAGCCTGATCAGACCAGATACCGTTCCCGATTCGAAGGCCATCCGTCGAAAGCCCCCGCGTCAACGTGCAGCGAAAATAGCGCTTACACTTGATCGACGGCTTGACTCGCCTGATGAATGAAGAGGCGACCTCGACGAAGCCGTCAATCTTGACAATCCTATCGAGGTAGCAATAGCAGAACTGGCCCGCCTCTCTGGGTCGCCCCAGGGCCGCGCCAGGCAACTCCTCTATTGCTCAGCGCAGGTGCAACGCAAGGAGCGGCTCGGCAGACCATCGCCCATTTCGATGGCCGGAAGGCACCCGTGCTTGCGTGCTGTTGTGTGCGCTGCGCCGCATCGCCCTGGTCCGCACCCAGTCGCCACCGCCAGCTGTGGCACTTTGCTCCTCAAGTTGGTGAAGCTCGGGCGCTGGTCAGGATCAGCGCGCGCCGCGTCGCCTTCTCCTCGGCTTGCGCCGTCATCCCAAAATGGCGCTGGTCGCGGCGCGGCCCCCTGGACCCGCGGTTCTCCCGCCTGACACGCCGCGCCGCCCCGCGCCAGACCGGCGGCACCACCCGCGCGCCACGGGAGACCAGGCCCGCAACTCTCGCGGCCCGCGCATCCGGCGCCACCATGGTGCTGGCTGCCGCCCGGAGCGGCTGGAAAGCCAGGGCTCGCACCTCACTAAGGCCTCAGGCCTGAGAATCCGGGGTACCCCTCGACGAAGCTACCCTACGCCTAAAGAGGGTGTTCTTGTCTAGGGTTTTCCTAGCGTAAGGTAACAGGGTCAAAAAAGAAACTATGCGAGGAGCGCCTTGCGAGACGTGCGTACCTCAATCGCGTCAGGGGAGGCTACGATGACAACGAAATCCTTGGTGACCACAAAGTCTTTTATAACAGTGCTTGTCAGCCAAAGCGAGTTACTCCGAGAGGGCCTTGTTCTAATTCTGGACGCAGCAAAGTTTCGCATTCTTTTCTCTGCGGCTTGTGTTCACGACCTTCTGCAGAAGGCGCTACCCAAGCACCGGTCCATCTTACTCATCATGGATGTCGACGGTACTGACGCGGATGCTGGATTCGCACAAATTTCAGAATTTAAAGGGATTTATCCGACCAGCCATGTCGTTGCGCTAGCCGATCACTGTCGACCGAACGATATAGTTTCAGCCCTTCGTGCGGGGGCGGACGCGTATTTGACAAAAGTTGCCGCTCACGACACTTTCATCAAAGCTCTCGAATTGGTTATGCTAGGTCAGACGGTGCTACCTGCAGAAACTTCGACGTTTATTCAGGACATAAGACATGGTCTGAAATATGATGCGGTAAATGACTTTACAAATGTGGCTGTTTCAATAGAGAGCGCTGATCGAGAACCATCAATGTTGTCAACTCGGGAAGATTGTATTATACGTTGCTTGATAGGAGGGGAATCTAACAAAACAATCGCGCGCAAGATTAACATCGCCGAAGCGACGGTGAAGGTGCACGTGAAGGCCATCCTTCGAAAGATTCGGGTCGGCAACCGCACCCAGGCTGCAGTTTGGGCGATGAACCATGGTATGCTCACTTCCGATCCAGGCAATGGCCCATCAGGGACCGAACAGATGGCAACTCAGCCTTCTCCCCATCCGCAAGAGCTACTTGAAGCACAAAAGGAGTACCACCTTGTCAAGAACACTCATCCGATGTGACCGCCTCCGCGTCTTGACACATCGCCCTTCAGGCTGGTGACCTGTACTGCATTATGCTGCCGCACGAAGGAGACCCCGGTCGACCGATGCGACGAGAATCCCGATGCTCAAAACCGCAACTTTGAGATGGTCTCAGGTCCCAGCAACCACACCTTTCTACGACGCACTTTCCAAAGCTACGCCCTGATACGAGCTTCCGCGGTCAAGAACGTGTAGGTTAAAATCACCCCCGGCGATGGTAGCGTAAGGAGGGTGCAGTAGAGACGGGATCGCAATGGGGACGCTGCGGTGGACCCGTCAACGGGACCGCGACCCGGCCTTTGTGATTGCCGTCGCGGATTTCGATGACAGCTACTTCCCCGCCCACAGCCGATCGATAAAGCAGCGGCTGACCGATGCAAGATCACGGTTTCATCCCGACGTGGTGTTGACCCAGGCCAGGTTCGACGCCATCAGGGCCAGCGGGAGGTCAACCAACTGACCTGGATGTCTTCCGTGATCATCCGGTGCTCGAATACGAGATCCCGAAATTGGGACTGCGACCTTTGCCACCCCAATGCCTACGTGCCGCTCACGGCCGATGTGCTGGAACGCAAGATGAGCCCCTCGACGCGCACTTCGGAACGCTGCGCTCCAGGGACTGGTTCGACGGTTCGACCGCCAGACACTCGCTGGGCTTGCGAGGTTGCGCGGGATGGAATGCCGGGCACCCGAGCATTTCGCCGGGGCTTTCACGCTCCGGAAGGCCAAAATTCTTTAGCAGTTTGCACACATTCTCTCGCAAAAACTTGCGGGGCGACCATCGAAAAATGGAGTGGGCCTTGAACTCATCGGGCGATCTGCTAAATATTCGTCTACGGCGGTCCGACAAAAAGACGTCTACAAGGAAAGATAGTTCAGAACTAGTCATTCAAGCCGACCGTTTTTCTATCCATTTTGAAGTTAAGGGATTCATCAAAGTGGGCAAGGCAAAAATTAGTCCTGGATTTTCGTTCAAGAAAGCCCGGATCGGAACGGTCGAGGGCGGAGAATCCGGGGTTCTGGTGTGGAAATGGGACCAACTGGTCGCGGTCCTTACCCGGATCGACGAGGAAGCCTACTCCACGAAAGGCAAATGGTTCCTCGAAACAGGCTTCGGGCTGCTGAGCGGGCAGCACAAGAATTTCGATACGATCGAAGAAGCCATAAGATGGGTGGCCAGACACACTTTCCCTGACGCTGCAGATGGATCGGCGGATTCAGCGGCAGGAAGTTAACCCGAATCGCGGTCAGCTTCCGAGCTGGCGGAAATTGCGCATTTCCCTTTTCAAGCGGTCGTCCTCCAGGCCAGTTTCCTTGTCAGCTGGAATCTTCTTGGCTTTGCGTGCCGCCCTGTGCAGGTCCCAGCGAAGCCCTTCGGCGACACCGAGACCCGTTTGTCAGACGCCGTCACCTTATTGGTCCGCAATCGAAGTGAGGTCGTGCTCATCACCGCCAGTCACCGTCGCCGGCCGCCTCGTCGCGGGTATATCGATTCACCCGAGGCTGGCCGTCTTATCGCTTGGGAGACGCTTCAGCAACAGTTTCTTCCGTGAAGAGATCGTTGACTTTGCAGGCGACTTCCGTGCGGTTGGTCGCCTTCAGCTTCTTCATGATATTTCGGATGTGGACCTTCACGGTGCTTTCGCGCAGGTTCAGTTCGTAAGCGATGATCTTGTTAGCCTTTCCGCGCCGGAGCGCTTGGGCGACCTCGGCCTGCCTGAGCGTGAACATGCCTTTCAAAGGCTGCGTGTCGCGGCTGTCCGAACCTATCAGGTGGCGCATGCAAAGGACACTGCTCGCAGGGACGAAGATGCCTCCCGCTGCCGCGAGGTTGATAGCCTCGACACAGACGTCGATTTCGACCGAGGTCGGAATATAGCCGCGTGCGCCGCATTCGAGAGCGGTCAGTATGTGTGCAAGATCTTCGGTGTCGGCCAGGATAACCACAGGGACTGATTTGAATTCGGACGAAATATGCCTAATCTCGTCTGCGATGCCATGATCGGTGACCTTTCGGCCGCCAAGGTTGAAGAGTATGGCTGCAAGGGGAGGTGCCGAGCCCTTCTTCACGCGCCATTCATCGATCGAACCCATGGCGGCGATCTCCATGCCGAGTTCGTGGTCCGCGAGAGCCGATGCGAGACACTCGCGGCCTAGAGCCCGTCCGTCCAGGATGAGGAGGCATCCTCTGCCTCCTTGGCCGTGGACGCTTTCCGTTCCGCTGGACAGCACTCCTGACCGATTGGCCGTGTGTTTATGCCGCCCTGCTGTGGAACCCATGTCAATCCCCAATCTTTTCGCACAGGCCGCGTTGCGGCTGCCAAAACACCCCTCATTCTTCGCAATCTGAAAGCTTGAATACGCTGCCCTGTGTTTGAATGCGCTTGTGATTGAACACCCAGCCCTTGTGAAAGCGTGAGCTCACCAGCAGTTTCAGCAGTTCTTCACCCCTAGCCGAGAACAGCTTGTGCAGCCTATCGTCTATTTATAAGCGTTCTCTAACATAAGTTAATTTTTAGAAAATTTCGCCTCGACGGTCGCCTGAGGACATGTGTTGAGACCGCGTCACCCCGCGTTGAAGCTCCCGCGAGTTCGATCGTGACGCGCGGTCCGGTCAGATTCAATCCCTTTGGCCATGTGCCAACCCTTGAAATGATTCCCGACCGCTTAAGGAATGCCAAGGAGTGGGATAGCTCTGCGAGGTTGACTAACCGGGTAGGCGATGATGCCATTCTCAGGATGGGACCGCTCAGCCAAACCCCAGCAGCCATTCGAGGGAGGATCGGTAGTTCCTCGCGATTGCGGACGAGAATTCCTGAAGGTGGATATTGGCATGACGAGGGCGCAGTTCGTGGCATCCGTGGCCAGTCCGAGAACACCCGGCTGTATCTGCCGCCGTTTATGGCCAGCTTACGCGCATTTCGGCAGCACCTTCTCCTCATGCCATAGGCCATGGTGCCGTCGGTCATGATAATCGGGCCTTTGCGGCTGCCCTCTTCAAGATAGACTGCGGCGAGCTAGGTCCACTACCAGCCCGGACATCGTCCGGAACTGCCTCAGCGACGACGCACCGTCGTCTTCCAGCAGAAATTTTGCTGATGGCCTATGCGCTGGCGCCCAGCACCGCGCCGCAGGGGGCGACGCGAAAACCCTGCTGGAGACGGTTGAACCCGAGCTAGAGGGAATAACCTTTACCTGAGGTACTCGCTGTCGAATCCGGCTGTTTTGACCAGCTTCTTGCGGTTGATCACCTCTACATAGCCTGCCTTGAAAGCGACGAGATCGGCCTTGCGGAGTTCCCCCAACGTCCGATTGAGGTGAACGGTGGTCATTCCGAGAATGTCGGCCAATTCGTGCTGGGTAAGCGGACACTCATATCGTCCATGGGCCGACAGGCCAACGATCGAGAGCCTCTCCTCCAACTCGAGCAGGAAATGGGCGGTGCGGCTCATCGCGTTCCGCCGTCCGGCATTCATGAGATGTTCGGTAAGGATGGCGTTCAGGCGGGCCAGGGAGCAGGCGATGGTCTTGCCGAGCCGGCCTTCCGACAAGATGGCCTCTACCAGTTTCTTGCTGGAAATTTCATAAACAGCTAGTTCGGTTATGGAGGCTAGGGACGCTAAACGAGGTCCGTCCACGGAACGGAAACCGACAATGTCCCCCCGCAGAGGAGTGTCGATGATCTGCCGTTCTCCGTCCAGCAGTCCGCGGTAAAGGAGGGCCCAACCCGATTTTACGATGAATATCCCATCGTTATTGTCATCCTGGCGGCATATCACGGAATGGGGTTTGTAAATTCTTGCGGTAACACCGAGAAAATCGTTGTTACCCCAATCGTCCTTCGAGAATGTCCCCCCTACGGGATGCGAGTGTATGAACTGCAACAGTGTTTGCATGTTGCTTCAATTTCCGCACAACCTACAATAATTACTCCCGTACGAGTTCGACAGAAGGACCACCCACGGTAGAGGCAGGATGGCCTACTGTCCTCGTCTGTTTGAATGAAGTAGATTGACGGTTGGAAAAGCGCGGTCGCGCCAGTTATCGCACCTCACTAGACGGTTTCGAGCCGGCTGAACCGAACCGGGATGAGTTTCCGGGTCTCGAGCTGCCCTGCCGCATCCTTGTCGATGACAGTCAGAAACTGTGCTTCTTTAGATCCCAAAGGCAGAACCAGCCGTCCCCCCGGCTTGAGTTGCTTCAGAAAAGCCGGCGGTGTCTGCTCAGCCGCCGCCGTGACAAGGATCTTGTCGAATGGGGCGTGCTCGGGCCAGCCGCGAGACCCGTCTCCGACACGAATGCCGACATTGGATAAGCCTAGCTCCTGCAGGAGAGCCTCCGCACGGCTTACGAATTCCTCGACGATTTCTACGCTCCAAACCTGCCCGGCGAGTTGCGCGAGGATTGCGGTTTGATAGCCCAGGCCAGTGCCGATCTCGAGCACCGCCTCGTTCGATTGGGGAGCAAGGAGATCGGTCATGAGAGCGACGATGAATGGCTGCGAGACGGTTTTATCGAAGCCGATCGGCAGCGGCATGTCCTGGTAGGCATAAGGTGCAACCGAGGCTGGCACGAAGCGATGCCGCGGCACTCGCCGCATCGCTGCCATCACCCGCTCATCGAGCGCCGCCTTGCCGAGTTCTTCGCTTGCAAGGTCGGTATGGATTGCAATCATCTCGACCATGTGCCTGCGTAGGACCGCGAGGTGCTCTTCGTTCATTGGCTTCATGACGGTGGGGCCTTCCTCAACCAGCTTGCTGCCGGTGAGCATTATATCCTGTTCGTCACGGTAGCGCCCGCCATCGTTTCCATTACGGTGCCCAGGGCAAACATGGGTGAGCGTCTTGGCAGGCTATCGCTGGCGGCGACCCTGGAGATTCTGGGCGCTATATCGCCATAGCGGTGTGTCACACATGCGGCTATCGCGCATCAGCTTCGCCAGCACCGGCCGGCAGGGCGATGCGCCGGAGCCGTGCTCCTGGTGGGCGAGGCGGCAGCCAGCCGCCTTGACCTCGTCGACCTGGGCGTCGGTCGCCCGATCCTCGGTCGAGACGCGGGGATCGCCAATGGGCGGCCGATCGGGAGAACTGGACGTTGTGCGTGCATTGGCCGGTTTCGGGGCCGTTTTTGGATTTTTGTACACACAAGGAATGTGCCAGAACATGAACGTGTGAATGCGTCTGGAGAGGCCTCAACGACGTCTCATCAGCCAACCGAGGCTTGTAATCCGTCACTAATGCCATATCTTACGCACAAGAAATGTGCCTCTGGATATGGCAAGGGGGACAGGGATGACCCAAGCATTGAAAGTTCCAGTTCAGAACGAACCGTTAGTGCTGTCCTATATGGATCGGGCTGGGAAGATCGCTGTCGCCCAGGTTGCGGATGGATTCGGTATGTCCAAAGGTCAGCTTGCCGAAACGGCGGGTCTTGCGCGGGAAACCCTCTATAGGATTGAGCGTAGCCGTGCTGCAAAGACGCAAGGTCGCCTTCGTGAAATGCTTGAGATCATCAGCCGGGTGATCGACTGGGCTGGAGGCAAGGAGCAGGCGATGGCCTGGTACCGAGCCCAGCCGATACCGGCATTCGGCGGGCGGACGGCGGAAGCTCTGGTCAAGGAAGGCAAGGCCAGCGCGGTTCGCGACTACCTGGATCATGTCGCCGTTGGTGGCTTTGCTTGAGGTTTGCCGGAATTTGCCACCGCGCCCATGATCCGCGCTGGTCCTTCCAGCCTATCTCAGGCGACGGAGCGGCTATTCGGGGCGCCAGGTTCAACCCGAAAGGTGTGCCTACGCTTTATCTGGCGCTCGACATCGTGACGGCCGTGAAGGAGGCCAATCAGGGTTTTGCACATCGCATTGATCCCTGCGTGCTTTGCTCATACGAGATCGATTGCGATGACATTGTCGACCTGAGGACGGCGCAAGGCCAGGCCGACGCCGGGATCCGGTTCGAAGATATGGCTTGTGCCTGGATGGATTTTCTCGCCCATGGCAAACGGCCGCCCTCATGGAGCATCCATGACCGCCTCGTTGCTGAAGGCAAGTTCGGCATTCTCGCGCCCAGCTTCGCGCCAGGTGCCGGCACATGTGATCAGAACCTCGTGCTATGGAGCTGGGGCGAGGTGCTCCCGCACCAGGTCAAGGTGATCGATCCGGGAGGCCGGCTGCCTCGGAAGCAATTGTCCTGGAGCTAACGCCGCAAGGGTCGGATCGAATTGCGACTGAGGGGATTATCCGCGCCGCCCGCGCGAGCGTGCGTTCCGCGTCATTGTAATAGTTTGAGGCCTGCTGCACGGAGCGATGCTGCGACTGCTGCAAGGCTTCGGGCAGCGGAATGCCGCGGCGTGCGGTTTCGGCGAGATAGCCGGAGCGCGAGCCGTGGGCGGAGAAGGCTTGCGGATGGGGCCCGGCCTCGGCGGTGCGCCGCTTCAGGATCAGATTGACGGCCTGTGGCGTCAGGGCGGGCGCGCGCTTCGAGATTGCCCAAGTGGTCGATGCCGCGAAACACGGCGCCGTCGCTGATCCCGGCGCGCGCCAGCCAGTCCTTCAAGACCAGCACAGGCCGGCCGACGAGCAGCACGAAAGCGTCGCTGTCGGCTTGCGTCGTCTCTGTGCGGCCGAGCCGCATCGACAGGCATGGCAATTTATCGCCGTCGGGAGCGTTGGGATCCGCCGGAACCGGGTCTTGGTCGACCAGCTTTCGACGCGAAGAGCAGAAATTTCGCTGCGACGCTGGCCGCCGGAGGCCAAGGCGGTGATGAGAATCGGGCGATCCCTGACGTCGACGAGCCGGTCGCCGGCGCATGTTTTCAGGAGGGCGGCCAGAATATCGGCGGTCATAGCGTTCCTGCTCTTGCAGCCGCGGACGGGCGCTGGCGCGCACCGCCAGTTTGATCGCGCTCTGCAGCCCCGGCGCATTGAATTCCCGACAGGTTTCGCCATTTGGTCAAGATTGACCAGCTCGACAGCCGCCGGCGCACGGTGAACGACGCGTGCGGTTTTTGTCACCCGTAACAGGCCCTGGGCTACCAGCGATGCCGCTACGTCAGCCGGCATGCCCTGCGCCAGGTCGGCCTCGCGTTTCGAAAAATCCCAAACGTGGTGAGCGACGAATTTGAGGAGCAGGGATTCCGGCGCCGGCCAAGGCAGAGGCTGTCCGGTGGTGGCCAGCGACCAGGCGTCGAGATAGCCGAGGTCGGAGGCGAGCGCGCGGAGGGAGTTTTTGCCGATGCGTTCCTGGGCCAGATGGCGCAGCATCGCGACATCGTGGTCGGTCAGGATTTCGGCCAAAGGATCGCGGCGGTCGAAGGGCAGCACCGAATCCAATGCGAGTTGAGCGCCTTGGTGCGTCGAACACCATTGCCCGGTGGCCGAGCGACGCGGTCAGTCGCCATTCGCGAGCGGTACGAGAATTCGGACTGCCTAGCCGCGCGGCAACTGCGAGCTTGCGATCGAGGGTGGCCAGCGGCAACGCGGTTTCAATTGCCAGCGTACTGCCCCTGGAAACCCTGATCGGGCCCGTCGCACGCGCGACCGAGGTTTTGGTCCGTCTCGACGAGCGGTTGGCCCATTCGCCAGTCCGCGACGGTTGTCGAGCGCCAGCATTTTGCCGACGCGGCCTCTGCCCTTTGGCTGGAGGGCGAGCTCGTGCACCTCGAGGATCTCGTGTTGCACGACGCCCATATGGACATCCGCACGCCAACCCACGAACTCACCCGCGCACATGCGGTGCTGCGAACCCGCCGGCGGTTTTGGCGCTGGCCGGCCGCGGCGGCGCCATGCCGGCGGCGGCGGGCCACAAAAGCCGAGACGGGGAGGGGGCTGGAGCCAGCTCTTTTGAAGCCGATGGTCGCGAGGATGCTGAGGACGATCGTCTGGCCGAAGAATTTGCCGAGATCGATGCCGTCCTGGCGCGCTCATCAAAGATCCTGAACGGAGCCAACGTGCCTGGTCGAAAAGAGGAAACGTCACGACGTGAACGGCCGGAGCCGCAAAGCAGCCTGATCTACGATCTCGACTGGAATGAAGAGGAACGCCTGGCCGAATGGCAGGCCGTGCTCGCCGACACGCGGGAGTGGCCATTGGTGACGCGCCGCGATCCTGCTCGAGGCCTGGTCGGACATCGAGGTGCTGCAGCATGCCACCTGGCTCGGGCCATTGCTTGTGGCTGCACTGCTGCGCCAGGAGGGTCTCGCGGCCCACCATCTCGCCACCTGCATCTCGGCGCCAAGAACATTCCGCGCGAGCGGCGGCGGGCGCGCAACTGCTCGGACCGGTTGCTGGCTTTTGTCGACGCCATCCACGACGCAGCACTGGTCGGCCTGAAGGAACATGATCGGCTGGTGCCGGTCGAAGAGCAACCGATCGCTTCAGACAATACTTTTCCCGTCGAGGACACGGGCATGCCCGATGCCGAACTCGAGGCGGCTCTCGCCGGAGCGCGCGCGCGTGGCCGCAAGCGTGTCGCCGAAATTGTCGCCGGCGAGGACATGTTGAGCGCGGATGCCTTTGCCAAGCTGCTCGGCACGTCGCGGGTGACGGTCAACGCCAGGCGGCAAAGCGGACGGGTGCTCGGGATCATGGCGCCAAGCGCGGTTTCCGCTTTCCTGTCTGGCAACTCGACAAGGACGGTCGTCCCTTCGGCGCATTGCCGGCGCTGCATGCCATGTTGGGCAATAGTGCCTGGGCCGTCTATCGGTTTCTGGTGTCGCGCCATGGCGCCCTCGATGGCCGGACCGGCCTTCGAGCCCTTCAACAAGGCGATGACGCCTCGGTTTTGGCCGCGGCGGAAGGCATGGCCAGGGGCGATTTCGACTGAATGCCCGGCGTTCCACCTCCACCCGATTTTGGGCGTGCAAAGCTCGAAATCGAGACCATACCGCGCGGTCGGACGTTCGGTCGGATCTACTGGAGCACCTATCCTGATCCATTGGGGTACGGGAAGTCGCCGAGCCGGTTCAGCGATCCTCGACGCCGTCTTGACGCCAACCGGTTTGGCGTTCTGTACCTCGGTGACTCCCTGAAGGTGTGTTTCCTCGAGACCGTGCTCCGCGACCGCCGCGAAGGAATCCTTGACGAACTTCCAATAGAGGAGGTGAGCTGACCCGACGGCGCTATGCGCAGATCGCGACCACGACAGACCTACGCCTGGTCGATCTCAGAGGCGACAATGCCGCTCGGATGGGTGTGCCGACCGATGTCGTTCGCGCACAGCGCCAGAACCTGGCACGCCGGTGGTCACTGGCGTTTCACGAGCAGCCATCTCAGCCCGACGGGATCATTTATCCCTCGCGCCTCAATGAGGCGACCAATCTTGCCATTTACGATCGCGCGGTACCGAAGCTTCAGGCGAAGCGTGTTATGGCCCTTCTCGGCGCGCGAGGGCTGGCTCAGGTCCTGGAGGATTTCAGGGTGGGGTTGGTGTGAAGATGCAGCTCGTATCCGTATCGCTTGGCGAAGATGGCTGTAGCGCCAGAAGCGTCCACTAAGCCGGAGCAACGGAACGACCGATGTGGGGCCGGAAGTAGACGATCCGGTTCTGGAATGAACTAGCACAAAGCTGCATTCCGCCGACGATGTCGTCGTATAGGTGTCATAAACACCGCAGAAATACGACCTGTGTCCAAAAACCCTCATCCGACTATTTCGGCTGGCATCCAGACAGCCCGCTTCTGCACTCTGCTCCACCGACAGGGAAACCTTCGCGCGAGTTGACTGTTGTTGTAGCTACAAGACAGAGGAGAAGGTTGAATGGCATCCGTCCGATACATCGTTGCGGACGTCAATGAGGCGGTCGCGTTCTATCGAGACAATCTCGATTTCAAGATCGACATGCACAATCCGGGTAAGTTCGCCGCGCTGCTGCGCGATGACTTGACGCTGTATCTCAGTGCCCCAGGTGCGGGGAGCGGTGGTCAGGCGGGCGGCGATCCGAAGCCAGGTGGGTGGAACCGATTTATGATCGTTACGAACGAGATCGATGTCCTTATTGAGCGGTTGCGCCGGGCTGATGCAAGATTCCGCGGCGAAATCAGCGACGGCGGTGCCGGTCGCGCAATCTTGCTCGAAGATCCATCGGGCAACGTCATCGAGCTATTCGAGTTCAAGAAGGACTGAGCCTGACGTAAAGCTTGGCGGCGGACAGTTAGTTTTGGTACGTCTGCTCATGGTCATGTCGCCTCCCGGAGAACGAACATGAAGTAATCGCGGAAGCGGTGGCCACCTGAGATGTGGCGGCGATGTTCGAACATCTGGCCGGCTGGCTGTCCTC
>NZ_JAMYPW010000083.1:0-10612 GCF_040320565.1 Mesorhizobium sp. M0664
ACCTCCCGGCGCAAAGCGCGCCAAACTGTTCGCGATGTCCTCGCACACCTGTTCGCGATGTCTCCGGTCCAAACAGGGGGGAGATCAGGTGCGCTGCGCCAGCCTCGCGCTCTCCACCGCGATGCCGAGCAGGGCCTGGCGTGCCAGCGCGACCGACAGATCCGGCCGCCGGCGTGTCTGCAGCACCGCCGTCTGCAGGCGGTTGAGGGCGCGCCCGAGCGCCTCGCTGCTCCAGCGTTCGAGGGCTTTCTCGACCAGCTTGCGCCTGGAGAAAAACACCGGCGGGCGCGCCGCGGCAACGACCGAAGCGGCATTGCGGCCGCCGGCGTCCATCAGGCCGCGCATCGCCTGGATCGCCTGCAACTGCCGCATCGCCGATGAAAGTACCAGAAAGGGCTGGCCGCCGGACTGGCAATGGCGGGTGAAGGCGGTGTCGAAGTCGGCGATCCTGCCTTCGAGCAGGGCGTCGACGGCCGCATCGAAGGAGAGGCCGGAGACATCGCCGGATGTCGCCTTGACGTCGTCGAGGCCGATTTCGGCCTGGCCATGCGCATAAAGCACGAGCTTTTCGATCTCGCCGCGCGAGGCCAGCCGGTCGCCGCCGAGATTGCGGCGCAGCGCCTGCCGCGCCTCCAGCGTCATCGACATGCCGGCCTTGCGCAGTTCGTCGTCGATGACCGTGTCGATGTCCCTGGCCTCATCGGCGTAGCAAGGCAGAGCCATGGCATTGTCCGCCGCCTCCACCACGGCGCGCAGGCCGACGCCCTTCTTCAGGTCGCCGGCCTCGATGAGGATGATGGCGTCCCGCGCGGGCTCCGACGTCAGCGCCTTGACGTCGTCGGCAAGCGCCTTCTGAGCGTCGGCGTTGCGCACCCATAGCAGGCGCCGCTCCGAAAACATCGGCACGGTGCGGGCCTCGTCGAGCAGGCGGCCCTCGTCGCGATCGACTTCCGATCCGTCCAGCCTGACGACCGAGAACGGATCGTCGAGCGGCAGGCCGGTCTTGCCGGCAAAGGCCTTTGCCCGCTCGGCAACCAGCCCGCGATCGGGACCGTAAAGCAGCACGATCGAGACGCGCGGATCCGGCTTCGCGAGCCATGCATCGACCTCGTATGCTTTCTTTTGTGCCATGGGCGCTGATTAGCATGACGCGGGCGCGGGGTGAACGGCGCCGCCCTCCTTTCCTTCTCCCCCTTGTGGGAGAAGGTGGATTGGCGCGCAGCGCCAAGACGGTTGAGGGGTGCTGGCCGGAGCGCTGTTGGTGCCAAGCTGGAACACCCCTCATCCGACCGAGCTTCGCTCGGCCACCTTCTCCCACAAGGGGAGAAGGAGGTGCTCGCGCCGCCCAACCCGACGCATGCCTTATCTGGCGGGAAACCCGGCGCAATCATCTCCCAAATTGCGCGCCGGCGCGGAAGATCGACAAGAAATTTCGCCGACATATCTCCATCCTGTCGGCCGCGGGCAGCAGCCAGCGGCAGCGAAGCCGCGCCCGACGAATTGGCACTGGTCTGGCGGTGTGCAAGTATCCTGGCCGGGCAACAGTGGAGGACCGAGATCATGGCCGATGCCGGAATGCTGCGCTTCCATGTTCCGGAACCGGAAGTGCGGCCGGGCGGGACGCCGGATTTCTCCAATGTGAGCATTCCAAAAGCTGGCTCGGTGCCGCGCCCGAAGATCGACGTCGACCCGCGCGACATCCGCGATCTGGCCTTCTCGATCATCCGCGTGCTCAACCGCGCCGGCGAGGCGGTCGGGCCGTGGGCAGGGCTGCTTTCGGACGACGAGTTGCTGGAGGGGCTGCGCCATATGATGACGCTGCGCAGCTTCGATGCGCGCATGCAGATGGCACAGCGCCAGGGCAAGACCTCTTTCTACATGCAGCATCTCGGCGAAGAGGCTGTGAGCTGCGCCTTCCGCAAGGCGCTGTCGCGCGGCGACATGAATTTTCCGACCTATCGGCAGGCCGGCCTGCTCATCGCCGACGGCTACCCGATGGTCACGATGATGAACCAGATCTATTCGAACGAGGCCGATCCGCTGAAAGGGCGGCAATTGCCGATCATGTATTCATCGAAGGAGCACGGCTTCTTCTCTATCTCCGGCAATCTGGCGACGCAGTACATCCAGGCGGTCGGCTGGGCGATGGCCTCGGCAATCAGCAACGATTCAAAGATCGCCGCCGCGTGGATCGGCGACGGTTCGACCGCCGAGTCCGACTTCCATTCGGCGCTGGTGTTCGCCTCGACCTACAAGGCGCCGGTCGTGCTCAACGTCGTCAACAACCAGTGGGCGATCTCGACCTTCCAGGGCATCGCCCGCGGCGGCTCCGGTACTTTTGCCGCCCGTGGGCTCGGCTTCGGTATTCCGTCGCTGCGCGTCGACGGCAACGACTATCTCGCCGTCCATGCGGTGGCCAAATGGGCGGCGGAACGGGCGCGCAGCAATCTCGGGCCGACGCTGGTCGAATACGTCACTTACCGCGTCGGCGCCCATTCGAGCTCCGACGACCCGTCGGCCTACCGGCCGAAGGCCGAGTCCGATGCCTGGCCGCTCGGCGACCCGATCGTCAGGCTGAAGAACCATCTCATCCAGCGCGGCGTCTGGTCGGACGAGCGCCACGCCCAGGCCGAGGCGGAAATCCTCGACACGGTGATTTCGGCGCAGCGGGAGGCCGAGCGCCACGGCACGCTGCATGCCGGCGGCAAGCCCTCGGCGCGCGACATGTTCGAGGGCGTCTATGCCGAGATGCCGCCGCATCTCAGGCGCCAGCGCCAACAGGCAGGGGTCTGACCATGCCGCGGCGGACCATGATCGAGGCGATCCGCGACGCCATGGACGTGTCGATGGCGCGCGACAGCCAAGTCATCGTGTTCGGCGAGGATGTCGGCTTCTTCGGCGGCGTCTTCCGCTGCACGCAAGGCCTGCAGGCGAAATACGGAAAGAGCCGCTGCTTCGATGCGCCGATCAGCGAATCCGGCATTGTCGGCGCGGCCATCGGCATGGCCGCCTACGGGCTGAAGCCTTGCGTCGAGGTGCAGTTTGCCGACTATGTATATCCGGCCTATGACCAGATTGTCTCGGAAGCGGCGCGGCTGCGCTACCGGTCGAACGGCGATTTCACCTGCCCGATCGTCGTGAGAATGCCGACCGGCGGCGGCATTTTCGGCGGCCAGACCCACAGCCAGAGCCCGGAGGCGCTGTTCACCCACGTCTCCGGCCTGAAAGTCGTGGTGCCCTCGAACCCGCATGACGCCAAGGGCCTGCTGATCGCGGCGATCGAGGATCCGGACCCGGTGATCTTCCTGGAACCGAAGCGGCTTTATAACGGGCCTTTCGACGGTCATCACGAGCGGCCGGTAACGCCATGGTCGAAACATGAGCTCGGCGAGGTTGCCGACGGCCATTACACGGTGCCGCTCGGCAAGGCGGTGATCCGACGGCCGGGTGCGGCGGTCACCGTGCTTGCCTACGGCACGATGGTCTATGTCGCCCGGGCGGCGGCCGAGGAGACCGGCATCGATGCCGAGATCATCGATCTGAGAACGCTGCTGCCGCTCGACCTCGAGACGATCGTCGCCTCGGTCAACAAAACCGGGCGCTGCGTGGTGGTGCACGAGGCGACGCTGACATCGGGGTTCGGTGCCGAACTTTCGGCGCTGGTCCAGGAGAACTGCTTCTACCATCTGGAAGCGCCGGTGGCGCGGGTCACCGGCTGGGACACGCCCTATCCGCATGCGCAGGAGTGGGACTATTTTCCCGGTCCCGCCCGGCTAGGCCGCGCGCTGGTCGAAACGATGGAAGCCTGAAGAGGGAACGATGGGCGAATATGTCATCAAGCTGCCCGATGTCGGCGAAGGCGTTGCCGAGGCCGAGCTCGTCGAATGGCAGGTCAAGGTCGGCGATCTCGTGCGCGAGGACGCCGTGCTTGCCGCTGTCATGACCGACAAGGCGACGGTCGAAATTCCGTCGCCCGTCGATGGCGAGATCGTCTGGTTGGGCGCCGAGATCGGCGACACGGTGGCGATCGGCTCGCCGATTGTCAGGTTGAAGGTGGCCGGCGAGGGAAATGTGAACGCAGGCGCGAAATCGGCGGAGGGTGAGGCGGCACCTACCCCCACCCCTAGCCCCTCCCCACAAGGGGGAGGGGGACGAGCTTCGGCCGCCAAAGCCGAAGCCAGGTCCAGCTCGCCCTTGGTCGGGCATGTGCCAAGAACCGAGGGCGCACGAACGGCGGATATGGAGTCCCCCTCCCCCTTGTGGGGAGGGGTTAGGGGTGGGGGTACTGCGCCGGCTTTCGGGGGTATAGCGCCGGTCGGTGCGCCGCGCCCCGAGGGAGAAAAGCCACTGGCCTCGCCGGCCGTCCGCCTCAGGGCGAAAGAGGCCGGCATCGACCTTCGGCAGGTCCCGGGAACCGGCCCGGCCGGCCGCATCCGGCACGAGGACATCGACGCCTTCCTGGCACGCGGACCCCGGCTCGCGAAGGCCCCTGGCCTCGCCCGCAACGAGGCGGTCGAGGACATCAAGATAGTCGGGCTCAGGCGAAAGATCGCCGAGAAGATGACGCTGGCCAAGTCGCGCATCCCGCATATCACCTATGTCGAGGAGATCGACGTCACCGCGCTCGAGGATTTGCGCGCCGCGCTCAACAAGGAGAAGCGGCCCGGCGCGGACAGGCCGAAGCTGACGCTGCTGCCGTTCCTGATGCGGGCGATGGTCAAGGCAATCGCCGACCAGCCCAATGTCAACGCACTGTTCGACGACGAAGCCGGCATCGTCCACCAGCATGGCGGCGTCCACATCGGCATCGCCGCGCAGACGGCTTCCGGGCTGATGGTGCCGGTGGTCAAGCACGCCGAGGCGCGCGACATCTGGGACTGTGCAGCCGAGGTTGTCAGGCTGGCCGAGGCGGCAAAATCCGGCACGGCGACGCGCGACGAGCTCTCGGGCTCGACCATCACCATCACTTCGCTGGGCGCCATGGGCGGCGTGGCGACGACGCCGGTGATCAATCATCCGGAAGTGGCGATCGTCGGCGTCAACAAGATGATGGTGCGGCCGGTATGGGACGGCAGCCAGTTCATCCCGCGCAAGATGATGAACCTGTCCTCCAGCTTCGACCACCGCGTCGTCGACGGCTGGGATGCAGCGGTATTTATCCAGCGGATAAAGACGCTACTGGAGACGCCGGCGCTGATTTTTGTGGACTGAGGAGATGAGAACGGTCGCAAAGGCCCCCTCGCCCGGCAGCATGGGGCGCCGGGACGCTGGCTCCCCCTTCTCCCCTTGTGGGAGAAGGTGTCGCCGAAGGCGACGGATGAGGGGTGCTCCAGCTTGGCACCTACCGCACTCCGTCCAACACCCCTCATCCGTCTCGGCGCTACGCGCCGATCCACCTTCTCCCACAGGGGGAGAAGGAAAGGCGCGCAGCGGCCGGATGGTGGGGCATTTATCCCCGAAAGGACGCAGCTGACATGAAGGAAATCTCCTGCAAGCTGCTGGTCATCGGCGCCGGTCCGGGCGGCTATGTCTGTGCCATCCGCGCCGGGCAGCTTGGCATCGACACGGTGATCGTCGAGGCAGGCAAACCGGGCGGAACTTGCCTCAATGTCGGCTGCATCCCGTCAAAGGCGCTGATCCATGCAGCCGAAGAGTTCGAAAAGCTCTCGCACATGGCCGGCGGCAAAAGTCCACTCGGCATAACGGTCGCGGCACCGTCGCTTGATCTCGCCGCGACCATTGCCTGGAAAGACGGCATCGTTAGCCGGCTGAACAACGGCGTCGCCGGCCTGCTGAAGAAAGCTGGCGTGAAGACGGTGCATGGCTGGGCGACATTTCGCGACGGCAAGACCGTTGCCGTCGAGACCGAGATCGGCATGCAGGTGATCCGAGCCGAAACGGTGGTGATAGCGACCGGCTCGGCGCCGGTCGAGCTGCCGTCGCTGCCGTTCGGCGGGCCGGTCATTTCGTCGACCGAGGCGCTGGCGCTGAGCGAAGTTCCGGAGAGGCTGGCGGTGGTCGGCGGCGGCTATATCGGGCTGGAACTCGGCATCGCCTTTGCCAAGCTGGGCGCCAAGGTGACCGTGGTCGAGGCGTTGCCGCGCGTGCTGGCGCAATATGATGCGGAACTGACCCGGCCGGTGGTGAAGCGGCTGGCCGAACTCGGCATCGAGGTGCTCGTGAACGCCAAGGCCAAGGGGCTGTCCACTAAGCGCGACGCGCTGCTGGTCGAGACGAATGGCGGCAAGAACGGCAAGATTGCCGCCGACAAGGTGCTGGTCACGGTCGGTCGCAAGCCGGTGACCGAAGGCTGGGGGTTGGAGCAGATCGACCTCGACATGGCCGGACCCTTCATCCGCATCGACGACCAGTGCCGCAGCTCGATGCGTGGTATCTTTGCCATTGGCGACGTCACCGGCGAGCCGATGCTGGCGCACCGGGCGATGGCGCAAGGCGAAATGGTCGCCGAGATCGTCGCCGGCCACAAGCGCAGCTGGGACAGACGAGCGATCCCGGCTGTCTGTTTCACCGATCCGGAGCTGGTCACCGCAGGCCTGTCGCCGGAGGAGGCCAAGACCCGTGGCGAGATCAAGGTCGGACTGTTTCCCTTCACCGCCAATGGCCGGGCGATGACGAAGTTGGGCGAGGACGGATTCGTCCGGGTAGTGGCGCGGGCGGACAACCATCTGGTGCTTGGCATCCAGGCCGTCGGCCAGGGCGTGTCGGAACTGTCGACGGCGTTTGGGCTGGCGCTGGAGATGGGCGCGACGCTGGAGGACATCGCCGGGACGATCCATGCCCATCCGACACAGGGCGAGGGTTTTCAGGAAGCGGCGCTGAAGGCGCTGGGGCATGCGCTGCATGTCTGAGGGCTCGCGCTCTCCCCCCTTGAGGGGGAGATGGCCGGCAGGCCAGAGGGGGTCGGTTCGACTGGATGCGACCTCCCTTGCGACAGATGGAGGTTGGCGCTCTACGCGAGGCGACCCCCTCTGTCGCCTTCGGCGACATCTCCCCCTCGAGGGGGGAGATTACGCAGCTCACCCTGCAAGCCGGCTAACCATTTCGTGCTGCGCATAGGCGCGGCCGAAGCGGTTGGCCAGGAACGCGTCGAGCGCGATGTCCTCCTGCTTGATGAAGCCCCTGGCCGGCAAGCTGCCGTCGGCGAGCATGTCGAGCACCGCGCAGATGGCCGATGCGGTGGTGATCTGGATGGCGCTGCGCACCGTTTCGCCGTCGCGCCTGGCGTAGATCTTGTTGGCGTAGGTCTCCTGCAGCAGACGGCCGTTCTTGCGGCCGCTGACGGTGACGAAGACGATAACCACGTCCTGCAGCGTTGCCGGCAGGGCGCTTTCGAAAATGTCCTTCAGCATATCGCGGCGGTGGCGCAGGCCGAGGTCGTTGAGCAGCGCCTTCATGATCGCGGCATGGCCGGGATAGCGGATGGTGCGATAGTTCAGCGTCCGCACCTTGCCTTTCAGCGTTTCGGCCAGCGTGCCCAGCCCGCCCGAGGTGTTGAACGCCTCGTAGGTGACGCCGTCGAGCGAGAATTCTTCACGCTCCTCGAGCGGCGGCACTTCGATCAGCTCGCCTTCGACGATCGCCTCGCAAGGCTCGCAATATTCGTTGATGACGCCGTCGGTGCTCCAGGTCAGATTGTAGTTCAGCGCATTCGACGGGTACTGCGGCAGCGCGCCGACCCGCATGCGCACGCTTTCCAGCGTGTCGAAGCGGCTGGCGAGATCGTTGGCAACTATCGAGATGAAGCCCGGCGCCAGACCGCATTGCGGGATGAAGGCGCTGCTGCCGGAACGCGCCAGTTCCTTGACCCGCCTGGTGCTGACAACGTCCTCGGTCAGATCGAGATAGTGCACGCCGGCGCTGGCCGCCGCCTCGGCGATGCGCGTGGTCAGATGGAAGGGCGCCGCGCTGAGCACCGCGAATTTGCCGGCCAGGGCCGCTTCGAGGGTGCCGGCGGCTTCGATGTCGAGTTCCAGCGTCTCGACCGTTTCAGGCAGTTCGGCCGCGCCGAGCTGCGCCGCCGAGCGGTCGACGAGCGTGACCTGGTAGTTGCCCGTGGAAGCCAGCATCTCGGCAATGGTCGAGCCGATCTTGCCGGCGCCGACGACGATGATTTCCTTCATGACCGGTCCCTCGCACCAATGCTAAATTCACGGTTAGAATCGCAGCTTGCCTGTCGAAAGGAAGCGTGAGATTGTACGAAACGCAGCCTCTCTTTGGGCAATGTGACGGTAAGGTTCGTCGAAATGCTCAGCGATGCCGACCAGGCTCTGCTTTCCCTGCTGCGCACCAATGCGCGCGCCTCGACCGCAGAACTGGCGCGGCGCCTCGGCGTCTCACGAACGACGGTGCAAAGCCGGATCGAGCGGCTGGAAGAGCGCGGCATCATCGCCGGCTACGGGGTCAGGCTGTCGCCGGATTACGAGCAGGGGCTGGTCAGGGCGCATGTCCTGCTCACCGTCACCCCCAAGCTTGCCGACAAGGTGGTGCGCAGCCTGCAGGCGCTGGCACCGGTTCGCACGCTGCACTCGGTTAGCGGCAATTTCGACATGATCGTCATCGTCGAGGCGCCGTCGATCAGGGATCTCGACACGCTTCTCGACCAGATCGGCGCCATGGACGGAGTCGAGCGCACGTCGTCGTCGATCATCCTGTCGACGCGGATCGACCGCTGAGCGGGCTGGTGTCGCGGGTCCAGACGCTGGCGCGAAGGATCACCGAGCGCAGTGATCGTTCTGGCGCTCTCGCGGCAAAGCGATATAGGCTTCGAAGATGTTGGATGAGACTCGCAGAGGGGCCGCGTCCTCTCGCGCCAAGCTGACAAGTCGCGCGGTCACGCAACGATTTCCAGAGGAGACCTCCTTGCCCAAGCAGTGTTTTGGAAAATCCCATGTGCCGTTGTCGCCGGCGGTCAGGGCCGGCGATTTCGTCTATGTCTCAGGCCAGGTGCCGGTCGGCACAGACGGGCTGGTGGTCAAGGGCGGCATCGCCGAACAGACCGAGCAGGTGCTGTCGAACGTCAAGGCGGCACTGGCGCTGGCCGGCTGTACCCTGGACGACGTAGTCAAGACGACGGTCTGGCTCGAAGACGCCCGCGATTTCGGCATTTTCAACACCGTCTATGCCAGGCATTTCCCGAAAGACCCGCCGGCGCGCACGACAGTGGAGTCGCGGCTGATGATCGACATCAAGATCGAGGTCGAGGCCGTTGCCTACAGGCCGGCCTGACGGGAAAATGGAGACAGGCGCGATGCAATTCGATCTCCTGATAAAAGGCGGCCGCCTCATCGATCCGGCCTCCGGCCTCGACGCGCAGCGCGATCTGGCGATTGCCGACGGCCGTATCGCCGCGATCGACACCGAAATCCCATTCGAACGTGCCGCCCACGTCATCGATGCCACGGGCTCGATCGTCGCGCCGGGCCTGATCGACCTGCACAGCCATGTCTATTGGGGCGGCACGTCGCTCGGCGTCGATGCCGACCGGTTCGCCGCAAAGAGCGGCACCACCACCTTCATCGATGCCGGAAGCGCCGGCGCCGGCAATTTCCTCGGCTTTCGCCGCCACGTCATCGAGCGCTCGAAAGTCCGCATCCTGGCCTATGTCAACATTTCCTTTGCCGGCATATTCGGCTTCTCGCAGACCGTGTCGGTCGGCGAGTGCAGCGACCTCCGGCTCTGCGAACCGCGCGAGACGGTAGCGGCGGCTCGCGAGCACGCGGACGTGGTTGTCGGCATCAAGGTCCGCTCGGGTCGCCATGCCGGCGGCACCAGCGGCATCGCGCCGGTCGATCTCGCGCTCGAAGCCGCCGACAAAGCCGGCCTGCCGCTGATGGCGCACATAGACGAGCCGCCGCCGGGCCGCTCGGAAGTGCTGCCGCGGTTGCGCAAGGGCGACATCCTCACCCACTGCTTCCGGCCGTTTCCCAACGCGCCGGTCTTCGCCTCGGGGGCGGTGCGGCCAGATATGCGGCTGGCGCGCGAGCGCGGCGTCATCTTCGATATCGGCCACGGCATGGGCTCGTTCGATTTCGAAGTGGCGAAAGCGATGCTCGGCGAGGGGCTGGCGCCGGACGTGATCAGCAGCGACGTGCATCTCTACTGCGTCGACGGGCCGGCCTTCGACATTCTGGTGTGCATGTCGAAGCTGCTGGCGCTCGGCATGCCGCTGGTCGAGGTGCTGCGCGCCGCGACACAGCGGCCGGCCGAAGCGATCGCCAGGCCCGATCTCGGCAGGCTGGCGGTGGGTGCGGTCGGCGACATCGCGGTGCTGCGGCTGCGTCCGGGCCGCTTCACCTTTGTCGATTCGGTCGGCGCCTCGCTGGTCGCCGAGCAACGGCTGGTCTCGGACGGAATCGTGGTCGGCGGCAGCTGGTGGCCGAACGAGGCGGTGGACGATCTCGGCGAAACCGAGCGTTTCGAAGCGCATGCGCACGACACGCATGTCGAGGTGGCGAGCCGGCATTTCGGGCGTGGGTGATCTCCCCCCTTGAGGCAGGGGAATCGCACATGGCGATTTTGGGGTTGAGTTTAGGCTGAGAAAGGATTCTTTGGAGAGGCAGTTGAGCGAAGGAGCGACTGCCATTTCCTGCCT
>NZ_JAMYPW010000084.1:0-10603 GCF_040320565.1 Mesorhizobium sp. M0664
TACTCCGCATCGCATCCACGACGACAACCAGGAATCGCTGTTTTCCGCCATTTGAAAAGGAGGTGCATAATGAATCGGTCTTCGCCTGCGGCCGGATGGCGCGCTCGACGGTGTTGGAGTCGATTTCGATCCGGCCGTCAGTGAGGAAGCGCTCCAGCGCGGCACCCCGGCCGAGTGCATAGCGGATCGCCTCGGCCGGCTTCGATTTTCCCGACAGCTTGGGCAGCTCCTTTTCCCACAGCGCAAAGAGAGCGGCAACGATGGCGGCGGATTTCTCCTGACGCGCAGTAATCCGTACTGCCGGGTCCTGGCCGCGTACGGCCTCCTCGGCGGCCCACAGTGGGGCCATCTGCGCCACCGTCTGCGAGGCGATAACGGAGGAGCCTGCGGCATGCAGTTCGTAGAACTTGCGCCGCACGTGCGACCAGCACGCCGCCAGCATCACGCCGTCATTGCCCCGATCGGATCGGGCCAGCCGGTTATAGGCGGCGTATCCGTCGACTTGCAGGATGCCGCGATAGCCGTCCAGATGACGGGCGACACATTCGCCGGCGCGGCTGTCCTCGAAGCGGTAGGCGACGATGGGCGGTCCACTGCCGCCAAAGGGCCGATCATCGCGGACATAGGTCCAGAGGTAGGCCGTCTTGGCCTTGCCAGATCCCGGCGCCAGCGTTGGCAGCGTGGTCTCATCGGCGAAGACCCGCTCCCCCTGCTTGATGCGAGCCAGTGCGTAATCGGCGAGCGGCTCGAGCTCGAAGCCGAGCTTGCCCATCCACTGCGCCATCTGTGACCGGTCGATCTCGACCTGATCGCGGGCATAGATCGCTTCTTGGCGGTAGAGCGGCAGGCCATCGGCGTATTTCGACACTGCGATCTGCGCCAGCAGCGCTTCGGTCGGAATGCCGCTTTCGATGATGCGGGCGGGCGCGGCTGCCTGGATGACGCCGTCCCAACCCTTGTAGGCATATTTGGGGCGACGCGTGACGATCACCCGGAACTTCGCCGGGGTGACATCGAGCCGTTCGGAGACGTCCTCGCCGATCAGGATCTTTTCCAGCGCTTCGCAGCCAGCAGGCGTTTCGGGCTCGATAACCACTCGACCCGTTCGAGATGGGCCGCAAAGCCTTTGCGAGGGCGCGGGGCGCGCTTCGCTTTCGAGCCGCCCGCAGACTTCTCCATCTGCGCTTGGATGGCCGCCACGCCGGTTTCGATCTCGTCGAAGACCAGAGCGTACTGCTCCTCGCTCAGCGCACCGGCCCGCAACCTTTCGGAGCGGCTGCCGAAGCGCGCCCGCTCCAGCATCTTCACCACCGCCGTCAGTCGTGCGATCCGCTCCTCGGCGCTCTTGTTGACCAACTCGAGATGCGTATTGTGGGCTTCGAGATCGGCATTACGCTCTTCCAGACCGGCGGCTTTTTCGGCCATGGCAACAACCATCGCCTTGAGCGCGTCAACGTCGTCCGGGAGCGCGAGATCGGGTGCCGACATGGCCAAAATCAGAGCATATTCGCGGGCAATTTTCCCGCGTTTTCAGGCCCCTGATTCATCATGCCGCAGGGTTTTACCCAACCGATTGCGGCCGCCTGACGGTCTCCGTTCGAACCCGTTTCCAGTCCATTCCGTCAACCAGAGCCATGAGCTGAGCATGATTGAGCTGGACCCGGTGGTGGCCGATCCGCGGCCAGCAGAACTTCGCCTCATCCAGCCGCTTGTACCTCACTTGGGAATGCAGACTCTACGAACGCAGTTACGCAATTAGTGCGGATCACGCATCCGTTTCATCCTCTGTTCTCGCGGCTGCTGCCATGTGTCGGCAGGCGATACAATCGGCATGGCGAACGCCTTTTGCTGCAGGCCGACGATACTGCCGTGTGGTCTGTTCCCCCGCAATGGACTGATCTTGCGAACCCGGATCCAGAAGTTGTCATGGGGAATGGGCGGGCGCTCTTGCGTACTGTCGACTTGCTGGAGCTGGCCAGTCTGGTCGGGCGCCTTTCTGGTAAATCGGCTTCGCGATCACTCGACAAGTTGTAAGGATAATTATGCCGCATCTGTAAGGCGGATTATGCCGCAGGAGGGTTGTATGACGAGCATACCCAGCATCTCGGCTACACGTTCAGCATTGATCGCACAAGCCGCCTTGACATCGATGCTAATAGCGGCATAAATATCTTTACGATTATGCTTCTTTCCACACTCGGAGCCGGCGATGTCCGACAGCAAGCGCTCGAAGACGGAGGCCCTCATCGAACAAGGCACCTTCAATCCAAACCCCGAGAAGGTGGGCGATCCGAAGTTCAGCGACAGCGAGTTCTTCGATCCGCACGACGCCGTGCAGGTCAGATACGAGATGCTGCGGCGCGTCTCCGTCGACAACATGTCGGTGACGGTGGCGTCCGACGAGTATGGCGTTTCCAGGCCGACCTATTACCAGGCAAGGGCGAGCTTCGACGCAGCCGGGATTGCGGGACTGGTACCAAAGAAGCCGGGCCCCCGCGGTCCCCACAAAATCGACGACGAAGTCCTGGCGTTTCTTCAGGCGCAGTTGGGCCCGGGCGAACCCGTTCGTGCTCGGGAGCTGGCGAAGCTGGTCCGCCGCGAACTCGATGTCGAGCTTCATCCCAGGACGATCGAGCGGGTATTAAAAAAAACCGGCAGGTGAACATTGCCGCGGCATCGGTGCGTTCGTCGATCCTGTCGTCGGCCATTGCGGCCCAGTATGAGGTGCTGCGCGGGGCAGCCCTCGGCGAAGCTCTGCCTCTCAAGGCTCGTAGCGGCCTCATGCTCTTTCTGCGCCGGGGCATGTGGGGATGGGCACAGACGCTGGCCGCAGCAGCAAATCCCCTGCAAGAACAAAGTCATCCACCGTCGACCGCCTGGCCGACGCACGGCGGGCACGCAGCCGTCGTTCACGTCCTTGCGACAATAGCCATGAGCATCCACGACCGGAGGTCACCATGAATGCGCACCTTAAAGTCCAGCCTCATCACGTCGAACGCAGCGCCTACCTGTACATCCGCCAATCCTCGATGCGGCAAGTCATCGAGAACACCGAGAGCGCCAGGCGGCAATATGCGCTTCGTGGACGTGCGGTCGCCCTCGGCTGGCGGGACGAGCAGATTATCGTCGTCGACAATGATCAGGGTGAATCCGGTGCTTCGGCGGCCTGGCGCGAGGGGTTTCAGCGTTTGGTCAGCGACGTCGGCATGGGGCGCGCCGGGATGGCAGCGCCTGCTGGAGATCTGCGCTCTTGCCGACACCCTGATCCTCGATGAAGACGGCGTCTATGACCCCGCAGGCTTCAACGACCGGCTCCTGCTCGGTCTCAAGGGCACCATGAGCGAAGCAGAGTTGCATGTGATCAAGGCACGGCTGCGCGGAGGCATCCTCAACAAGGCAAGGCGCGGCGAGTTTCGCTGTCCCCTGCCAACCGGGCTGGTCTATGACCATTCCGGCAATGTGGTGCTCGATCCGGACACGCAAGTCAGGGAGACGATCATCCATTTCTTCGAGACGTTCGCTCGCGTCGGATCCGCCTCCCAGACCGTCAAGGCCTTTCGCACGGAAGGCCTTTTGTTCCCGTCACGCCTGCACAACAGTCAGACGGTGTTTCGGCCGCTGACCGCATCGACCGCGGTGCGCGTCCTGAACAATCCGCGTTACGCCGGCGCCTATGCCTATGGGCGGCGACACTATCGGCGCACCATCGACGGCAAGAAGACTGTGCGTGCGCGAACTAATGATGATTGGCCGGCCTGCATTCCCGATGCGCATCCCGGCTATATCAGCTGGGAACAACATCAGGAGAACCTGAAGATTCTCAAGGCGAACGGCCAAGGATATGACGCGGCACGAGCGTCAATCCCAAGAGAAGGCCCGGCGCTGCTGCAAGGTCGGGCGGTATGTGGGCAATGCGGCCGGCATTTCCGGGTTCGCTACGCTGCCCGGCGCGGCCGACAGGAAGCCTGGTACATCTGCGATCGCGCCCATACCTATCGCGGTGACCCCTTGTGCCAGTCGATCGCCGGGCCTCCTGTCGATGAAGCCATCGGCAGGCTGATTGCCGAGCAGATGACGCCGGCCGCCGTCGAACTGGCGCTCGACGTCCGTAAGGAGATCCAAGCCCGGCATGAAGAAGCAGATCGGCTGCGCTGTCGCGCGGTCGAGCGCGCCCAGATCGAGGCCGATCTCGCCCAGCGCCGTTTCATGCTGGTCGATCCCGACAATCGTCTCGTCGCCGACACGCTCGAAGGCGAATGGAACGAGAAGCTCCGTATTTTGGCCAAGGCCCGCGAAGAGCGTGAGCGTGCCCGGGAGCACGATCAATTCATCCTTGATGAAGCTGTCCGCGAGCGGCTGGTCGCAATGACGGTGGATTTCAACAAGCTCTGGGCGGATCCCGACACACCAAACCGCGAACGCAAGCGACTCCTTGCCCACATCATCGAGGATGTCACTCTCGTCAAGCTGCCGGCGGAAGGAACCACCAAGGTTCACGTGCGATTCAAAGGCGGCAAGATCCAGACGCTCACAACCTTGAGCCCAAAATCTTCCGCCCAGCAGGTCAAGACGCAGCCCGGCATCGTCGAACTGGTCGATAAACTCCTCGACGACCACATCTATTCCGAGATCGCAGAACTGCTCAACCAGCAAGGATACCGTCCCGGCGAGGCCGCACGCCGCGGTCACCACACCGCCCGCTTCACGGCCTTGCGAGTTGCCTATCTCGTTCACCAATACAAGCTGCGCTCTCGCTATGACCGCCTGCGGGAACGTGGAATGCTGACAAAACAGGAAGCGGCCGCGCGTCTCAATATCCACGAGCACACCGTCACCCGATGGGCCAAACATGGCCTCATCGCCAGCCACGCCTACAACGGGCACTATTGCCTGTACGAACTTCCCGTTTCGGATCTACCGCAAAAACAATGCAGCCGATGGAACCGGCTCGTCGATCGCGCTGCCGCACGAAGGCAAAATGCCAGCCAGGCAAAAACTCTCAACTGAAGACGAAAGGGACGTAGTATGAATGCAGATCGTTGGCATAAAGACACACGCCGCTGCCGTCCCACCAGACGATCTTGATCCTGTCCGCTCTTTTCGCGCGAAAGACATAAAGCGCGCCGTTGAACGGATCCGAACCGGCATCGCGCACCAGTGCCAGAAGGCCGTCGGGACCTTTTCTAAAATCGACGGGATGACTGGCGACCAACACCTTCACGCCGGCCGGGATCATGCCTGGCGGACCGCCCGGATAATCCTGGCCAAATGATCCTGGCCGACGTCGGCGCCGGCCCGAATGACCACATCGCCCAAACAGATCTCCACTGCCGAAGACGCCGCTTGGGTGACCTCGACAAAGCCAAGCCGATCCGCATCTCGCCGCGGCGTGACCGCACCGCTCTTGATCGCCTTGCTCCGCCAGCCGAACAGCTGGGCCGGCGCCATCCCCGCTTGTCTGGCAATGGCCGATACATTCGCGCCCGGCTTCAGTGTCGCCGCGATCAGCCGCGACTTCGCTTCCGCCGACCAGCGCCGGCGCGGACGCTGCGGGCTTGCCTCCAGTCGGTTGGCAACCGCTTCAAGAACATGGAAACTTCTATCATCAGGCATAGGCGCAGACATAGAAATTGACACTGCAAGCTCCTCGGCTCCTTGCTTCAGTGTCAGTATGTCTCGCTCATCACCTCAAGCCGCGCCAGATGGGGTCAGCTTGGCGCTTACCCTGTTCGAGGATTTGGCGCTGGCCCGTCTCGATGGCCGCTTTCCACGCCTCATCGACAACCTCACCCGCGCACAACTGCTCATCCTCGATGACTTCGGAACCCACTCCCTCACCGATCAACAACGCTTCCATCTGTTCGAAATCGTCGAGGAACGCTATCGCCGCAAATCCACCCTGATCGCCGCCCAGGTCCCAGTGGCCAGATGGCATGACCTGATCGCAGACCCTACCGTCGCCGATGCCATTCTCGACAGGATCGTTCACAACGCCCACCGCATCGTGCTCCAGGGCGATAGCTGCGAAAGCAAAAGCAGCACCCCTCTTGACCGGCACCGAAAACGGCGAAATCAATCATCCATGAACGCAACAAGGCACCCGACGACCAACGCAGCCAAACTGTCCCGACATTAGCGAAACCAATGTCCGGGAATTAGCGTAACCCCTGTCCGCCTTTTGCGAAATGCGCACTCCATGCTCATGAACATCGTCGGGCTGATCGATGAGCGCAAGGACATCAGCCTGAACGAGATGATGGAGCGGCTGGCAGTCGAGCGGTCGACGCATATCGGCCGGAGCGCCTTGAGCGACTGGCTTTCGCGGGTATCCCAATCTTGGTTTGCCTCGAGGCCCGACACGAAGCGGTCCTGACGGCTACATAGGCGCGACCAGAAGCCCTGATCGCCCAGGGTCAGATGCGTTTCCAAACAGTCGGCCAATCCGTTGGACCGGCACGCCCTTTTGCATAGGACAGATCTCTCCAAGCGCCGTTCTACTGCTCCATGCAGGCCCGAAGCGGCGCATCAGCCCTTAACTGCTCCCGCGCTTAGGCCTGCTACAAACTGTCGCTGGATCAGCAAAAACAGAAGGATTGGCGGCAACGAGAACAACACTGAGGCAGCCATAACGAGATTCAGGGGCGTCAAATACTGCCCAACGAATGACGCAACGCCAAGGGATCCCACCCAATTCTCGGGTGAGGTTATGGTTGTCCTTGCTAGCATATACTCGTCCCAGGCATCGAGAAATGCATAAATCGTGGTCGCCGCGAGCCCAGGTACAACCAACGGCCCCGTTATATGGATCATTATCTGGAACCACGACGCCCCGTCAATCCGTGCAGCCTGCTCAATTTCTTGCGGAACACCGTCGAACATCGCCTTCATCATCCAAACGACGACAGGAAGCATGAAAGCGAAGTTTCCAAGGATCAGACCGATCAGCGTGTCTCTAATTCCGAGCTGCACAAAAATCTGGAACAGCGGGATAATTAGGACCAGCGTTGGGATCATCTGCGTCGTAAGTATCAGCAACGAGGAGAATGCCCGTCCTCGATATCGGAAGCGGGAAAGTGCGAAAGCCGCGGGAGTCCCGACGAGCAAGGCCAAAACTGTCGACCCGAGGGACACGATAAGGGTGTTGCCCAACCACAGCGGCAGGTCGGTATTCAGTATAACCGCTATATAGTTATCGAACCGTAAGCCCGGTATAAAATGAGGTGGAACTGCGAATACTTCTTCCGTCGTTTGGAGCGATGTAAGAACCATCCAGTAGACGGGAAATAGCGAAATGATACAAGCTACGACCAAAACCGACCAAAATAACAGGCGCTTCAGCCGCTTCTTAGCTATTCTACGCATCGTTTATTCCTCCGAGCGATACAGAATGGCTAGGTAGATCGCCGAAAACGCTAGGGATATTGCCAGAATAATCGTCGCTAACGCGGCGCCAGTCCCGGGGTGAAAAAAACGAAATACCTCATTATAGGCCCTGATGACGACGTTCTCGGTTCCCCTCGCAGGACCGCCGCCGGTCAAAACGTATATAATGGTGAATGCTCTTCCAAAACTCCATATCGCGACCAGAAGCATAAGAAAGATGCTGATTGTCTTAAGTCCGGGCAATGTAACATGAAGGAATTGTGAGACAGGGCCTGCGCCGTCGACAACTGCTGCCTCATATTGGTCCTTGGGAATCGACTGAAGGCCTGCCAGCAACATTACCATGCCGAACGGGAATGCCTTCCAAACTGAAACTCCAGTGACGGACATGAGTGCGTAGGGATTCTGATTGAGGAAGTCTGGTGCAACGCCAGCAAATGCCATTGTGAGATAACGGAGAACGCCAAATTCGTAGTTGAACATCCATGACCATATTAGAGCGGTTGCAACATATGGTACTGCCCACGGCAAAAGCAATACACATCGAAAAAACCAGCGGCCAGAAAAGTTCCCATGAACCAGTAAAGCGCCAGCGAGGCCAAACGCCCAGACAAGTATTACATTGCCTACCGTGTATATCGTAGATATTGATAGCGCATGATAAAAGTATACGCTTGAAACAATTTCGGCATAATTCTTGAAACCAACAAACGTTGAACCGCCTGAAGAGATATCATCCGATTCAAATGAGGTCTTTATTGCTTCGAATATTGGGTAGAAATAGACGATTGTGAGCGCAATCGCACACGGGAAAAGGAACAGAAACGGAGTCAATTGCTCGCGCCTACTCCAACTTAGGGCGAACCGCCGTGGGGCGTCCTTCGACGACGCCATGGATATTGAAATTGCCTTGGCCATTGGCTATCCTTACTTCAGCATTCACCAACCGGCTCCCACGGGGCCGGTCAGCTATGATATCAGTTCGCCTTTTTACCAGAAACGAACTTTTCAAGTTCAGCTTGCAAATCGTTGGCAACCCGCTCGACATCCGCGTTATTGAACAGTATATCTTCAATAGCAGGTCCAATAAGGTTATAGATCTCAGGACCGTATTCCTCCATCCCCTCGGGCGCATAGGATACAGCATGGTCCCCCGCCTCGACAAACGCCCCGAACCAAGGATTTTGATCCACGAACCCAGTCGGAATCGAGCCTTTAACAGCGGGAAGTGCTTTGATAATCTCCACAACGCTCCTCTGCATTTCGGGCTTTAAAAGGGTAGCGATGAATCGTCCGGCTGCATCTTTGTTTTTTGCAGCTTTTGGTATGCCAAGGAAGACGGTGACCGCGGCTGCCTGCTTTCCAGGAAAAGGCGGTATGGTGGCCTCTATGTTCTCGTAGGTCGCCTTGTTCTGCTCGGCAGCAAAGCCCACGAGAAAGGGCCCAACGATGAACGACGCAATTTTGCCGTTGATAAACAATTGCTGGGCTGCTCTGCTATCGACTCGGGGTACAAAACCGTCATCATAGACTTTCTTGATGAATCTTAGGGCTGCGATTGTTTTTGGGTCGTTTGCCGTTGGCTGGCCCGCCTTAAACCAACTCCCTCCGAACCCTAGGACGATCGGCGCGGTCTGGAGATAAGCATCCTGAGCAGGCCCGCTCGTCGACAGACTATAGAAGCCAAATTGCTGCTTAACAGGGTCTCGAAGCTTCTTTAACGCAGCAAGGAATTCATCGAGGTTCGTCGGCACGGCCACGCCGGCGTCTTTCAGTAGCTTTCCATTCACCAGTAGAGCGCGCGGATTTGTCTGAAATGCAACGCCGTATACGTGACCATCTCTGATCGCAATTTTGTGAGAAGCGCTCAGCCGATCAGGGGACACGCCAGCCATTGCTAGATACTGATCAAGAGGCTCCAGCAGCTCCTGCTTAACGTAAGAAGCCATTTCTGGGTCAAACAGACTAACGATGTCAGCAGGACTGCCGGCTCGTACTTCCGAATACTGTTTGTCGAAAAAACCATCATATGGAACGGAGATTGACCTAAGCGCGTCCCCTAGATTGTCCTTTTCAAACTTCTCCTTGACCTTGTTAAGAAGTGCAGCGTTCGCGGATTCTCCCCACTGCCAGGAGGGATAAGTAACCTCAGCGGCTTCCGTCGCACCGCAAATGCCTAAGGCGATGGCGTAGCCCATTGCGAGCAACAGTCTAGTTCCCTTCATTGCGTTCTCCTTCTGCCTACCAGAATTTGCTGCGACTGCCGAAAAACTCCATTCCTATGAGAACGCTATTCTATCTACACTAGATTGTCAATGCTTTTCTGCAGGAGCAGCAACGGTGGACGACGATCCAGTCAAATCTTCCCCTAAGGAGGCGGTCCCGGCAAGGGCTGCATCATTGTCGTCGCAACCGCACTTCTCGATCGCCTGCTTCACCATGCGGTCGTCGTCCAGGTCGAAGGATCGAGTTATCGGCTGCGCCAGCACGCCGAGCTCATGCCCGAACACTTGCGATCAAAAGCCTCCATCACAAAATGGCTCCTTCGTCACCCGGTCCGTCAAATCAGAGCACCCGGCGCGCCGCGGCACTGCACATGATGGCCCGGCAGATCCGCGATCCTGGTCACGACTGCAAGAATTGAGCCCGCCTGATTCCTAGGGATGGGCCGAACGCGTCAAAACAAACCGACGAGAGTCTGGCAGGGCTCCATCGGGCGGGATGGTACCGGACGTCCACGAGGCTGGCCGCGATTTAGTCCGTGTCAAGCGACGCCGGAAGTTGACCCCTTGGGCGACATGAAGAACTGCCCCCTTATTGGTTGGCGGTTGCGGTTAGTTGTTCGGGCGTCATCGACCATATTGGTACGATGCCGTTGTGACCACCGCAATCCTGGATCGCTTGCTCGATCATTGCAGCGTCATCACCATTCGCGACGCTCCCTGAACGGGAGGCGGTATGCAACCGCGGATGAGAGCATCTACGTGGGGGTAAGGGCCTCTGGCCGCGGCGCCAGAGGCCCGTTACTCCATCCAGTTCCGTGCGGCTTCAGCCGATCGATCTGGTTGCTGCCAAGCGATAGTGTGCTGAAGGTTCTGCAAAAAGTTTTGGAGAGAGAACGGCTCTTGCTCTGAGGGGCGAGCGGCCATGGCACGGTGGTGACGTTGCGATCACCGATTCCCGTGGAAGGGGAAGTGCCATGACCAATCGAGACGTTAGA
>NZ_JAMYPW010000085.1:0-10477 GCF_040320565.1 Mesorhizobium sp. M0664
GACGGCTCCCTTGTTTGAGATCTCAACGAACTCATTCTGGCACATCCGATGCCGTCGGGCGCCGTCCACCCCATCATGCCGTGACATCCGAGCGACACAACGGTTCTTCGGCCGATGTTACGGCATGGATCCTCGGGTCACCCGAGGATGACGAAAGCAGGGTAGTCGCCGCGCCGCGCAAAAAACCTAATTCGCCGACCCCAGCGCCTTGTCCAGCGCTTCCTTGACGTCGGCCGGCCATGTACTCACCGCTGGCCACGCGTCCGGCTCGGGCTTGTCGCCGCGGCGGGCGAAATAGAGCTTCCGGTTGACCGGGTCGACCGCCATGAAGCCGTCATTGCCGCCGCAATCATGCGGCACGCAGCCGCTCGCAAAAAAGGCGCCCGACGCGGTTTTTTCCGTGCCGCCGCCGACCAGCAGGCTGGTCGCCATGTCGGGCATGTCCTTGCCAAGCAGTGTCTCGGCTAGTTTGTAGACCGCTTCATTGTGGAAGGCGTCGATGATGTTGTCGTATTTCGACGGATCAACGTCCTTCCAGTCGGTGCCCAGCTCCGGCATGTAGGTCAGATTGCCGGACGTCGTCAGTCCGTCCGTCGGCGACCATTGCAGCGCCGGCTTGGAATCGCCCGGCAAAAGATAGGGCACGAAATAGATGGCGCTGTCGGAGATCGCGGCCGGCGGCGCGCCGCATTCATCCTGCTCGACCGTGGTCGTCTGGATCGTGCCGCCTTCCGGCTTCCACACGATCACCTTGGCCGGGCCGCATTGATTGCCGCCGTCGCCGACATCGACCAGCGCCACCTTGACGCCGCCGACCTCGACGATCTTGTCGAAGAAGACGTCGTAATTGCGCGCCAGTTCCTTGCCGTCGAAGGCGAGCACCCGTTCCCCGTACTCTTCCTCCTGAGTGATGGTCAGCTGGCCGCCCTCGAACGGGACCGGCGCCTGTTTGTCATTGTCGGCTAGGGCCGCATTGCTCACCGCGCCCTGGTCGGCGGCCCCGCCGGACGCATCGTCAGCCGGCACGAGCACCATGTCGGTCTGTGCATGCGCGCCTTGCCACCGGCATCAGAATCCACGCCAGCGCGCAGGCTCCGGCAAGAAGCGAACGTGTCATGACTGTCCCCTCCGTTCAGCCGCCACGAACCCGGCCTGTCGCGGCCAGGTCATCCTACGCTCAGGCCCAGGGGCGCTCAGCAGCGTTCTTCTTCTCGAACGAAGCGATGGCGCCGGCCTTCTCCATGGTCAGACCGATATCGTCGAGCCCGTTGAGCAGGCAGTGGCGCTTGAATTCGTCGAGGTCGAACTTGACCACGCCGCCGTCCGGCCCGCGGATTTCCTTGGCTTCGAGATCAACCGACAGCGTCGCGTTGGAACCGCGCGAGGCATCGTCCATCAGCTTCTCCAGGTCTTCCGGGCTGACGGTGATCGGCAGGATGCCGTTCTTGAAGCAGTTGTTGTAGAAAATGTCGGCGAACGAGGTCGAGATCACGCAGCGGATGCCGAAATCGAGCAGCGCCCACGGCGCATGTTCCCGGCTCGAGCCGCAGCCGAAATTGTCGCCGGCGACCAGGATCTGCGCCTTGCGGTAGGCCGGCTTGTTGAGCACGAAGTCCGGGTTTTCCGAACCGTCGTCCTTGTAACGCATTTCGGCGAACAGGCCGGTGCCGAGTCCGGTGCGCTTGATCGTCTTGAGATAATCTTTGGGGATGATCATGTCGGTGTCGACATTGACGATCGGCATCGGCGCGGCGACACCGGTGAGCTTGGTGAATTTTTCCATGGTTCTTGCCCGTCTTCTTCTCGTTGCGGGGAATTGCTGGCGCCCGGTTTACACAATGCCGCGGGCAAATAAAAGACGGCTGTTTTTGGACTTCCGTCGTCGATCGAAACACAAAATCGGTACAAACAGCTTCAAAACCACCGGCCCATGGTGCACTTTTGTCGACATGACAACGCGATCCACGATCCTTTACGCCAGCGAACCGGGCCTCGGCATCGCCGAGTTCCGCCGCGTTCTGGTGGAATCCGGCCTCGGCGAGACACGGCCCGTCGATGATCATGCCCGTTTGAAGGCGATGCTCACGAGTGCCGACCTGGTGCTCACCGCGCGCATCGATGCGCCGGGCAAGCCGCTGGTTGGTATCGCTCGCGGCATCACCGACTTTTCCTGGGTCTGCTATATCTCCGAGCTCGCTGTTTCTGCATCGGCGCAAGGGCTGGGTATCGGCAAGGGTCTGATGGATGAGGCACGCCGGCAACTCGGACCTTCCGTTGCCATCAGCCTGATCTCCATGCCCGACGCCGTCGGCTTCTATCAGCGTATCGGCATGGAGCGCATGCCCAACGCATTCTGGTTCGGCCGCAAGCGCTGAAATCCACTCCCAGCGACCTCAACCCGCGCATTCTGCCTCTTGACATGCAACCAAATGGTTGCATATTAGAGTCATGAGCATGGATGCCGTCTTTCGCGCCTTGGCCGACCCGACACGCCGGCGGTTGCTGGACAGCCTTCATGCCAGGAACGGGCAGACGCTGAACGCGCTGTGCGGTGAGATGGACATGACGCGCCAGGCGGTGACCAAGCATCTGGCGATCCTGGAAGAAGCAAACCTCGTCGCCACCATCCGCAAGGGACGCGAGAAGCAACATTATCTGAATCCCGTTCCCATCAACGAGATCGCCGAACGCTGGATCGGCAAATTCGAGCGGGGGCGACTGGGCGCCCTCGGCGATTTGAAGAAACGTCTCGAAAGGGAAGACTGATGAGCAACATTTTCGTTTATGTCACCTACATCCGCACCTCGCCCGAAAAACTCTGGCAAGCACTGACCGAGCCGGAGTTCCAGCGGCAATATTTCCTCGGCGCTCAGATGCTAAGCGACTGAAACAAGGTTCGGCGTGGAAGATGGTTTACACCGACGGCCGCGTCACCGACAGCGGCGAGGTCCTCGAGATCGATCCACCCAAGCGCATCGTGCTCAAATGGCGCAACGAGTTCATGCCCGAGGTCAAGGCGGACGGCTACACACGCTGCACCTTCGCCCTCGAGCAGGAGGGCGAGATGATGAAGCTCGCCATCACACACGAAGCCGATGGACCGCACAAGCTGCTTGGCCATGTGGCGAACGGCTGGCCGCTCATCCTGTCCAGCCTGAAGAGCCTGCTCGAAACCGGCAAAGGCCTGTCGCGCCCGGCGTCGAAGGCTTGAGGTTGTTTCGATAGCGAAACGTTTCTGGAGGCAGGGCGATGTACAGTTCCGCGGTGCACAGCATGACCAATGGCGAGACCGTTATGGCGAGCGCCGATGTTCGCGCGCCGCCCGAGCGGATCTTTGACGCCCTCGTTACACGCGAGGTCGAGCGCTGGTGGGGGTCCGCCAGGACCTACAGGATAACCGGATGGGCGGCCGACCTCCGCGTCGGCGGCCGCTGGAGCGTCACCGTCGAGACGGCGGCCGGCAGACACCTGCCCGCCAGCGGCGAATTCCTGGAGATCGAAGAGCCGCGCCGGATCGTGCAGACGCGGAGATACGACTGGGACCATCCGACGCTTGGCCGCCGCGAAACCAAAGTCGCCTGGCTGCTGGAGCCGATCGCCGGCGGCACACGCGTCACCATCTGCCATGGCGGCTTCGCCGGCATCGCTGCTGCCGCAACGAAGCATGCCGAAGGCTGGGCCCGGGTGCTGGGCTGGCTTCAGGCGTATCTTGGTACGGGCGGCTTGGCGGCGGCTTAATCCACCAAGCAACGGTAGCATCCCTTCGCGCCAGCGTTAAATTACATTCAATTCCCGAAACGGCCGCCCGTCGGCAATCCGGCTGTACCCGAACGCCGAGCAATCCACCGTGCGATAGCCGCCATGTACTATCAGTTCGGCCAGCGCCTTGCCGACCGCCGGAGCCTGCTGCAAGCCGTGACCGGAAAACCCGTTGGCGAAGAGGAAATTGCCGACCTCCGGGTGCGGGCCGATCACCGCGTTCTGGTCGAGCGTGTTGTAGTCGTAATGGCCGACCCAGGCGCGCGTCGGCTTGATCGCCTCGAAGGCTGGAATGCGGGTCGCCAGCACCGGCCAGATCACCTCTTCGAACAGCGGCCAGTCGGGGTCGAAGTCGGCGGGATCGGCCGGTCCTTCGCCCTCTTCCGCCTCGGCGCCCCCGGTGATGTAGACCGAGCCCTCCGGCCGGACATAGATGCCGCTCGGGTCGACCAGCAGCGGCATGTCGTCATATTTTTCGCGCGCCTCGAAGACGAAGACGTTGCGCTTGCGCGGCTCCACTGGCAGCGCCAGCCCGGCCATTGCTGCCACCTTGCCGGCATTCGGCCCGGCGGCGTTAACGACGGTGCCGGCCTCGAGCCGCTCGCCATTGTCGAGGGTCACACCGGCGACGCGCTTCCCCTGCCGCTCGATACCGGTCACCGACGCTGTGATGAAATCAATGTTCTTGCTTCGCAGTGCCTTGCGGAACAGCATCAGCATCGCATGCGCGTCGAACCAGCCTTCGCCGCTGCGGCCATAGGCGCCGGCGGAAATGCCCTCGACCGACAGCCACGGAAAGCGGCGGACGAGCGCCTCGGCATCCTCGAGCACGATGTCGGCGCCCTCGGCCATCTGCGCCTCGTGGTTGGCCCGCAGGATCGGCAGCCCGTTCTCGCCGGCAAGGATGAGGTAGCCGCCTTCGCGAAAGCCGATATCGGCGTCCGCGCCAAACTCTTCCCTGAGCCGCCGGAACAGTTTCAGCGTGAATTGCGACAGCCGGATGTTTTCCGGGATCGAGAACTGCTGGCGGATTGAGGCGCAGGACAGCGTGGTCGCGGCGCGGGAAAATTGCGGGTCGCGCTCGACAAGCGCGATCGAGCCCGAAAACCCTTCCTCGCGCAGATAATAGGCGACCGAGGAGCCGACGATGGCTCCGCCGATGATGACGATGTCGTAATGCACCTTTTGGCCCTTCCGATCTGAACCGCCGCGTCACGCCGCCGGCAGGATGATCTCGAAGCGCGTGCCGCTCGCCGAGTCAACCAGCCGGATCGTGCCATCATGCGCTTTCAGGAGGGCCAGCACGATGCCGAGGCCCATGCCGGTGCCGCCGGAATCGCGGCGCGTGGTGAAGAACGGCTCGAAGATGCGGCCTCGGTTGCTGGGCGAAATGCCGGCGCCGTCGTCGTCCACCACAATGGTGGCCTTGCCGTCCGCGCTTGCGGCCGTGATCGAAACCAGCGTTGCGCCGTGCCGCGCCGAATTGTCGATGAGATTGGCCAGCACGATCGCCGCGTTTTCGGCCGATATGCGCAGACCGATCTGGGCGCCCGCCTCGAGGCGCAGCGCCAGCCTGTGGTCGGCCGGCAGCAGCGCCAGTGCAGCAGTGAGCGACGTGTTTTCGCCGCTCGGTTCGAGATTTTCGGCGCGCGCCAGGTCGAGCAGGCGGCGCACCAGAAGGTTGAGCCGGCCGGCATCGGTGACGATATTGTCCGAAAAACGCCGCCGCTCGGCCTCGTCCATCGCGCTGCCCGAATCGCGCAGCAGTTCGGCGGCCCCCTGGATCGCCGTCAGCGGCGATTTGAGCTCGTGCGAGACGTGGGTGGCAAAGGTCTGGATGCCGTCGGAGCGTGCGTGCAGCTTTTCGGCCATGTCGAGGAAAGCAGCAGAGAGTTCACCCATTTCGCGCGTGCCGTGGTGATCGAGCGGCCTGATCGCCGCGCGGTCGCCGGCGGCGATGCGTTTCGTGCGTTCCATCAGCGCATAGATCGGACGGCTGACGGCGCGCAGGAAGACCAGCCCGATCAGCAGCGCGCCGCCGAGGATGGCGATTGCCGCCAGCGCCACCTTGCCGCGCTCGCCATAGAGATGCTTGACGATGTTGTTCGGCGTCCGCGACAGATAGACGACGCCGGCGACCTTGCCGGAGACCGCAACCGGCATGGCCACGAAGACGCGAACCTTGGTGCCGCGGCTGACCGAATAGAGCGGCGGCGACGGCTGGTCGGGAACCCGCAGCCTGAGCGCGCTGGCGTAGCGGCCGGCAAGCGCTGCGCGAACCTCTTCGACAGCCGCGAGCGACAGGCCGGCCTCCTCACGGCCGGCGATGACCACGCCTCTGGGATCGAGCAGCCGGAAGCCGGCGAGCGTGGTCTTCTGCGTCTCGGCAAGAATGCCCGACAGGCGTGCGCCGATTGAAGCGAAGGCGGGATCGGCGCTGGCCGCGGTGGCCGCGGGCCGGGTCGGCAGGATCCCGTCGGACGCAAGATCGAGGCCCGGTTCGATCGGCTGGTAGGGAGAGGCCCGATCGCTGGTGTTGGGTGAAGGCACGGGTGCGCCTAGCTTTTCCGGGGCAATGCCGGCCTCGCGAACCTCTTGCGCATAGATCGCGCCAAGGGCGGCGCCTTGGGCGATCAGCTCGGCCTCGGTCTGCCGGATCAGCTGGTTCTCGTAGAGCCGGAAGAAAAACAGGCCGGCCAGCGGCAGCGCCATCACCATGATCAGGATGGCGATGACGACCGTGGCGAGGCGAGGCCGCCATTTGCTGCCAATCAGTCCTTGGGCGCTCACGCGCCGCATCCGCCCAGCCGAAAACCGACGCCGTGCACGGTCTCGATCGCATCGACGCAGCCGACGGCCGCCAGCTTGGCGCGGATATTGCGGATGTGGCTGTCGACGGTGCGGTCTGCGACATGGATATTGGCCGCATAGGCGTTGGCCATCACCATGTCGCGGCCAAGCACATGCGCCGGCCGCGCCAAAAAGCCTTTCAGGATCGCGAATTCGATCGACGTCAGCGCCAGCGGCTTGCCGTCGAAGCTGGCTGTATGGCTTGCCGGAACCAGCAACAGTCTGCCATGCGAGAATTGCCGGTCGTCGGCTGGTTCCGGCGTGGGCCGAGCGCGGCGCAGAATGACGTTGACGCGGGCGACCAGCTCGCGCGGGCTGAACGGCTTGATGACATAATCATCGCCGCCCATCTCCAGCCCGAGCACGCGGTCGATCTCTTCATCACGCGCGGACAGGAACAGCACCGGCAGGTCGGATGTGTGGCGCAGCCGCCGGCACACTTCCAGCCCGTCCATTTCCGGCATGCCGATGTCGAGCACGACGAGATCGGGCGCATGGCGCTCTATCGCCTGCAAGGCAGCCGCGCCGTCCGGCACCGCCAGCGTTTTCATGCCGGCCTTTTCCAGCGCGAAGCAGATGATTTCGCGAATGTGCGGGTCGTCGTCGGCGACCAGTATGTGGTGCGGCATCAAATCAGCGGCCCGGCATGAAGGGTTCGGACATCGGAGGAACCACGAACGGGCCACGCCTGTTGAGGGCGCGGTTGAGCCGCCAGTCGCGAAAGCTCCAGCCCCGCCAGTTCTCCTGGCCGGCGCGGAAGCGTGCTTCGTCCTGTGCATACCAGCCGGCGAGTTCGCGGATGGAGGCATCCTCCGCGGAAACCGTCCTGCTCTGGTGCTGGACGAAGCGATCGAGCGCCGGCAAGGCGCCGGGCCCGAGCGAGCGCAGGTACCAGACGTCGAGCTGGGTGCCTTGGCCGGTCATTTCGAAGCAATGGTCGACATTGTAGTTGGCGATCAGCGCGGCAAAGTTGATGAACGAGCAGGCATAGAGCGTCGCCGATAGCGTCAGAAGATTGGCGGCAAGCAGCCATTCGTTGGACTTTTCGCGCGCGATGCGGGCCATGATCAGGACAAGGCCTGCCGCCACCAGCCCCATCCAGACGAACGCAGCGACACGCCAATAGGTCAGCGCATAGATACCGATATAGAGATCGAGCCGCAGGATCGACGAGATCACCAGGAGGATGTTCTGCGCCACCCAGGCATAAACCAGCCGGCGGATGAGCGGATCGCCGGAGGTCGCGCTTCCCGGCCGCAGCGCCGCCAGCACGAAGCCGGCGGCCAGCAGCGCCGTGACGATCAGCGGATAGGCGCCGCGATGCGCGTAGGCGGCATAGGTCAGCCCGTCGGGAAGCGCGATGCCGCCCCACAGATAGGTGGCGTCGAGTGCGCTCTGCACCGCGAACAGGATGTTGAAGACGACGAGCGCCCGGAGGATAGCGGCCTTGCCGAAGACGATGTCCTCGATGGTGGTCCTGGTGGCCGGCGTCGCCGGTGCGCTGGCTGGCGACACCCTGCGGCGGCGGAGAAAACGCGGCAGGCGCGGCCGCAGAAAGGCCCAGACGCAGGCAAGCACGAACAGCCAGAAGGCGAGACGTGGCAGCTGGACGAGGTCGAGCAGTGCCATCAGGTCGATCAGCGAGAACCAATATTCGATGACCGGATTGGCGGCGCCGAACAGCGCGAGGAACACTGTGCCGAGGCTCAGCGGCATGACCCAGACGGCGATCGCCGCAAGGCGCACGCGCCGCCGGCCAAGCCGCCGCGCCGCCATGCGCCAGCGGAAGAAATCAAGGACGAGCCGAAATGGCGTTGCAACCAGGAACAGCGAGAGTTGGCCGGCAATGCGGGCAAGGCCGAGCCGCAACCGTCCGGCCAGTGAAAGCGCGAAGATGGCCGTCGCCGCCAGCGCGATCGAGACGGACAGTGCGCTGACATTTTCCACAAGCGGCAGCAGCGCCATGAACAGCGCAACCGGCTTGAACCAGAACCTGCCGTCGTTGAAGGCGCCGAGAGGATGGAGAGCCATGCTCGCCGCTGCAATCGCAACGCCGAACAGGAAAAGCGTGATGCCCGCCGGTTGGCCATAGAAGAAAAAATCGGCCAGTGCGACGAGCAGGACGGCAACGCCGAAGCGGTAGCAATAGCTCGGCGCCGCCGAGAGGAATACTATCATGATCGGGCTTTCTCGGCGGCTTTGATGCGGCCGGTGGGCGGGGATTTCCGGACGAAAGGGAGGAGGTTTACCGAAGTCCGGGCGGATCGACGAGCCACCAGCTTTCGCGGCGAAGCCGGTACGGCAGGGACCAACGGGAGTTCGTTTGCTCTTGCATGCCGCCCTTGTCGCATCCGGTCGGGTGGCAAGCGGGGCGGAGACGAGGAGATTTTCCGAAATTGCGTGCAGTTTTTATGCACGGCTTGCCTCGGCCGGCTGCAGACGGCATAGATCGGAGATGACCACCGAAAGCTACCGCCCGCGCCGCTCGGTGCTTTACGTCCCGGCTTCGAACGACAAGGCGCTGGCCAAGATCCAATCGCTGGCCTGCGATACCGTCGTCATCGATCTCGAGGACGCCGTCGCCCCGGCCGACAAGCCTTCCGCGCGCGAAAAGCTGGCGGCGATTTTCGCCGGCCGTTCCAACCGGCGCTGCGAGATGGTCGTGCGCATCAATGCGCTGTCGAGCGAGTGGGGCGGCGCCGACCTGCTGGCCGCGGCAAAATGCTCGCCCGACGCCATCCTGCTGCCCAAGGTCGACACGCCGCGCGACATTCTCGAGGCCGGCGACGTGCTCGACGACAATTTTATCGCCGACGAAGTCAAGCTATGGGCGATGATCGAGACGCCCAGGGCGCTGCTCAATATCGGGCCGATCGCTGAGCTCGGCCGCGATCCGGCCTCTCGACTGGCTTGTTTCGCTGCCGGAACGAATGACCTGGTCAAGGACACCGGAATTCTCGCCACGCCCGACCGGCGCTATCTCGTTCCATGGCTGATGCAAATGGTGCTCGCGGCGCGTGCCGGCGGCCTCGACCTGCTCGATGGCGTCTTCAATGATTTTCGCGATATGGACGGGTTTGCGCGCGAGTGCACGGAAGCGGCCGCCATGGGTTTTGACGGCAAGTCGCTAATCCATCCGGCTCAGATCGAAGCCGCGAACCGCGCCTTTGCACCGTCGCCCGAAGCAATAGCCGAAGCGCGCGCGGTCAAGGATGCCTTCGCGCTCGCCCAACATACCGGTAGGGCGGTAGTTGCGCTGAACGGCAAGATGGTCGAGCGGCTGCATCTGGCGCAGGCCGAAAAACTGCTGGCGAAGGCCGCCGCTGTTCGCGCATGACTAACGCAACTGACGACAGGATTGAAGAATGAAACTCTACCGTTTTCTGTCCGGTCCGGACGATTCCAGCTTCTGCCACAAGGTGACGGCGGCGTTGAACAAGGGCTGGCACCTGTTCGGCTCGCCGACCTATGCCTATGACCAGGAAGCCAAGACCATGCGCTGCGGCCAGGCCGTGGTGAAGGACATCGAGGGCCAGGAATACGGCCCCGACACCAAGCTCAGCGACTGGTAGGGAGGTTCGCTGAAGCGCTCGTCCTTCGTCATCCTGGGGCGTAGCAGTCGCGAAGCGACGTCGCGGAGTACCCTAGGATCCATGCCGTTACCTCTGCCGAAGGGCACGGCGGATCAGGATTAGTGTGATCTACCACCGATCGGGATAGCCCCGTTACCCAGAACGGGATGATGAGCGTTCGGTTCTGCACCGCCGGCGCACTGCATCACTATCACGGCATGATGGGGTGGACGGCGCCCGACGGCATCGGATGTGCCAGAATGAGTTCGTTGAGATCTCAAACAAGGGAGCCGTCC
>NZ_JAMYPW010000086.1:0-10258 GCF_040320565.1 Mesorhizobium sp. M0664
GACGCTCCCTCTCTTACGGTGGCTGTCAAACACCACCATTCTGGCACATCGATGCCGTCGAGGGGGCGTCCACCCCATCACTATCATGAAGGTTCTCGGCGGCGGCAGCTCAGCGGATGTAGCGCGCGTGGCATTTCTCAGCGCCGCCAAGGAAGCGAAAATCCTGAATGCCTGACATCGTCAATGGGTGCCCCACCACTGTCCATCATGCATCACTCTTGCAGCAAACATCCTGCGTCGATCATGCGGAGACGCCGAATGCTTGCGCGAGAAGGCTGGAGCCGCGGATCTGCACTCTACGTGGACATATCACCGCTCCGGGCAAAGCGGCCTACGGATCAAAAGTTACGTGGAAACCTGCCCCACCAACTTTGTCTGGCAAACGCATGTCGGCCCTCCCGATTTCGTTGCGAGGGGCGAAGCTGGATCGCGCGCACTCGGTCTTCATCGCGTGTTTTCGAAAGAGTTCGTGAGAGAAGGCAACGGGTCAAGTAGTTCAGTGTTCGATCTGGAGGAATTGAAGCTGCTCGGCCTCGATCCGACAGGCAATCGATTACGGCCCAGGGGTGACTACCGATAAACTTCATTCCCGTTAATCTCCGGCCCCTGTTTCGAGGCAAGAGAATCGCATGCGCGGCCTCGTCGAGGAATTCCGCACGTATGGGCATGTATGGGGCCCTGTCGGGCCGCGACATCTACTTAGGACAGTCGCCGCGACCATAATTTTTGATAACAGGTCAGGGTCGCGGGATGCCGAGCCGCTTGAAATACCGAGTTGTGGGGTGCTCGCGATCGTCCCGCCTCAACCGCGCAAGTGCGTCATCATCGCCGGCGAGCGCGCCGACAAAGAGTGACTGTATGGCACTCCATTGGTTCAACCCTCCGGTCCCGGTCAAGACCGAGCGTCCCGGGATCATCCGCAACGTCAACAACGCCGAGGCAGCCGGGGAGGAGCTGATGAAGTGGCTGCTGCAAAAGAGGAGGGGACATTACTCCCCCCAATGACAACCAGCTAACTTGAATTGCGGTAAAGGTTCTCTGACCAACACCGCCTTCGCGAAAGGAGCCCGCCGCCAAGCATGGAGATGAGAGGCGACGGACCCCCGCCACAGCGGCTGCACATCCAAGAAGAACCGACCGCTGCAACCCTCTAAACCCGCGAGGGCCTACATCGTTCCCTTAGCTGCGTCTAAGGCGGGGTTGGTCGGCGGGCTCTTGCCGCTCTAAGTTCCCCCTTATGGTCTTCTCTGGTTCTCTCCACCGGTCTACGTGAAGACGTGAAGACGAAACGTCCCGGCATTCGCAATGGGGTCAGCCACTCAAGGGAGCCGCCGAGCAACTGATGGAATGGGAAACAAAGGGCCCGAGGTGGACGCAAGCGGTCCACTCCTGCGTCAACGCGTTCGAGGGCAGGGTGTCCCCCCATGAGGTCCCTGAAGCTTTTGAGGCGGCTGCCAGGGAGGCCAACGTATATCTCTCCCCTGAGTAGGAGGTATCATGGCGCCCATCTGGTTCGTCCCTCCGGTGTTCGTGAAGACTGAAACCGGTGTCAGGCATGGCTGCAACAATGCGAAGGAAGCCCTTGAGCAGCTCAAGATGTGGACCCGGCGAGGGCCTCGCTGGCATAAGGCGGTGACCCTCTGCCTGTCAGCCTTGGAGGGCGATTCGATTGACCCCCACATAATACGAAAGGCCTTTGAGGCTGCCGCTAAGGAGGCCAACGTGTATCTCTCCCCTGAGTAGGAGTTGTCGTGGCAACCCATTGGTTCTCCCGTCCGGTGTACGTCAAGACCGACCGACCTGGGGTCACCTACGGGTGCAACAACGTCGAGGGTGCCGCCGAGGAACTCATGAAGTGGACCAAGATGGGACCTAAGTGGAGGAAGGCTGTGCAACTCTGCGCCGACGCCTTTCAGGACCGTGTGACTCCGGAAGAGGTCCGTCAGGCTTTCGAGGCTGCTGCCAAGGAGGAGGGGGTGCTCCGTGAGTAGCAGGCCGGTGCCCATGGGAAGGACCCGCTAGGCTCTCTGAATGCTGACCAAGTCCGCGCTGCTCGAAATAGACCCGGATACGAAAGCATTCACTCTGGTCGGTGGGCCATTTTGCACTTCTCGAAACCGGCATCGGAGCTGCTCTGGGCGAGGTACTCGGCGTCAATGGGGCACGTCGAGTAGTCATCAATCGAAACCTGGTTTCGACGAGAAGACCAAAACTGAACGCATACTATAGGGGACCGGACCCGGAATGTCAGGCTGCTAAAGCCGATGGCAGAAACCGGATACGCTGTGGCGGCATTTGAGGGCACGTTCCAGCTCTTGATTATTGCCTGTGAGTAAAAATCGGGAATGGAAGGGCCGGAGGCAGGAAGCACGGCCTCGGACCGAGGCGCTAATCAAGCGGGTCGGCAATGATCGCGAAAAGGTCAATACGGCCTGGAGCGAAACTAAAGCAGTAGTCGTGCGTTTGACGCGGACAACGCTATTTCGTCTCTGAGTTTGAAGTGGTCAAGCCAACGTCGCGCAAGGCAATCTATGGGTCGAGCGCTAGTCAAGCGAAATCGCCCGCTCGTGACGACGTCACTTTAGCGCCGCCCGCTTTCCGGCCGGTCCAGCTTGCAACGCTAGTGGACACGGTCCCTGCCGGCGATCGTTGGATTCATGAGATGAAATACGACGGCTATCGTATTCTCGTTGCCGTCGGCGCTGGCGAGGCACGAGCCTACACACGATCTGGTCTGGACTGGTCTAGCCGTTTTCCCTCGATCCTCTCCGAGGCTTGCAAGCTCAAGGTGCGCTCCGCCCTGATTGACGGCGAGGCTGTGGTTGTCGATGCGGAAGGAAGATCTGACTTCCAGGCGCTTCAGAATGCATTGAAGGGCGCCCCGGCGACTATCGACTTTTATGCGTTCGATCTGCTGCAGCTCGACGGCGAAGATCTGACAAGGCTTCCTCTTGTTGAGCGCAAGGCGAAGCTGGAGGCGATCTTGCCTGCGAAAAATCCGGTCCTTCGTTACTCCGACCATATTCTCGGCCGCGGAGAAGAGCTGCTCGATCGCTTCTGCGCAGCCGGACTTGAGGGCGTCGTCTCAAAGCTCGCGGATTCGAGTTATGTGGCGGCCCGCGGCGCAAGCTGGCTGAAGATCAAATGCATCAGGCGGCAGGAATTTGTGATTGTCGGCTGGACGCCGTCCGACAAGATCCGCGCGTTTCGGTCCTTGATCCTTGGCGTTCATGACGGCGGCAAGCTGCGTTACGCCGGGAAAGTCGGCACCGGCTTCGATACCGCTGAACTTCTTCGTCTCTTGAAGATCATGGCGCCGTTTGAGCAGAAGGCCGCCACCGTCGACGCACCACGCGCCGAAGTGCGCGGCGCACACTGGCTCCGTCCGAAACTGGTCGCTGAGATTGCCTTCACCGAAATGACAAACGAAGGGACGTTGCGACATCCGAGTTATCTTGGTCTCCGCGAAGACAAGAAGCCCGAGGCGGTCGTGCTCGAGACGGAACGTCGTGCAGCCGATCTCGCCGCGTCTGCGACAACCGCCATCGCGATAAGTAACCGTGATCGCGTCATCTATCCGGAGTCCAACATCACCAAGGGACAGCTTGCCGACCATTACGCAGCGGTCGCGGCGATCATGCTTCCTTGGGTTGGCAGCCGGCCGATCAGTCTGGTTCGATGCCCACAGGGCCGCGCGAAGAAGTGCTTCTTCCAAAAACACGACGCCGGCAGCTTTGGCGACAAAGTCCACCACGTCGGCATCACGGAGAAGGACGGGCACGAGGAACCATATCTCTATGTCGACGATGCCGATGGACTCATGACTTGCGTCCAGATGGGAACGATCGAGCTGCATGGATGGGGGGCTCGGATCGAGGATGTCGAAAAGGCCGACCGCCTCGTGTTCGACCTCGACCCCGATGAAGGCCTCGATTTTGAGGCCGTCCGCGCCGCTGCCTTTCAGTTCCGTGCTATCCTTAAGTCGCTGGGACTTACGACTTTCCCGATGCTGACGGGAGGCAAAGGAGTGCACGTCATCGCGCCGCTCACCCCTCGCGCCGAGTGGCCACAGGTGAAGGACTTCGCGTCTCGCCTGGCGCAGGCGGTCGCCCGGAGCGATCCGGCCCATTTCACGGCAGTGTTGTCAAAGGCGCGCCGCAAGGGTCGCATCTTTGTGGACTATCTACGCAATCAGCGCGGGGCGACCGCGATCATGCCTTACAGCGCGAGATCACGTCCCGGCGCTCCTGTCGCGGCACCGATCACGTGGGCGGAGATGAAGACAATAGATGGGCCCTCTCATTTCCACGTGGGCGATGCTCCTGAATTGAAGAAACGCGCAGCCTCCAAAGCTCTGGCTGGATGGGGTCGCGCTGACCAATCCTTGCCCAATCTGTAGCGGCCGACACGGGAAGAGGCAGTAAAAGCCGGGATTCAAAGGGCCACGCGGCGTTCATGGCCTTGCCTGATCGGAACCTGCGGAGATCGGCCTCGTTTGGCTGAAGCCATGGCAAAGATCAATCCGAGGACCGTCGCCAGCTTTTGAGGGAATACGCACAACGGGCGTCTATGCGCGGCGACAATCCCTATCGCATAAAGGCATACTTGCGCGCGGCAGACAGTCTGACGGCGCTGTCGCAGCCGCTTGACCGGATTCATCGCCGCCGGCGCGCTCACCAAGATCCCGGGGATCGGTGACGCGATCGCAGACATCGTGACCAAGCTTTACCAAACCGGCCCGCACCCGAGCCTTGAAAAGCTGCGCGAGGATGTTCCAGCGGGCGTGATGGAGCTGTTTGCCATACCCGGGCTTCGTCCTGATAAGATACTGAAGCTTCATCAGACGCTCGGCGTGAACTCGCTGGCGGACCTCGAGGCCGCAGCAAGAGAAGACCGCATACGCTCAGTCAAAGGCCTCGGCGCCGCGCTTCAGGCAAAGCTCCTGCAGAACCTGGCCATCGTGCGAGGCGGCGAAACGCAACTTCACCTGCACAAGGCCGCCGCTCTTCTGGAACATGCGGTCATATCGGTGAAGCAAGAGCATCCAGGGTTTTCTCGCGTCGAAATTGCAGGCGACTTCCGGCGCGGTTGCGAGCTCGTTTCCGACTTCGTTCTGGTAGCGCAGGGCATAACGTCGACTGGTATCGAGGATACGACCCTCAGGCTTGTTGTCACGGACAGGAAGCACTTTGGCGCGAGCCTGCTCGAAGCAACCGGTTCGGCAGAACACCTTGAGCAACTGAAGAGGTTCGCGGCCGACAAGGGATTCACCCTAAACGCCGACGGGCTTCATCGCGGGAGAAAGCTGATCGCGTCAGCGACAGAAGAAGAAATCTACCAAGCTCTAGACTTGCAGTTTATCGAGCCTGAATTGCGCGAAGGCAGGGATGAGATTGAGCGAGCGGCAAAGCAGAAGCTACCCGCCCTCATTCGGGATGAAGATCTGCATGGCATCCTGCATTCTCACACGACCGCATCCGATGGCACCGAAACGCTTGAGGCAATGGCTGAAGCCACGCGCAAGCGCGGTTTCGAATACTATGGTGTCGCCGATCATTCGCAGTCCGCTCATTACGCAGGCGGCCTTTCGTTGCAGGAGATTGCTGAACAGCACCGCGAAGCTGACCGGCTGAACAAGGCATACAATGGAAAATTTCGCATACTGAAGGGCATCGAGGCGGACATCCTGGCAGATGGCTCGCTCGATTACCCGAATGATATCTTGGAGCAGTTCGATTTCGTCGTCGCGAGCGTGCACAGCCGCTTCAAGTTGCCCAAGAAGGAACAGACGGAGCGTATCATTGAGGCGATCGGAAATCCTCGGACGACAATCATCGGGCACATGACCGGTCGCCAGCTGTTGCGCCGGCCCGGTTATGATCTCGACGTCGACAAAGTCCTCAAAGCGTGTGCGAAACACGGCGTCGCTGTCGAAATCAACGCACATCCGTGGCGACTCGACCTGGACTGGCGCTGGCATCAAAAGGCACTCGATCAGGGCTGCATATTCAGCATCAATCCGGACGCTCATTCGATCCGCGAGCTCGATCACATGCATTGGGGTGTCGAGATGGCGCGCAAGGGCGGTGTCCCTGCGAAGCGGGTCCTGAACGCGATGCGTTTGACGGCCCTCCTTGCGCATCTCGCACGGCGCAGGCAAACGTGTTAACCTGCCTGTGCGCCCGGCCTATCCGCGCAGGAGTCCGTCATTCTCAAAATCTCCCCAGCCGCGCAAACTGGAGTGCGAGTTCTCATCGGGGCCATGGCCAGCTGAAGCTGCAGTTCCGCGGCCGCTTCTTTGAGCACGTTTCATAGCGGCCTTGCCCGCGGCTCGCCGCCTATTGTCTGCAGCTGTCGCTGCGTCCTGTTCGCGCCAGACCGTAACCAGGTCGCGGTCAAGAACATCCTCCACGTGCTGCGGGTCGTACACGTGAAAGGTGATGTTCCTTGCCCGCCCGCGGAGTTTCACCGTTTTCGTCCCGGCGCTCTGCAAGCGACCATCTTTCAACCAGCGGTGCCGTTCGGCCGTCGAGATCGTCAGAATGTCCTCGATTTCACGAGGGATTACGGGCAAGTCTTCGATATTCTGCAGTGCTTTTGATACGATCCCGAATACCACCTGCACATCGTTCTCGGCGCCCTCAGACAGGCGCAGGGTAAGCACGCGGGACTCGATATTGAGCAATTTCCTGAACTCCGTTGGAAGGCGGGCGCGTATTTCGAGAAAAATACCCCTCGCTCTGACGGACGATCCGAACGTTGCAGCTGGGGTTAAAGGCCATTCTCCAATCAGCTTCGCTGTTGCATTGATTTTACGGCGCGTGGACATGCCCCTTTATATAGGTCCCCGATTGTCGGCAGCGATGAGCCGATCGCAAAGCCATATGAGTTCTAATCCGCCAGCGGTCTGAACCACGATCCTAAAGGCGCAACCACGATTGTTAGCGGGGCCGTTTGCAACTTCGGCTAAAAGGAAACGGCAGAGTTGATCTCGAAGTGCGATATCAGGCGCGTTGCCGCCTGGCGGCTTTTTGGGGGCCGTTTGCTGTCCGTCCGGTTATTGCCGAGGGACCAGTAAGCCGCCGTTCGGCTCACGACCTCTTCGCGGAATACGAGGCAAGTTCATATCCCGCGGAAGCCGACATTGAACTGCGTCTCCGTTTACATGTTTGGCAAATGTTGCGAATGGAGGGAGTTGCACGTTTGAAGGTTTCTCGCTGGAGCAGATCAAACTTCCGGAAGCGACGCTCAGAGTCCGGGTTGGTGGAAGGGGCCCACCGCTTCTGATGCTGCACGGTCATCCTCGCACCCATGCTACTTGGCATCGTGGCGCCGATTTTGGCTGAGGAATACACCGTAATTTGCCCTGATCTTCGCGGTTTCGGCCAGTCTTCCAAGCCCGTTGACATGCCTGACCATTCGGGCTCATCCAAAAGGTCCAAGGCCTGCGATTGCTTAGCCCTTATGGACTATCTGGGCTTCGATCGCTTCGGACTTGTGGGTCACGATCGTGGGCATACACCGCATTTCGGACAGCGATGGATCATCCGGCATCCGTTAGCCGCCTCGCAATCCTTGAAGCCATTCCGATCGGCTATGCGCTGGCGCGATGTGACGCGCGGTTCGCATCGGCATGGTGGCATTGGTTCTTCTTCGCTCAGCCTGGAAAGCCGGAGCAGGCTATCCCTGCCAATCCAGACGCATGGTACGGCGGTGATCCCGCGGAGATGGGCGCGGAGGCTTACGCTGATTTTCTCGCCTCGATCCACGATCCGGCGACGGTCCACGGCATGATCGAGGACGACAGGGCCGGGTTAGGCATAGACCGACAACATGACGAGGACGACCGAGCCGCCGACTCTGTCTCTCGACCCGGTAGAGTTACCCCGTCGGGTCGCGCTCTCCATCGTCGCCGACAAACTCTGACAAGCGGAACAAACCCGGAAGGCGCCGGGTTAGGGCGTTCGATCGGCGTAGGGCGACTGCGGGCCAAGCGCCCCGAAATTCTGCGTCAGGAGAAGACGTCAGATGAAAACGAGTAACCCGAAGGACGCGTCCTCTCCGCCGGCGAGCCGACCGGCAAGAAGTTGTTGGAGCCCACACGGGTCGTCATCCGCCAAGACTTGGCTTCGATTCGCTCATCGGCCAAAACCGTGGAGGAGATCAAATGGCAAATCTGGGAAGATTGGCGATCGCGATGCTTGGCGTTCTAGCATACCAAAATCGCGACAAGCTCTGTGAATTGATTCCGGGAGCGGGGTATCTTAACCCAAACGACCCGCAACGCAGAATTCTGGCTCAGATAACGAATGGCGTGTCGAGGGCTGACCTTGGTGAGATCCTCGACCGGTTCAGGGAGGTGGGGGCAGGATCGAAGGTCGACTCGTGGGTTGGCAGCGGGCCAAACCAACCGATCGAGCCAAGGGACGTCGAAGCGGCGATGGACGAAGGTACACTCACGTCCATTTCGATGCAGACGGGTCTTTCGCACGAGGAGCTAATCCGAAGGATTGCGCGCGATCTACCCGAGACAGTTAACGAGATGACGCCGAATGGTGAATGGCCGTCTGAGCCGACACAAGGCTTGGATAAGTCGACCCTGCTCGACAATGTATCCTAGGGGACACAGCCAGGAATGCAGCCGGCCAAGGCGAGATCCAGGGTGGCAACTCTACACCGGGGGACGCTCCTGCGCGATCGCCTTCATCCGCTAGCAAACCAAGGATCTGTTTCGAGCGCGCCGAACGCGCAACTGGCCGCCATCCTGAAAATGCGGCACCGCTGCATCGCGGCGCCCTCGCGCTCGCGTATTTCGGTGAGCGGAAGAAGGCGCGTTCCTGGCTGGCCAGAGCGCTGGCGATCGATCCGGACGACTTCGTGACGCAGTACAACGCCGCTTGCATGTATTCCGTGCTCGGGGAAGTGGAGGAAGCGGTTCGGTACCTGGAAAGAGCCGTCGGAGGAAGCGCGAGTCAGAACCTATTGGAACGAATCCGTCACGAAGTCGATTTCGACGCCATTCTCGATCACCGCGGTTCGTGCAGCTTCTTAGTTCACTTGGCTTGTGACGCACAGCTGTACTTGCACAAGCTTCGGCCTGCCTAGCAGCCGCGTTCGCGGCGCGTCCGCTTTGGGGTGGCGGATTCAACTGCTCGCAGCAACACACGAGTCTGTCTGAAAGATGGAATGTGAGCCATGAAGCAGCGACGTCGCATCTACTACTCGGCCGCTCAGCGGGCTGAGATTTGGGTTGGATGGGAGGCGGGCGAGTCGATGATCTCGATCGGACGACGATTCGATCGGGGGTCTTCATCTGTCCGCTCTTGCCGCCGCGCCTGGGCCTTGCACTGGCGGGCTGCCGGCCTTTGCCTGTCGCCGGTGGTGTTTTCCGTCACATTTTGCTGCCGCTGCTTGTGCTGCTCACCTGGCCGCTCGCCATGGGCAAGTATTTCGCCCCGGCATCGTCTCTGTGGGGTTTGCTTCGTCGGCAAAGGACATCGCCAGCTGGCCCTCACAGCTGCGGTCGATCGCGGCCGAATCGGCATTGATGCTGGCCGACGCGCTGGCCGGCGGCCGCTTCACCCGCCACAATGATCTGTTGCTGCCTGCCGGCATTATTGCCGGGGCCGGCCCGCAGGCCGGCCACATGGTCCATCACACCGCACCGCTAAGCTGGTCTGGCCATGGTGGACAGGGTCGCTGACGCGGCCAGCATGAAGTAGGCCGGCACTGGCGCATGATCTCGAAAGAAGTGGAATCCGGTTTTCGGAAAAGGTCATGCTCAAAAGCAATAGGTAGAACCCCGTCCCGACTCTATCGGGTGGCGAATCGGATGATTTACTTCACGGCGACACGCACTTCAGCGCACCGCATCCTGTGGATCCATGCGCGCCGGTTCGGCTAAGATCGAGGTCGAGGTCCGGTATCTTGGGGATTTGGCCAGGGGAACGGCCGCACTTCCGTGTTCGGCTTCTGCCTCTCTTTGTGGCTGCCAGCATCTAGTCGTCTGCAAATCGAGGCCACGGACTGACAAGCACCCCGCACCACGAGGAGCTGGCGGTCGGAGACCAAATGTAGACATGTCGCGCCATCCTTTTGGGTGGGGCTTGCGATGCATACTGACGGTCGAGGGCTTAATGTAACCAAATCAACGGCTCGGCGTTTCGGTCAGCGCGTTGTAATGAGCGAAGCCATAACCTCTGTCACGAGCATAGACTGGCGATTTCATGAATCGCAATTTTCTGGTGATTGAACCTGA
>NZ_JAMYPW010000087.1:0-9740 GCF_040320565.1 Mesorhizobium sp. M0664
CGGTGATCAAGCTCTGATGCGCGGGTTGGCTACCGCATTCCCGATTGTGCGTCCGGGGCTGTTCCTATCTTACTGCGGGCGTCGGCGGTTCGCCGGCCACAAAGCGTCTGACGGGCATTCCCCTGCCGTGGTCCCGCCTCCGCCCATGCGCGAGATGTGCGCCGTCGCGGCGAGCGATCAGGTGATGCGCGCCTCCCTTGCGACTGCCCACATGAAGCCGACCAGTTCACGGGCGATCGCGGTGCAGACGACCGTTGTCCGTTTGCCCCGAGCGCTCAGCATGCGGTAGCGGGCTGTCAGGCGGGACTGCGCCTTCCAGGCGATCTCACGCACCTTCGGTGGCGCCTGCTCCAATCGGTATAGCTTCGCCTTCCCGACCTTGGGCGGATGTCGATAGGTCCAGGCGCTCTCGACCAACATGTGGCGAACCCGACCGTTGCCTGCCTTTGTGATGCCGCCGCGCCGGACTGTCTCCCCGGTTGAGCGCTCGCCGGGAACCAGACCGAGATATCCCATGAGCTGGCGTGGGCTTTCGAACCGGCTGACGTCGCCGACTTCGGTGACGAACGTCACGGCGACAATCAGGTCTACCCCACGCAATGTCTGAAGCGCCCACACGATCGGTGCCAGCGACCAGGCCGGGACGAACTCTTCGATCACACGCTCCAGCCGCTCGACCCGCTCCTTCGAGACGCGCACCGCCTCGACCATCTCCTGGAGTGCGATCTGATGCGCGGGATGATCGAACCGCTGTTCCTGAAGCCAGCGTAGATAGCGCATCGTCCAGCTCTTCTTTCGCGGATAGCTACGGCGTAAGCGAGGTCTGCCGGCCGCCTTGCACGCCGGGTCTTCGCCGGGATGATTGCCGCTCTTTGAACGGGGTGGCCGGTGTCGAGCAAGATCGAGGATTCAGCGAGCAGCGCATCGAGCTCTCATATAAGTAATCGTATGAGTAGTCGGATGGAGGTCGTTGCCCGGGTGTCCGGTCGGCGGCGCTGGACGGTGGAACAAAAGCTGGTCGTGCTGCGGGATGCATTCGGCCCCGACGGTTGCGTGCGGACGGCCTGTGAGCGCCACGACGTCGGCAGCGGCTCGATCTATACCTGGCGGCGGCAAGCGATGTCCGGTGAGCTTGCCGGGGTTCGCAAGCTGGCCGAGCCAGCCTTCGCCGAGGTCCACATCAGCGAGCCGCCCGCGTTGCCTGCTCCCATTGCACCGTTGGTCCCCGGCTTGATCGGGATCGAGCTGCCTTCGGGGATCAGGGTGACCGTGGACGCCACGGTCGATGCCGATGCCCTGTCGCGGGTGATCGGCGCGCTGGCACGATGATCCCGCTGCCGCCATCGACGCGGATATTCCTGGCTTGCGGCGCGACGGACATGCGCAAGGGTTTCGACGGCATTACTGTGATGACGCAGCAGGTTCTGGAGCAGAGCCCGCATTCCGGTGCGCTGTTCGCTTTCATCCGGCAGCCGTCGATCGGCCATCGCCGGTTCGGGCGCTTCCCGCCCATCTGCCGCGCGAGGAACAGCGGATCGAGCCTGAGCAGGGCAACTGCACTTGTCCCGACTGTGGCGGCGCGCTGCGGCCAGGCGCAAGCGCCCGTGAAGGCGATTGCCCGGGGCAAGGCGACCTTCGGCACGCTGGCCCATGTCGTCGTCTCCAAGTTCGACCATCATCTGCCGCTGTACCGTCAGGCCGAGATCATGGCTGCGCAGGGCATCGAGATCGACCGATCGACGCTGGCAGGCTGGGTCGGCCAGGCATCTGTCTTGCTCGATCCGATCATCAGCCGCATCCGCGAGGTCGGGCTGACAGCCTCGAAGATCCATACCGACGATACGCCGGTCCCCATGCTCGATCCGGGACGTGGCAAGACGGCAACCGGCAGGCTTTGGGCCTATGCGGTCGATGATCGGGGCTCTGGTGCCACGACGCCGCCACTGGTCTGGTACGAGTTCACCACCGACCGGACCGGCGCACATCCCCAAACGGCAGCTGGCCAGCTTCACCGGCTATCTCCAGGCCGATGGCTATGCCGGATATGACAAGCTCTACGACACCAACCGTGTCACCGAGGTCGCGTGCTGGGCACATTTTCGCCGGAAGCTATTCGATATCCACGCCACCAAGCCGACACCGCTGACCACAGACCTGCTGGAGCGCATTGGCCAACTTTATGAGATCGAGGCCGAGGTTCGCGGCCAGCAACCCGATGTCCGGCGACGAAGTCGGCAGGACCGCACTTTGCCATTGATCCAGGAATTCAGCAGGCATCTCGACGATGCCCTGCGGCGCCTCTCGCCCAAATCCGAGATGGCCAAGGCGATTGCATATGGCCACAAACGCTGGATCTCACTGACACGTTTCCTTGCTGATGGCCGCCTGCAGATCGACAACAACATTGCCGAACGCGCCATGCGCTGTGTGGCTCTGGGCCGCAAGAATTGGCTGTTTGCCGGATCGAAGGCTGGTGGCGATCGTGCAGCCGCCATCTACACAGTTATCGAGACGGCAAAGCTCAACGGACTCGAGCCGCAGGCCTACATCGCCGATGTCATCGCCAAGATCGCTGGCGACTGGCCAGCAGCGCGGTGGGATGAGCTCTTGCCCTGGAACTGGCGGCCGACAGTGCACAATGTAGCTGAAGCTGCATAATCCAAGCGGGGCGATTTGCGCGGTTGGATCGTTGCCCAACAATCCAAACTGTTGCACATATTGCGCTATGAGCATTTCAATCAACTACGCCTCTCAGCGCAACGAAGTTTGGCAGTGGTATTGGCGTACTTGGCGTCACAGCCTCTGGAAGACACACTGCAGCATTTTCATCGCAGTAATTGTAGCGGCCTCTCTCGGAATTTTTGGCGGCGTGCCGACTGGATGGACGGGCCTCGCTCTGGTTGGCGCCATCGGTATCTTGCCGTTAGCGGGCTTCGTGTTGTTTCCAATGCTCAAATTCAAACCGGAAGTGCGGACCCTTGCGGTCGATGGCGAAGGTATAGCCACCACCATAGGCAAACGCAGCGCTACTATACCTTGGGCAGAAATAGCCGATGTTCGAGAAGACGGCGATGCCCTCATAATCCAGCGGCGCAACCTCAACGCATTTATTGTCCCGGCCCGCGCGTTTCAGTCAGCAGAAGCCAAGCTGCAATTCCGAGATTTCGTGAAGGCAAAGGTCCTCTCTACCGATAGCTAAGCGAGACCCAGCCAGTGCAAAAATTTCGACGGTCTTCAGGCCACGCTTACGATTGAGCAATCAGGATCCGATCGAAGGGGTCCTTGTGGATGGTGGGAGCCCATCCACCGCGATGGCATGCTCGCCGATGATTGGCAGCTCATGATAGACATTGTCCATCAGGCCCGACACAAAAGACGCGCACCGACCCTGACGTCAGGGCGGCCCAGACCGCGTTTAAAGGCAATCTCCCAGAGACTTGCGGCGCTGAACGTCAAGTGGTTGTCGGCATTCTCGATCTCAGCGAGGGCGGCACGCGGAGGCTTTTCGGGCTCGCCCGCCGCCCAGAGCAGAAGATGGGTATCGAGAAGAAGTGGCCGCCAAACAGCTTCTCGATTTCGTCATCGGCCATGCGATCAAAATCGTGCGGAACTGAAAACCGCCCGGCCATAAACCCCACCCGACGCATTTCGCCGGCCGCAGGTGCGTCTATGGCAACGACCTTAACCATCGGCTTGCCGGATTTGGCGATAATGAAGGATTCGCCTTTGGCCCCCTGTCGACAAGACGAGACAGATGTCTTGGCCTCGTGGATATTGACGGTGCGCATTGCGGGCCTCTGACTTAGTCCATGGAACTTAGTCTACTCGGGCCCGATTTTTTTAAGCGTGTTTCAGTCAGTGAAGGTGAAGGATGCCGGATGCGGCCGATCCTTTCGGATCGGCCGCATGGCACGACTTCAACAAAGACGCGTAATCGATTGTCTGAACTGCATGTTTGTTGGGACTGCGTCACACCTGATGTTGGCCGAACCTGTTGGTCCGGCATGCGACGTCGGAGTTCACAGGAGCGATTTTTGCCGAGCAGATGCTCTGCGTTGCGCTAGGAGCCGAAAGCGAAACGTCCGCTTTTAGGGCGCTGCGCCACGGCGGCGACGAGCCCGACACTGTACCGAAGGCGATCGACGCGACGGGCGCCAAGGGCCTTACCTGACTCTATGTTCCCTTCACGATTCTCGGTTTAGTCGGTCGGCGGGATTGAGCCGCGCTCTCGAGGGCCAGGGCCAACCGCTTCTCGTCTTCGATGGCGCGATCGACTGCCTCAATTTCCTCTTGGAGCACCTTCAGCTCGGCTCCGTAGCTGGAGCCGTCGCTGTCCCCGATCTGAAAGCCACTTGCCCGCATTGCGTCGCGAGTATGGTGCACGTTACGGACTCCTTCGCGCCGCGTCGCGACCAAGATTTCCCTAAACTCTCCAAGACGTTCAACGTGATTGCGAGCCATTGCGTTCTCCTATTTCGTCGTCATCGTCGCCGACGGCGATTCAGAACGGCTAAAACCTACGGAGATACTCTCGACAAAGCATGAGTGCGGAAGCTCAAATTTGAATGTCTTGCAATAGCGTGAAGCGCAGCAGGTGGAAATTGGCTTCGACCCGATCGATCTCAGACCAAATGCAGACACTTTCGGCCGAGCGCGTCTGCGGCTCCCCCAACGGGGCCATCCGCTCATGTAATCAGTAAAATTCGAGTGCGAGAATGGCCCGGGCCATGGACGTCCCGCCATTTCTGGTCGAGTTTGACCTGCGGCCGAGGCAGGGCAGGCTTCGGCGCGTTGGTTGTGTAAAGCATCTCAAGCAACCGCTCTCCGTCGATCAACTCCAGATGCAGCCTTGACTTCGTCTCTCGGGCCTTCCTCGGTAGCGCTCGCTCTACTTTCGAGAACGAGAGGCGGTGGTGACAAATATCCCCTGCCCGGCACTCGCGAAGACCTTGCTCCTACGAAGTTTCGCACCGCTTTGACGGATTCCGCATCGGTCGTGATGTTGCACTGCCCTCTGGATGACGCGGTTGTCACGCAAAGGCAGGAAACGGCGTAACGAAAGCGAACGCGAAATTTCAAACTGAGACACACAACCGGGATAGAACCGGGTAGACAGCATGCCGAAACGGAACGCAAGAACGGGTGCATAAGATGACGCCTCAGCACCTTTTTGTTAGCTAATGCTAGTAACAGGCGTGTAATTGCTTCAACATGTGGCCGAAGCGGCAATCGGAAAAGGGAATGCCGCGGCGCCAAGCCCTGCCGCGGTCGTCCTTGCGGCCCTTTCGTCGTCAGGATTCTTGGTTCCCTCGAGCGCACATGATGCCCCGTCCGGATGGAGCTATCCGCCGGCCTGCTGTCACGGCGACGCCGAACATGGCGAGTGTCAGCGAATCCCAAACGGCGCGGTTCATGTTCGTCTCGGTGGCTGGGTTGTGATCCTGAGGGCCGGGGATCATCGGAAGATCACGCGGCAACAGCGATATTTCATCCCATATGGTGATGAGATTCCGTCGCAGGACGGCGACTATCATATATGCCTCCATCCGACCCAAGAGCATGAGAACTGTTTTCTTGTCCCGCCGGACTCGATATGATCCGGGAGCCAGCGCGAGCTGCGGCTGAGATGCGGATAGCGCCGCGCCCAGTGCCGCCCGACGGCTTCGATGATGCGTGTAAGCGAAAATCCAAATTTCCCGAATCTTGCGGATCTTCGCTGGGGTGCCGCCTCAGTTCGTACCAAACATGCGCGCCACCCCGCGAAACGTCGCCTCAGTCGAGGCTGGCCGGCGACGAGAACGGCCGATTGGCGTCCACCATGAAGATGGCCAGCTCATCAAGAGCGGTTGTGCCGGCGCTGAACACCTCCATCGGCATGTCGACCCCCTGTCCGACCATGGTCGTGCCGGCTTCGGCATAGCTCACTCCGGGGGGCGTTCTTTGGCCGAGCTTGCCGCCCAGCACATAGAAGGCCTCCGGTCCCGGATGTGTATGGATCGGCATCTTGGCACCGGGCGCTCCACCGGCACGGTTGACGCGCAGCAAATATTCGCTCGGACAGATCGGCGGAACAGGCCCGATCTCGACACCTTGGTCCCGGCAGGAGTGGTGCCATCCTTCGGCCGAGCGTGAACAGCCAGGCCTTGCAAAATCATGGTTCTGATGCGTTGTCGCAGTAATGGAAGGTGGCGAGATAGCCGGGGAGTACGCGCATGAACTCCTGTTGATGGGTCCAAGCTCTGCACTCCGCCATGGAGGTCATGGGTTTCACGTCGGGGAGCCTGATTAGCTCCCCCTGGTTGGTCAGAAGGATTGTGACAGCGATGGCGGTGAACATGGCCCGGCCCGGTTATCCATCGATTTAAGGCTGGCGACACAATAACCGCCGGGGTTGGGACGGACGTCGTCTGAGGCAACCTCGTTGACATGGTCAGGACCACAGAATCTCGCGATGCGGGGATCCGGTTTTGCAGCCGTTTGCGTTGCCAAAAGAAGAGCGAGAGCGATGATGAGCTTGGTGCGATTCATGTCGTCCTCCGTTTCATCCGGTGCTGCTGGGATCGCTTGGAGGCGAAGGCCGAATGGGCTAAACTAGGAAGCGCGCCAGGAAGGTGAAATGTCCCGAACGGCCCCTGAAATTGACCTGAAATCTGCTGAAACGATCACGTTTCGCGGTTTTGCCTTCCTGACGAAAAGCAAAGAACTCCGAACCGTCGAAGGCAAAGCGGTCAATCTTCGCAGCCAGTCCGCCGAGGTGCTCTCGGTGCTCGCGGCGCGACCGGGCGAAATCGTGTCCAAGGATGCGCTGATGCAGGCGGTTTGGCCCGAGACCTTCGTGACCGACGACAGCCTCACTCAATGCATTGCCGATATTCGCCGCGCATTGAGGGACGACGCGCACGTGATCGTGGAAACCCTCCCAAAGAGAGGCTACCGGCTGAATGCCAATCCGTCGGACGCGGCGGACGCAAACGCCGCAGCCGACACGGAACGTGCCAAGACACGATTCTCGCAGCGCGGCTTCATTCTTGCTGCAATCGTTCTCGCTCCGGCAGCGATCGGCGCATACTACGGCGCGGAAATATGGCGAGCCGCTCCAGTTCCTTCGAGCGACATGCCGAGGATTGCGATCCTTCCCTTCGACGACTTCAGTACCGGCGCGGATAAGGGATATCTCAGCGATGCCGTCGCCGAGGGGATCATCACCGAGCTTTCGCGGAGCAAGACTTATGCCGTCATCGCCCGAAACTCGAGCTTCAGGTACCGCGACCAGCCGGTCGACACCAGGAAGATCGGAGATGAACTCGGCGTCGACTACCTGCTCGAAGGCAGCCAGCAGAAGGTCGGAGACCGGCTGAAAGTGACCGCCCAGTTGCTGAATGCGCATGACGGATCGCATGTCTGGGCCAACACCTACAACCGGGAGATTGGCAATTTTTTCGTCGTCCAGGAGGAAATCATCCGCACGCTTGCGGATCGGGTCGGGCAGAGAATCCAGCGCCCGCTGCCAAGGAGTGACGCCGCGCAGGTCAGCGCGCTCCGCTACTACCTGATGGGAAGGGCCGAGTTGATGGGAAGGGCCGAGATCAATTTCTCTGCCGCGGGGAACGATCTGCTAAGGCAGTTCAGCCTCAAGGCGATCGAAGCGGATCCGAACGCCCAGTTCGGCTATATCGGGATGGCCTGGTCCTATCGCAATGACGCGGTATTCTGGCACAAGCAGGAAAATAACCCCGACGAGGCGTTGAAGCGGGCTGCCGAATACGCCGACAAGGCTATTCTACTCGCTCCCGACGATTCCGAGGCGCATAACATCCGCGCCAGCATCCACACCGAAGCCGGCGAGATGGAGCAGGCCCTTGCCCGGTACGATCAGGCGATCGCCCTGAACCCCAGCGACTCGAATATCCTCGTCATGAGTGCAGGCGTGCTGCTGAACGTTGGCCGCACGGACGAAGCGATTGATCGGATCGAGCAGGCCAAGGGCATCGATCCCTTCCACCCCGACTGGTTCCACTGGCAGATGGGCTGGGCGCTCTACGAAAAGAACGATTGCGGGGCTGCGCTGACGGCGATGCGGAAAATGTCTAGAATCCCGAGCGGCGCACAGCGCATGCTTGCCGGGATCCACGCTTGTCTGGGAAACAAGCGGGAAGCAAAGCAAGCACTTGCGGTTTTCCTCAAAGACTCGCCCGGCGACTCCATCAGCAAACAACGCAGGCAATGGGAGAAAAACTACCTCGCCCCCGGGGCCCTCGATCGCTGGATCGGACACATGCGGTTCGCGGGGTTGCCGGAGTGAACGGCTGTCCGGTTGTGGCCCGGCAGAAGTCCGATTGGCCGCATAAAAACCGTTGAAGCCTTTGTGTTGTGGACGGTGGTTGCCCTCAAAGCAAGATCATCCTTCATAGGAATATTGGGTGCGGGAAAGTCGGCAATGGGGCCGACTTGCGCCATAGTGCGCTCGCACCCCAACTTCTGCGACGGGCCCGATGGCTGCCGTTCATCGGCGATGCCTCGAACTTCCGCAGATGGCGCATTTGGTCCTTATCGGCTGCCGCAGAGCCAATCGCTCTCGAGTGCAGGCACTCCAGTGGAGTCCAGACGTTGGATTGGACCCTCGACCTCTACAAAAGCACACTGAGCTTCCAGTCGGGCTACGAAGCGATCGCTTCGGCGAGAAGTCGTCGTTCTCAATCGGGCGACGGGGGATACATCGGCGAAGACGGCATAAGGGAGGATGCGCCAGACCGAGCCGACGGAATGGTCGTAGCCAAGGCCTTGGAGCGCATAGCGCCTGGCTGGGAGGCCGCCGCCAGTCAGACTTACGCAGCGCGTCGCTGAGCGAGGTGGAGACCCGAACGGGCTCGACGAGGGTCCACGGCGGTCACAATGTTGTGGTGGTGATCGCAGTAGACGCGATCCGGCGAAGTTGGCCCAGCACAAAAACGATAACCACCGGGTACTGACGGGTCTTCGCTCACCGGGAAGCGGCATTGATAGAGGCCTAGCTGAATGAGGGGGACATCTCTCGAAGTTAGTCTGATATTTTCAGGCATGATGGTTTCCTAGTTCGTAGCAATTGCCGGGTGACGGCCGCAGTGCGACCCGTCAGGGGCGAGCTTCTCTCGTTTGGGAGGCTATGGATCACCATATGGTGTTGGCAGCACCGTCAATGAAGCCCGACGCCCTGCTTCTGAAGCCAATAGTTTGCGACTTAAGGCCACACCCGCAAACGCATTAGCAATCTACCATCTTGTCCCCGAGGCACCCGCCCGCCGCGGTTTTCCGGCTAATTCGTGCCGTGTTCGCTGGAGGTATCACTCCTCTCTGAATCCTGCAGTGAGGCGTGGCGAAATCCGAACTCGCCCCGTAGATGCTTGACGTGGGCTTTCAGCCCGGCCTGACCCATGGTCGCCGGCCGCTTTTTGCCCTTCGGCGGTGGCCCGGCGTGCTCTTGGACACGCTTCCACAGCCGTTCGCGCATCTCCTGGTTCAAGGTGATGAAAGCCGAACCGGCATATTTTCCGGGACCGGGCTTCGCCAGCAAGGCGAATGCCGCCTTGCCCGGCTCGCGCTCGACGCCCAATAGTTCGTATTCCTGGACTGTGAAGCTCTTCGTCTTCAGCCAATTCGTCGTCGGGCCGCTTCGATAGTACGCATCCGGTGAAGACCGCAGACGTGCGCATCCGGCAGCCAGGAGAACCTGAGCACCGGAGTGCTGGGGTCAAGCTTTCTTT
>NZ_JAMYPW010000088.1:0-9416 GCF_040320565.1 Mesorhizobium sp. M0664
CTCGACCTGTTCACGCCAGCCGAATGCGCAAACTACTTTAAGGCCGCAGGATATGAACCGGATTAAACAGGACGTGCTCTAGACGGAGCTTTCTGGGTTCGCCGGACGCAAGTCTTTGATTTGGCGATCTGAGTCCCTGTCCGGCTGTGTCGCTGTGGGGTGTAGGTAGCGGCGAGGATGTCGCGGGCCTTCTTCTGGATAAGAGTAGGCCGGGTTATGATGCTGAAGGGGCATTCCCGCCCACTACTTGGGTGGTCGGCCGGGCCGTTTGAGGGTTGGCGGCACCGGAGGGGTGGAGTGGCACACCGGCGTCACGCCCGTGGCGGCCGACAGGCCCATCAACTCCACGGCGGCAGATGGCACGCAGACGGTCAGCACTTCAGCCCGGATTGTTCTTTCCGGCAGATTGAAATGGGTGTTGTTTTGGCGCGGCGGCGGATGAGGCGGCGCAGCGCTTCTTTCGCGCCTCTTGCTGTCTCCAGCAGGGCCGGACCTGGATCGTCCCAGCGCCAGTAGGCGTTGTGAATCCGGTGACGCGGTGGATAGTAGCAGCCGGCGCCAAGGAACCGCGCCGAGACGAAATCCCTGAATTCGTCGCGCCAGACGTGGGTCGGATCAAGCTCTAAGGGTGGGTATGGCTGCCCGGCGGCATCGCAATAGCCGACATGACAGAGATTGATGCCACAGAGGGCCGAGATCTCCACCTGCCCATCGACACGGCCAACAGTTGGCTCGACAAACCGAAAGCCGCCGTCACGCTGGTCGCGCTTGTACTCCATGCTGGCGAAGCCGTTTGTCAAACCGATTGATCGAAAAAAGCGGATTGTAAGATCCTCCAGTTCCTCGGCGACTTCCGGCGCCGCCCAACAACTAGCGGTGAGGCCGATTTGAGGTGGCCAGGAACGGCCCTTGCGGCCGGTAAAGGCGACCGAAGCACCCGGGCGCAGGTAGCACAGGCAAAAGTAGATGGAATCATTCGACCCCTCGATCCACTCCTGAACAATCACCTCCCCCACCGCGCCCAACACTTGCTCGCAGAGCAACCGAGCGTCGGCTTGGGTCCCGATGCGATAGGCCTTCTTAAAAGAGCCGTCATACGCCGGGGAACGGCTGTTTGGCTTCACGCAAAATGGAGGCCGAAGGTCACGCAGGCCGTTCAGGTCACTTTGGTTTTGGACCAAGAGAGTTCTTGGCACCGGAAACCCACCGCGCTGGGCCAGACGAAAAAACGGTTCCTTCAGAGTCAAGTCGACGAGCAATCCGTGGAGTGGGAGTTGGAAGCCGAACCAGGGAGCTACACGGTCACGGTGCCGCGACACAGCCAATAGTGGGCGGTCATCGGCAAATATTATTATGCCTCCATGAGGCATTCCTTCTCCTAGTCGAATTAATTCCTCTACAAACTCTTCGTCGTTAAATGTGGCAACGGTAACTCGTCTGGCATATCGCGATATAGCTGCCACATCATATTTTGTGTCAACGATTACAATCGGCCGAAGCCCCGCGTGAGCCAAGCTGCGTACAGCGGACAGGCCGTTTATTCCTCCTCCTAATACTAAGGGCGTGGGTGCGCCGCCGGCTGCTAGAGCGTGCTGCCGCAGATTTCTCACCTGACCAAGCATGATAGCCCCAATCCTAGCGAGTGGCTTCCCTCGGTTGGTTCAAGTTGAGTGTTCACAGGTATTTCCGGGCTGAAGATGTCGACACAGGGGGGCGGCGCTGCCCCGCACTCGTGCGAGGGGATTCTCGCCACGGCCTAGGCCGCAGACTCGCCAGTTGCTTTGATATCGTGCGAGAGGTGAAGTCGGTGCCAAAGACGAAACGCATGACTGGTCCAAACGTGGCAGTCGACACATGCCCGATGAAATACAGTCCCGGGATGGACGACTCGAAGTTTGCGGACAGCCTCGGAGTTCTTCCGACAAGACGCAGCTGTTCGACAATTGCAGAGCTTAAGAAAGGAAAACGACGCACGTCGGCCTTGTATCCGGTCGCCGCGATTACATGGTCTGCCTCTACGATTTGAGTGTTACCGTCTATGGAGAGCAATCTTACTTGTACTCCGTGCTCTGATGTTCTCACCTCCTGCGGGGAGCGTCCCATAAGCAAAGGAACAGTTTCTGCCCGATGTTTCATCGGCTCGCCTCCCGACGGAGATGGAAACGTTTCTGCCATTTCAAGCCGATAGGACTCGGGGAAATATCGGAATAGCCAAGGCAAGTCTGCGCACAATCGATGCTTCCAACCCGGGCCAATTCCAGAAATGGGGCGTGCCAGACGGCGTATCACTGGGTGCGAGCCCGAGCCCCCCCATCGGCCACTGTAAATGATGGCTGGCTTGCGCGAGATAAGCTGAACGGTTACCCGCGCTTCGTTCAAAAGCACCGCTATATCTATTGCGGATGCTCCGCTTCCGAGTACCGCGACACGCTGCCCCTGGAATCTCTCGAGGTCGTGAACATCAGCGGCATGCGACAGCTTATCGCTGGGCAGAGCGGAGAACAGCTCCGGGATATGGCGGAAATAGGTCAGGCCTGTTGCGATCACCACCTTGCGCGTCCTGAAGGATAATCCGCTCTTCATGCGAAGATCGAATCCTTCTGGAGCCGGAATCAAGGAAACGAGTTCCTCGTCTTCGACATCCGGCACGCAGCATCTTTGGAACGCCACCCCGTAGGCGGAAAACGTCTCCAGCGGAATTGGGAGATCCAAATGGTCGTAGGGACTGCCGTGCTCGATGCAGAATTGCCTAAGAGTAAAAGCCTGCTCGGGATCAGAAAGGTTTGATGCGAACCCAGCCGATTTGAGTAGCATGCCTTTCGGCATCTTGCTCTTCCAGCTCTCCATCGGGCTGCCGATTATCCGGTAATCAACGCCCAGCCCGCGCAAGTGCGCTGCTAGCGACAGTCCATACGGGCCAGCACCGACAACGATCACGTCGCATGATCTAGACAAATCGCACCTCCCGTTGGTCCTCGCCTGCCGAAGGGCCGAAACCGCCTACCGATTGTCCAAGAACCTGCCCGCCATCGTTGGTACAGAGTTCTTTAATCGGCGCTTCAAGCCGCAGCCTCTTTCATTTTCGTAGCAATCATCGCTAGCACCCGCTTGGCACCGCGCAGCTTTGCCTCGATGCGGCGCTCTGGACTGTCTCTGCCTATTGCAATCCACTTCATGGGATGCTCCGCATTGGCCAGGTGGGACTTGTGCCCGGAGAAGCCTGCGAGAAAATCGTAGCCGCACTCCCCGCGTCTGATACTGTCCTCAATAGCCAGAACATGGCTGATAAGCCCGGGCTTGAGCCGGCCGTCCCGCTCATACAGAAAGCCGCTTTGATAGTTAAGAACACGGCCGTCATGCACGAAATTGTACAAGACCCCAATTGTCTGGTCCCCGGCCAACGTCCGTGAGATGCGGACGGACCCCGTGGAAACTCCTCGCTTAATGAGCTCCTCGTGAAACCGACGGAAGCTCGGATTGGCAAAGGATCCCTTGCGTCCCCAACGCGCCTGATGAAGGTCGGCAAGCAAATCAAATGCGGCGAGTGCCTCCGATGTCGTTTCCATATTCCGGCACTCAATGGGGCCGCGCTCCGCATATAACCGAATGGCCCGGCTCACCGCTTGGCGAGTATTGCGGCCCAAAGTTGCGCGGAAATTCCCGCCTTTCTGGCGGACTTCAGCAAAATCAATCCACCGCGCCGTATCGTCCGCTCTCACCTCGGTAAGGAGCCCAGCCCTGCCTGCGGTGCGACAAGCGGCCAACTCGAAGTCCGGATCAATTCCGGAGAGCACCAGTTGATCAGAGCGGCGCAAGTGAAGCGTCAAGGCCTCGATGCATGCCACCCGAGTGGCATCGGCCAGGGATCGCTCCGCAAGAATATCGTTGTACTCGATGAACAATCGATCGAATCGAACATCTCCGGTTTCATTGAGCAGCCAACGCGCCCGCGCATGCCGCCCGAAACTCCACGCCCTCCGCCGGCAAATAATCGCCAACCCAACGATCCTGCTTGGCGTCCGAGCGACCAGAACAAGTGGTTGCGCGCCCCCCGGCAGATGCCGCAGCCAAGTTCCGATCCAGAGCCAGGACAGATAGAATGAGTGAGTTGCTCGCGCTTCGAGCTCTTTCCAAGCGGTCTCGAGTGTCGCGATGTCCGGCAAGGCCGCCACTGTAACGTCGATGACTGTATCCTCGCGCATGGCTTGTTCTACTGAAGCGACACGATAGTGTTCCGCACCAATGGCTGAGACATCGAGAGATCCTGACGTACAGCCATCTTCCTGAAACTTTGCGCATTGCGGCGGGAATGCCAGGAGTATCCTCGCTGCGCGCTGCTGTTCGTCCATGAAGCACTCGGGGGTTGTCCCATTTGGAGAAGTTTCGTATCGCCAGCGTGGGAAGTGAAGACCCTATTCCTGACTACTCACGGCGGGCTAGCCTACGCCAAGTTCCGAACTCCTGAGCGGAGGCGGAATAAACGCGATCTAGTGTTCCGGCCGCCGGAAGACGAATTGCCATGCCCAAGGCATGATGCCCAGCCGACTATGAAACTGAGCGGCCCAGCGCAGGGCCTTGGGAATAGCGTCTGCCCGATAGTTGAAGTCCCGGGCCAACACCGTCGAGAAGCCTGCCGCGGCGGCGGCTTTCTTCACATGCCGCATCGTAATGATGAAGAAGTGAGCCTTCTCGAAGTCCCATCCCGTCGGTGTCAGCCTCCAGTAAATCGGCTGAAGCTTCCGGGGCACGAAACCAAAGAACGGCAGGCGACTGTGGGATTCGATCGGGAAATACGGATTGGGGATCTGCCCGACCAGGATCCCGCCCGGAGCCAACACCCGGTAGATCTCCGTCATGCTTGCGTCGTGCAGGGCCGGCTTGAGGTGCTCGAAAACGTTCGCCAGGGCGACGCAGTCAAAGCTTTCATTCACGAAGGGCAGGGAGTGGGCGACGCCCGGGAGCATCTCCAGGCCGGCTTCGGACCGCGTCGGGCGCTCAAGATCCGGTTCGATGCCCTGCCAGCTCAGCGCGGTCGCGGCGGCGTAGCGGTCGGTCAGTTCCCCATTTTGGCACCCGACATCCAGCGCGTTGCCGGTGCAGAAGTGGACGTGTTCGTCGATGAGGCGGCTCAGGCTGCCGGCGAGGTGGTGGTTTCGCGCTTCCCACTCTTCTTCCGATTGCAGAACACCCCGGCCGTGGAGGGCATCCCCCTTCTGTTTCGTCCCGATGAGCTTATCCATTCAACCAATCTCCTTCCGGGCATCAATTGGGACCGATCCTCTTCTCCGCCATCACGCGGGAAGGCTCGACATCAAGGCTCGACATCGTTTGGATTGGACGCGGCCGGCAAGCTCCCGCCGGCCAGCGACGAGGTCGGGACTGGCGAACCGGCCGGCTCTCTTGGCTCGCTTTCGCCCACGATGATGTTGATGAGGTCGCCGGGTTGCAACAGGGTCATCCCAACGGACTCGATACTGACCGGCCCGGCTGTCGATTGCCGCACGATTTGATAGGTTACGCTGTTCACGTCCTTCGCAAACTGGGCGCGGGTCACCGGCAACGTGTACAGGACACCTTCGCTGACGTTCAACTCGCGCACATTGGCCGCGATCTGGCTCTCCGTGGTCTCGATCTCGACCTCCAGATCGTTCCTGAGGTCGGCGCGGATTCGCAACACCTCAGACTCCAGCGAAGCGAGGCGCTGCTTGACGCTCGAGTACTGGTTGAGGGCGTCCCGCCGACGCTGTTCCGCGTCGGACAACTCACTCTGGATCTGATCCATCACCGTCTTGCTGAGAACTTTGCGGTCCACGAGAGTGCGCATGCTGTTTACGCGCTCCTGGCGCAGTTTGACCAGTTCGTTGAGCGACTCCATGCGCCCATAAGCGACAACATCCTGCTTGGCCGCCTCCAGCGCACGCACGGTCGCGCGCTCACGGTCCTTGCGGGCCGTGGCGAGGGCCCTGCGCCGGTCGCTCTGCTCGTTGATGAGGTTGGCAGCTTCGGTCGCGCCGGCCAACTCCAGCAACTGGCGCGGGATAGTGGGTGCCGTACCGTCGCGCTCGGCCTTCAGCACCGCCGTTCGCGCGAGCAATTTCAACATGGCATCAATCGCCCCGCTCCGCTTCTCGGTCTCACGCACAGCTTCGATCTTCTGCCACGGCTCGCTCTCGGCCCGGTTGAGTCCGCCGGCCAGCGCGATCGCGTGGAGGATCGTCATGCCGGCCGCGTACTTGAACGAGCCTGGATTCTTCACCGGCCCCAGCACGTAAATTGGCGGGCGTTCCAACGGCAGGATATTGACCAGCCCCTTGCGCCCCAGCAATTGATTAAAGGTTTCCACTAGGTCGGCTTGCACCTGTTGCGTCGACCGATTGGCGACCGGAATGGAGCCAAGCAAGGGCACGGAAATCGTCCCGTCCTCTTGGACAATATATTCGCCGCTCAGTTCCGGACGCTGCAGGATGCCGTGCAAGGCCGAGGACGCGCCCCCCCACTTATCTTCCTCGATTTCGACGCGCTCGTAGAACACGACCTTGAGGCGGTCGCCGACGCCGAACAGGGCTCTGGTTGCCACGCCTGGCGCCTTGCTGAGGGTTTTCCGGCTCTCGGCACTGGTGGGGACGGCAGGGACGACGGTCCGCTCGACCGACGCCGTGGCCGATGCATCCGGTCCTGTGCTGAGGGTTTTGGGGGGCTCGGCATTGGGGACCGCAGGGACTGCGCTCCGTTCGACCGACGCCACCGTCGACGCATCCGGTCCCGACACGAGCGCGCGGGAGGGTTCGGCAGTGGCGTGGACCGGTTGTTCTTGCCAGTTATCGATGGCAGCAGACACCTTCTGCACCGCGGCTCCGGAGACATACTCAACCTTCTGCAGCACGGTTTCGGAGACGTCCTCGACGTTCCGCACCAAGGTTTCGGAGACATCCTGGACCTTACGCTCCACGGTTTTAGAGACGTCCTCAACGTTCCGCACCACGACTCCGGAGGCATCCTCAACCGTCTGTGCCACGGCTCCGGAGGCATCCTCAACCGTCTGTGCCACGGCTCCGGAGACATCCTCGACCTTCTGCATCACGGCTCCGGAGACATCCTTGACCTGTGCCACGGCTCTGGAAACAACCTCTATTGCCGCTAAGTTTTTTATTGCCGCTAAGTTTTTGGCCGCGGCCCCTCCCAGGGCGGCGACCCCGGAAAGCCCGAAGACAAGCAGGGCGGCCTTCAACTCCCTGCGGTGGGCCGCCTGTGACGAGGGAGTGACGGGGTCGGAATTGAATTTTGTATCCACGGCCATGGCGTGTGGCTTTCACTTTCAATGGTGGCCAGCCCGTCCCGACCTGGCGAGCATCGGTCGACGAGGAAGGCTCTGCCTTATCGTGACCCTTCACCGGCAGCGGCACAACTATCCCTTTGTAGGCACTCCTTCCGGATAAACAGCCCCTCGGGTGAACTCGTCCAATGAGCAGATTGCTGCGCTGAAGGAGACCCTCTTTGATGGCAAACGGGACAAAGGCGATCGGACGCAACGAGAGCGGGAAATATTGGTCCGACGCAGCGTCTCGACCCCCTGCGGCCCCAACATGCATTCGCAGAATGGCTGGGCCGTCTCCAACTTCGTCATCCAGCCCTGGAGAACGAGCTGATCACGATCTCCGGCTCCTATTCGCAAAATTCAATCATTCTGCTACGCCGATGACTTGATCGTAAGCGCGAATTTCCCCGCACCTTTTGCTGTTGAGTGCTCTGATGCATGAGAAGCTATGCGGGGGAGCGGCGAGGTGGCACCATCGTCGTACGATCAACCCGAAGGATAGACTATCATGTCCAAAGTCGACGATCTCAGCCGATCAATCACTGTATTGGATCAAGCTCGCACTGTGCTCGTCGTTGTAGAAATGAGTCAGAATAACTGGCTGGTGGCCGGAATGCTTCCCGGCGTTCAGCGACACCCCCTCAAGAAACTCGATGCCGATCCCAATGCATTGCTCGGTTTGATCGCGCGTTGGCGATCGGAGGCGGAGGCTGCGGGCATGCCGATAGACCGGGTCGCGCTGGCCTTCGAGGCTGGGCGAGACGGCTTCTGGCTGGCCCGGTGGCTGCAGACGCGAGGCATAGACGCTCACGTCATCCATTCAACCAGCGTCGCCGTGAACCGTGAACACCGACGGGCGAAAACCGACAGGCTAGACACGGCCATGCTGATGCGCGTGTTCCTGGGTTGGCTACGTGGCGAGCGTGGCCACTGCCGCATGGTGGCGATCCCATCACTGGCGGAAGAGGATGCCAAGCGGCCGAGCCGCGAGCGGGAGAACCTGGTCAGCGAGAAAACGCGGATAGTCAATCGCATGAAAGGGGCGCTGGCTCGGCTCGGCATCCGTGGCTTCAAGCCCGAGCTTCGCCGGGCGCCGAAGAAATTGCCGGACCTGCGCACTTCGGAAGGACAGCCGCTTCCGCCGAATATGCTGGAAGAGATGCGGCGCGACATGGCTCGGCTTGCGGTGGTGCGCGATCAGATCACGACGATTGAAAAAGCCAGAATTGCCCAGCTTGAGCAGGCGCCCGCGTCGGGGTATAATGCAATGGTTGTGCTATTGGCGCGCGTGATTGGTGTCGGGATTGAGACAGCCGACATGCTGGTCCACGAGGTGCTTAGCCGCAACCTCAGAGACCGGCGCGCGGTGGCGCGTTACGCCGGTCTGACAGGCTCCCCCGACGAGAGCGGATCTAAACGACGCGAAAAGGGGTTGGCCAAGGCAGGCAACGCCCGGGTGCGACGCGGGCTGATCCAATTGGCCTGGCGCTTCCTGAGATTCCAAAAGAATAGCGAACTGACGCAATGGTTCCAGGCACGAGCGGCACAGGGCGCCCGCAAGACGACGATGATCGTGGCGCTCGCACGCAAGTTACTCATCGCGCTCTGGCGATTGGTTACCGTCGGCGAAATCCCGATGGGCGTCACATTGCGCCCGATGAACTGAACACACTGCAGGGCGCCTGACGGATCAACCGCCGTAATGACGCCCGCGCGTATCGATTCGAGGTGGCGGTGTCCCGATGGACACCATGGCGTTATTTGCCGTCATGAGAATGGGCCCGCCGCCTCGGAGCCTTGCTGCTGAAGCCAATGACTGCTTCATGGTCCGGGTCTTTTGCAGACCCACCGAATACAAGGTTGCGGCGTAATGCGATGCGCCCAAAGGCAGGCTCCCCTCGAATTTGATGCTCGCGGACCAATGCACAAGGCAGTGACCAACCGTTCTGTTATGGCTATCCTGACCGCTTTACCGCGAAATCAGTGAAGGCCCCTTGACAACGAAATCCCCATACAAGGTGTCCACCAAAATAGGTGGACACCTTGTGATGGAAGAAGATGAGCAGAAACTGCGGGTGAGGCTTGTCGGTCGGGACGGGCG
>NZ_JAMYPW010000089.1:0-7291 GCF_040320565.1 Mesorhizobium sp. M0664
CCCGGCGCACAAAAGCATCTGCGCACCGTCCGAAGCCGCGAACTATTTTTCGAGCTCGTCACGCCACTTGCCCGACGGCTTCTAGACTAGCACACCGCGACGAATTCGGCGGCTGTGAGAGAGGAGACATGCGTGGTGTCGGACATGCTCTAAGCGGCGCTGATAGGGCACCGCCCCCGGCTCAGCGGATGTCTGCCGCGTGAGATCGATGAGGATAAAGCCGGCCGCAACGATCAACCCCGACAACGTTGTCCGATGTAGGGGTTCGAATCGCTCTAGCGCTATCGGCAATACAGCGCGTCGATCGAAATCACCTGTTAGCCTCTCCGCTGAGCGCGGCCGCAGCTCCCCTCAGGCAAGATGCGCGAGCAGGCGGATATCTATCTGACCGAAAGCAAACAGAAGCCAGGCGTGCCCACTGAAAGCACAAGCAAGCGCAAAGGTTCCTCAACTGATGCTCGGCTGGCGGCAACTTGCTCGCCAGCCGAGTTGAGTTCAGGCGGTGGTCGGGGGAGACTGGCCAGCACACGCTGGTGATTCCAACCTTTGCCGATGTGTCCCGCCGCACTGCCAGAACGGCGGGACCGATCAAGCGCTTTGCACCAGGCGGGGGATGCGGGGGGGCTTTGCGAGGCGCGCGCGGACCGAAAGCGAACCAGACCAACAGCGGCAACGCATCCGTCAACCCCCGGTTGGAGCGACAGGACGATTGAGCCATCGGAAGGTCAGGTCATCCCGGGTCGCTATCGCTCGCAACCAGATGGTAGCGGAAATTGTTGCGGATATGGTCGTTGAAATAGCGGCCCTTGGCGAACGCCGCCCGGAACGCGGCAAAGGTTTCCGGCGGCACTTCCTCAAACTCGTAGCGTTTGCCGCTGGCCACGAACCAGACCGAGAGAATTCTTGTGTGGGATCGTATTCCGTTTTGCGTATCGATGTGGAGGGCATGACGGCGGCGCGAGTCGAAAAGCAATCAACGAGCGGAAAGGCCGCCGCGTTCCTTGTGACTATGGTGGTGCGGTGAGGCACGAGGCTCAATGCGGAGCGCCAGCGGTCGCGATCGGGCCGTTTTCCTTGCGCCGACCCTCGCGATCTTGGTCTTACCCACGCATCGCTGCGGGATGTTCGCAAGGTGAATTGAGACCCGCCAAGACACTGATCCTCTGGGACTGTCAGGGCTGTTCGACGCATTCTATTCCGGAACAATGTCTTCTTCTGAAAGTTTTTCCTTAAATAGCAAAGGAGATTCGAAATGTCAGAAAGCCGGGAATGGTTTGTCCAATGGCTTAGAGACGCTCATGCCATGGAAGAGCAGGCAGAAACGATGTTGAACGGGCAGTTGAGCCGTATCGAGAATTATCCCGAACTGAGCGACCGGATCCGACAGCACCTCGACGAGACCAAGCAGCAGGCTGCCCGGCTGAAGACTTGTCTCGATCAGATGGACGAGGGTTCATCCATGATGAAGGATGCTGGCGGTAAGCTGACGGCGATGGCGCAATCGCTGAGCGGCGTCTTCGCTGGAGACGAGGTGATGAAAGGATCGCTCGCGAGCTACACGTTCGAGCACATGGAAATCGCCTCCTACACGATCCTGATTGCCGCCGCTCGATCGCTCGGCGAAACCGAGGTTCTTCGGGCTTGCGAAGAGAATCTGCAAGAGGAAGTCGCGATGGCGGATTGGCTGAAATCCCGTCTTCCCTCCACGACCGAGCAGTTCCTTGTCCGAGCCGAAGCCGACAGTGACAGCGCCAAGCGGTGAGCGGGTGGGACGCAGTCATCGTGAACTGGGTGATGGGGATTCGTCCGCCAGCGCGTCCCCTTCGTGAAGGCTGGACGACGAACACGCCTGGCTGTAGCAGGCGGTTGTCGAGTTGCGCATTTCCAGAAATTGCTACGACGAGTGATGCTAACATTGCGGCGTCGTGACTTTGAGAGTTGAAGCGTTCGTCTGCGCAAGCCTGGTCGAATACGCATTGGCAATAGCCAAGATCGGAAGGGCTAGCGCAGCGCTCGGCGAGATCAAGCTTGAGGGGGCGTGTTAAAACGTTCGAAACGAGGTCGCGATAGTGGAATGCCCGAGAACACTCCTCCCTGATCACTGAGCAGTGCGTGCGCGGGCACCGGCAGCGCCAAGCCGGATGGAAGAAAGTTCGTCCCGACAGCGGCAGAGCGCGCCAGCGACGGGCAGAGGTTCCTGTCAGCCCAGCCCAAGCCGGGAACTTACACGGAAAAGTGGCGTTAATATCGCGCAATGCGGGAGCGTGCAGATGTTTTTGCTCGCAAAAGATACAATTAAGTTCAGCATTCTTGTGGCGCTTTCGGCTATATTCGTCGATGCGTCTATCGCCCACGGCTTGCTTTGGGAGAATGACCCATACTGGACCTATTGGATCACCAAGACTTTCCTGATCGCAACCGTCTTTCTATTTGGTACGGCCTTTCTCGGCATTGGCATCATTCCAGGCTTGGTCCTGACGGCGGTCCACACGCTCATTCTGGAGATTTACTATCAATGGCTTGCGCCCGTGGGGCTGCCGCAGGAACCCGAATGGCTCGACTTCAATCACCTGTGGATTACCGGCGTGCCGGTGCACTTCTTAGCGATAATAGGTGGTTATCTGATGGCGCTGTGGCTTTGGCGGCGAAACCATGTTGTTGCTGAGACCGAACGCGGGGAGACGTGGCGGTTCGTTGTCTACGGGCTCGTTACTGCCGTGATCATCGTTGCGGCAGACGGTGTTTTGACCCAGACGGTGCTGTTGCGCGACTTCCCAGGCATTACCTTCTTCGTCCAGCACCTTTTGATCAGCTTCGTTTTTGTCTGTGTCTGGACTGCTTACGCCGGTGCCGGCCGGCTGGGCTGGACCATCGGCGCGCTCATGCTCGCCTTCGTCTGGACCACATATAGCATGTATCTGGGCCCACGTGGTCTGCCGCTCGATCAGCCTCATTATTCCGGCTACAGGGATCTTTGGTGGCTGTCGTTTCCGGGCGGTTTCGTTTCGGCACTTATCGGCTGGTGGGTCGGCGGTTGGCTGATGAAGAAGCGACGAGTAATCGGCGTGGCCGGACTCGGCATGCTAGCAGTCCTGCTGGGTGTCCCTGCCGAACATGCCCACGCTCAATCGAGGGGCACCGACGGTTTGATCGCAACCGCACGGGCTTCGGGCGAGGGTATGCGGGTGACCGGGGCCGATCCGTACGCAATGAACAGCACCGTGCCCATGAACGGCACCATTGCAATCCAAACCGTGGAAATGGGCAACCGCTGGTCGCACGTTCAGAACACGGATGCTTTGCGAGTCTCGGCCGAGTTCACCTCCGGCGACGCCGCCTATACGGTCAGCATTGACAAGCCGATGCCGCGCCACCCGCTCGGAAAATATACGACATGGTCAGGCGTAGCTTATGAGCACGAAATGCATGGCAACACTGGGATCGGCACGGGCAAGTTGCCGAAGGTACGGCCGGAAATCGCCCTTTGGGGCTGGGCACAGGTGAGCCGCAACGGGGAAGTGATCGCACGAGAATCTCCTGCCCACGTCATGGTGATGACCGAGGGTCCCATCAAAGGCGTAATGCTCGAAATCGGCACGGAGGACCGAGGTCTGATCGCAGAGCCGGACGGGTATATCAACGTGATGTGGCCGAAGGTCGACGCGCTTCAAATGCCCGAGGGGCAGGAACGGGTGCGACAGATCATCGGCTGGATCGCGATCGTCGGTTTCGTTGTCCTCTTCGGGGGCTTGGCCATTCTTGACCGGAACGACGTCTCACGCGCACGGGCCAAAAAGCTCTGAGAGGTTGCCAAAGGCATTCGGCGTCATCGACGGCGAAGCGCCAGCATCGCCGCCGCTGCCAGTCTTGCTGATCACCGGTGAGCCAAACTGAATACCCGAGCCCAATTCGCGGCAACGTATTCCAGAAGCGTTCCTGAGGGTGGCGTGTGCCGGAAATGAAGGGGGTACGGGGGCTTCGCGCGAGCCACACGCGATAAATGTGAGCGCGGCATCATACCCTGCCTTCAGGACGACTGTTTCTCTGCAATGACCTCTGTCTACGCTCTTCCAGTTCGGTCGGTGTCCATCTGCTCATTCACACGTCGTTGATAGGCAAAGCCGACAGCCGCAGCGACTGCCAAACCTGCCGCCGCCAGAAGGAGTTTGTCCTCGGTATGCTCATTGCCCGATGCGTCTTGAACAGCTAACGAAGCTTCATCGAAGGGTGCGGATGCTCTCGCGGCAGTCTCGCCCTCGTGCGGCCCAACGCCGCTATGGCGGATACCCGCAGCCAGACGTTCTGTCTTCTCTTTTACAGTTTCCTTGGCCACGCCGGTCAACTCGGCAGCTTCGCGTTTTATTTTACCAGCCGTTTCAAGAGCGAAATCACTGACGCTTTCCGCCAAATCGCTAGATTGCTCCTTCAGGCGCTCCTTGGCGTACGATATGTGATCCACCTGCTGCTCGCCGGGTGGCCGGGCCGAATTGGTCCGCAATAAGCTGAACAATCCCGCTCCGACAAGTGCGGTGGCGATCGGCGGACGGCGGAGGAAACGCCACCCCAAACCGGCCCCAATCGCCAAAGCTGCGCTCGGATTGGCAGCTGCCTTTGCCTTGAGATCGTCAATAATCGCCTGCGCCACCGATTGCATTGAGGCGCTTGCTTTCTCTATCAGCGCATCCTTTGCCTCAAGCGCTTCGTGTTTCAAATCATCGGTAAACTCGGAGAGCATGTTTGGCGACCGAAGTGTCGACAAATCCTCGGCGAGCTTAGCCCGGGCAGCCTCAACTTCGGATTCAAGATGCGCAAGTTGAGGATCGGCCATCACAAATCTCTCTTGCCACCGGCGCGGGCAGGCTTGCTCGACCGAGGGTTGTCCGCCCGCTGCGATTTGGTGGCGCTGCCCGGTTGCAGCTTGGCGGTAGATGGACCGCTCGATCCACTTGGGCTTGGCGAAGACGGCTGCACGGGTTCACTTGATTGCTCTTCTGATGATAAGGCGCTTCCAAAGGCGCCCGCAACGTCCCTTGCGACCTCCTTGAGGCCGTCCGAATTCAGCCCACGTTCCTCGGCTGCGCTCTTGAGCCGTTCGCCCGCCTTTGCTGTCGAAGACTTCAATCGGTCCCCAGCTTTTTCAGCAGCATCCGTCAATCGCTCTCCCGCTGGGCCGAGCGTGCGCCTCTCGACATCGCTGGCCGGTAAAGCAGCAGCTATGGCGGCACCGGCTGCGAAGCCGGCCAGGACAAAAGCCAATGGCTGTTCTTCCACCATGCGGCCAATCGTGTCCTGGAACGTTGATTGGGCTTGCTGCACCATGCGCCCTGACTTCTCGGATACGGTGCGACCGGCCTCTTCTGCGTATGCCGCGGCCGATGATGCGTAGTGACTTGCGGTTTCACTCACCTTCTCCCCAATGCCGGCTAAATTGTCGCGCATGGCCTCTGCTGGCTCGCTAGCCTCTTCCTGCGTTTTTGACGCCCCGCCGCTGGCGGTGCGTACGTGCGGAGCATTTTGGCGCCCGTTGGTTCCACGGGATTGCTCGCGATGCCCGGCACTTGAACCGCGGCTGCGCATTAGCAGCGCGCACCCTGCTGCGACGAGCAGAAGGCCTTCGGGATTGTTCCTAGCGGAGCTGAGAAGCCATTCTTTCGTTCCAAAATCCTGGACCTGTGAATTGCGGCTCATGTTAGTTGCTCCTTGGTTGTCGCAATATCCTGCTTTATTTGGCTTATGGAGTGTGTCGGCAGAAGTTGTTTTTGCGCATCAGCCCGGCCCCTATAGTATGCGAAAGCAGCGGCAGCCGCCGTTGCGGCCGCGACGATCAGACACGACCAGTGCAGGGCTATCCCTAAGCTCGCGATTCCAAGTACGACGGCTTGGATTAGAAGCAGAGCGGCGGCCACTCCCAGGGCGCCAGCAGCAGACATCCACACACCTGCTTGGAGCTTCGTTGAGACGTTGGCGGACAGCTCCGCATGCGCCAGGCGCAACTCTTTCTGAAAGAGGTCCGCGACGTCCGCCAACACTGCAGACAGTGCTTGAGGGAGAGGCGAATTCTTCAGTTGTTCCTCTGCCATCAGATCAGTTCGCTCCCTGCCGCCTTTCCGTGATGGATTCTTGAGCGGGAGGCGCGCTCTTCAGCGTGCGGAATGTCAAAAAACCCGCTACGGCGGCCAGCCCAAACACCAAACCCGGCTTGCGCCTGGCCAAATCGGACGCTGCAAGAACCAGTTGATCGACGGATCTGTCTCGCAGGTCGTCTGCGTATCCATCAAGCCTATTGGCGAAGGTGCGCACGACCCCAGCGACGATCGGTGCATTTGTGTCGAGGTCCTCGGCCGCACGTTTGGTCGAACTCGCTAGTTGGCCCATCACCTCGGCGCCGCTGCCGACCTGACGGTCCAACATCTCCTTCACCTGATTGGTCACGGTCGACGCGCCACCAGCGGCCGCCCGTTTGGCGGTTCCCGCTGCCCCTTGTGCTATGTCCGACGCTTTGGATAAGGCGCCCCTTACGGTTGCTCCTATGTCTTCCGAGGTACCGTCACCAGCCCTTACCGCAGTTGGGGGACGCCGTTCAGAATTCCGGTTGTTCATGGTTTCCTCCATTCGAGGAGCAAACGGAGGTAAGGCCCGTTGGTTCCCAATGAGCGACTGGCTAGGGTCTCCAAGTTGCATTTTCGAACTCGGTGCGCGGATCGGGTGCGTTTGCATTCGGAATGACGAGTTGCTTGCGGGCGAGCGCAATGCGAATTACCCATCTGTCCCTTCCCTTGCTGCTTCAACTCTGATGAAGGGTACGCCTCCGGCGAGGGCCGCCTTGCGGGAGCATGGCCCGGTAGCGAAGCTGCACTCTTAAGGTCGTCCTTTCGAGCGTAGTTAGCAGCACAGCATGAGCCATGTGACGTTGTTGACCGGGCCGGAGCGTCGTCGTCGTTGGAGTGAAGAGGATCAGTGCCGGATAGTGGCGGTGGCATTCGCGCCCGGGGCCACGGTGGCGGCGGTAGCGCGTCAGTACGATGTCGCGACCAGCCTAATCTACAAGTGGCGCGCACGATGAGAACCCGCGAGACGGGCTTTGCCGAAGTTGTCGTGGCTCCCGATGAGCCTGTCGCCGCTTCGGTGCCGGCGGCGTCCCCAGCGGTGATCGAGCTGGAGATCGCCGGCAAGGTGCGGCTGCGGATACCGCTGACCACGCCGCCGACACTGGCGGCAGCGATGGTGAAGGCGCTGGGCGTTTCATGATCCCGGTTCCGAGCCAGGTGCGGATCTGGTTGGCGGTCGGCCG
>NZ_JAMYPW010000090.1:0-6775 GCF_040320565.1 Mesorhizobium sp. M0664
TTGAAGCTCAGGCCCTCGCGCCTCAAGAACATCCAGACCGCGTTGTGCGAGACCTTGACCCCGCGTGCGGCCAACTCATCCTTCAGACCATGCAGTGTCAGATGCGGCGTCTCGCACACGCGCCTCGATGAAGGCACGGTGCGGCTCCAGCACCCTCTTGCGATGTCCGCCCATCTTGCCAGGCGCAACCGAGCCAGTCGCCCGATGGCGCTGCAACAACTTCACCGCCGCCGAAACCGAAATGCCGAACCGTTTCGCGGCCGACCGGCGGCTCTCGCCACCCAAAACCGCCGCTACAACACGTTCGCGAAGATCATCCGAAAGAGGTCGCGTCATCCGATGCTGGCCTCCACTCCAGCCAGCATCTTGAATCACAAAACCGACTGATCCGGAATCCCCTTCGATTCCGTCAAATCAGGAACCGCTCTAACCGAATCCTCCGGCCAGGGCTTGCGTCGGCTGCTGCCGAGGTTGCGGCGCCGTGGTTGGCGTGTTTGACCCGGTCGCCACCGGCAAGTCGCGCGCAATTCGAGGACAATAATCACTGCCTCACCAAAATCACTGCCTCACCAAAAACCCGCGGCCGTTTCCAGCCGCGGGGGGCCTTGGGAGGGGCCTTTCGAAACCCGTGATCAAATGTTGGCGAGCAATTCGTTGACGCGGCTTTCCATGTCGGCAAGGGCGGTGTCGACGTCCTTCTGGCCACTGATTGCTGCACTCATCTCTTCGCCGATAATGTCCTGGATCGCAAACTGACGCTGTACGGCGGACGGCAGCGGCCTGCCGAGATCGGCGACCGCAGAGATCGTGTTGCGATGCGGCAGGGCCTTGAAGGCGTCCGAGGTGATGACGGCCTTATAGGCCGGCAGGTGACCGGTGCGTGACCATTCGAAGTCGTTGTCGGCGAAGAACTTCAGGAATTTACCGATGGCCGCGATCTGTTCAGGCGTGCGGTCTTTCTGCGAAACGGCCCAAGTGTGGCCGTCGGCATATTGCGCATGGGCGCCGCCAAACAGCTGCGGATACGGATAGACCGCATAGCCGCCCTTGTTGAGCGCCGTACCCTTGGTCTCGGACTGGGCGTTGTAATCGCCGACCACCCAGGTGCCGTTAAGGTGGACGCCACCCTCGCCGGCAAGGAAGGCGTTTATCGAGCCGCCATAATCGAGATCCTTGGTGGTGTAGCCCTTCTCGAAGATCGCCTTGTACATCTCGACGACCTTCTTGGCTTCCGGCGTATTCAACTTCACGTGCTTCGGATCGGCAAAGAAATCGGAATCCTGCTGGAAAAGATAGGTGTAGAGGTTGCGTGTGTAGAGTGCAGTCTCATTGGTCAGGTTCTGAACGAAATAAGGCTTGCCCGTCTTCTGCTTGAACTGTTCGGCCTGGGCGAGCAGTTCCTCGGGCGACTTTGGAAAAATCGGCGTGCCGTCGGCATTGACGAGGCCGGCTTGTTTGAAAAGATCCATGTTGACGTGATAGAGCATCGTCCAGCTGTCGATCGGCAGGCCATAGACCTTGCCGTCTTTGGTGGCGCCATTGCGTGCCGCGTCGGTGAAGGCGTCGGGTGTCACGCCGACCGACTTCAAGAGATCGTCGAGCGGCATCAACAGGCCCTTCGACTGATAATCCGACAGTACGGATTCATGGATCGTGACGATGTCCGGAGCGTCGCCTGAAGCGAACTGCGCGGTCAGCTGATCATAGCCGGGCCATTCCACGGTGGTGACGTTGACATGGACATCGGGATTGTCGGCGTTGAACTTGTTGATTAGCGAGGTGATGATGCCGCATTCGCCAACGGCCTTGGTGGCATCGGTGTTGGTGCCGAAATCGGCATCGCAGGCGCCGAAAAAGCGCTGCACGCTCAGCTCCGTGGCCGCGAAGCTTGGACTTGCGAGCATCATTGCGCCCGCAGAGACTGCGGCAAACAGTATTTTCTTCAGTTTCATATCAGTTCCTCCTACTGAGTTTCCGCCGCTCCACCCTGGATTGGCTTTCGTGCTTCAATTGCTGCGCATTCCCCCGGCCGTCAGGCAATCTTCGTTATCTCACCGCAGCGCCGGAGACTGCCGTGACGATGTATTTCTGGAAGAACAGGTAGACGATCAGGATCGGTGCACCGGCGAACACCGCCTGCGCCATCAGGAAGCCGATGCCTTCGGACTGGGCGAAGTTGGTCTGGGTCGAGGCCATGCCGACCGTCAGCGTGAACATGTCCTTCCTCGTCGCCGAAATCAGCGGCCAGAAGTAGTCATTCCAGGCGCCGAGAAAGGTGAAGATGCCGAGCGTCGCCTGCGCAGGCAGCGTGAGCGGCAGAAGCACCTTCCAGAAAATTCTGAGCCGGCTGGCGTTATCGAGCATGGCGGCTTCGTCCAACTCCTTCGGGATGGCCTTGAAATACTGGGTCATCAGGAAGACACCGAACGGAGCCGAAAGGCCCGGCAGAATGAGCCCTTGATAGGTGTTGTGGAACTTCAGCATGCTGAAGATCTGGTGACGGGCGACAAGCACGGCCTGTTCCGGGACCGCCAGGCCGAACAGCACGATCACGAACAGCACGTCTCGGCCGGGGAAATTCAGCCGTGCAAAGCCGTAGCCGGCGAGCGATGACAGGATCAACGTGCCGAGCGCCAATCCGCCCGAGACGATGATGCTGTTGCGCACCCAGATGAACACCGACGAGGTGCCGACGGTGTTGATGTAGTTCTTCAGCGTATAGGGCGCGTGAAACACCGAATTCGGATCGGCCATCAGCTCCGTATTGTCCTTGAGTGACAGGCCGATGACCCACAGAACCGGCGCGATCATGACGATCGAAAGCAGGATGACCAGGGCCAATAACAAATGGTCGCCAAATGCCCGGCCCTTGATGGAAGCTGCTGTGGCGCTCATGCCTGGTCTCCCCTGCTGCGTGTCACCAGGTACTGGGCCATGGCCGCGACCAGGATGAGGATGAACAGGATTTCCGATGCGGCGGCGCCCAGGCCGAGATCCCAGCGACGGAATGCGGTATCGTAGATGTAGAGCACGATCGGCTTGGTCAGGTTGTTCGGACCGCCGCGCGTCATCAGCCAGGCCTGGCCGAACAGCTGGAATTGCAGCACGATCTGGATGATGATCACCAGGATGAAGGTCCGCTTGATCGACGGCAGCGTGATCGAGCGTAGCGTCTGCCAGCGATTGGCATTGTCCAGCGCTGCCGCCTCGTAAATATCCTGTGGAATCTGCTGGAGCGCCGAGAGAAAGAGCATCATCGGCAGGCCGATGCACCACCAGATGGTGGCAATGGCGATGCCGATCATCGCAAGGCTGGGGTCGGAAATGAAGGCCGGAGCCGTTGCGCCGAACCATCCGTAGATCGTCGACAACAGGCCGACATTCGGAATGAAGACGATGCGCCAGATCAGCGTGACGATGGTGACCGACAGCACCGACGAGGAAAAGAACAGCGTCCGCAAAACCGCGGCAGTGCGCGTGCGGCGGTTGAGGCAAAGCGCCAGGAAAAGGCCGATCAGCGCCAGCGTCGGCACCGTCAGAAGCACGAAATAGAAGGTGTTCCAGATCGATTGCAGGAAGACCTTGTCGTGATACAGCCTGGCGTAATTGCCGAGACCGACAAAATTTCCGGACGAGAACGTGTCGGCCTTGTGGAAACTCAGCCACATCCCCCAGAGCAGCGGGAAGAGCAGCAGCGTGGTGAAGAAGAACAAGAATGGCGCAACGAAAATGACGTTTCGCCATTGCGGCGCATAGATGTCGGCGGTAGGGGCTCTGACGCCGACAGCAAGTGTCGCGGTTGGGGACATCGCCAGCCGGTCAGCCATCTCAGGCCTCCCTCGCATGCCAGGCGCGGCCGGTCTCGTTGAACAGATGCGATTTCTGGCCGTCAAAGGCGAGCCCGATTCTGTCGCCGACGGCGACGCGGCTGTTGCCGGCATCCGAGCCGACGATCTGCTGGCCATCGCCCAGCCGCGCGTAGATCAGGGTGCGTTCGCCGAGCCGCTCGAGCACATCGACCACGCCGCCGGCATTGCCCTGTCCGGCGGCAACGATGCGCACGTCTTCAGAACGGATGCCGAAAGTGTACTTGCCATCGGTCAGTTGGCTGGAGGCGATCTCGGTCTGCACCGAGACGCCGTCCGCAAACCTGGCCGTGGCGTTCTCGCCGGATCTGTCAAGCGTCGCATCGACGAAGTTCATCGCCGGCGCGCCGACGAAACCCGCGACGAATTTGGTCGCCGGGCGTTCGTAGATCTCCATCGGCGTACCGATCTGGTCGATCTTGCGATTGTTCATGACGACGATGCGGTCGGCCAGCGTCATGGCCTCGACCTGGTCATGAGTGACGAAGATCATCGTCGATTGCAGCCGCTGGTGAAGCTGGGCAAGCTCGATGCGGGTGCGGGTGCGCAACGCCGCATCGAGATTGGAAAGCGGCTCGTCGAACAGAAAGGCCTTCGGCTCCTTGACGATCGCACGGCCGATGGCGACGCGCTGGCGCTGGCCGCCGGAGAGCTGGCCCGGCTTGCGATCGAGCAGATGCGGCATTTCGAGGATGCGGGCGGCTTCGTTGATGCGCGCCTCGATGACCTTGCCTGGTACGCCGATATTCGCAAGCCCGAAGGCCATGTTGTCGCGCACCGTCATATGCGGATAAAGCGCATAGGACTGGAACACCATGGCAATGCCGCGCTTGCCCGGTGGCAGATGATCGATGCGCTCGTTGTTGATGGCAATCTCGCCGCTATCGACAGCTTCGAGCCCGGCAATCATTCGAAGAAGCGTCGATTTTCCGCAGCCGGACGGGCCCAGGAACACGATGAATTCGCGTGCCCTTATGGAGAGCGACAGATGATCCAGCACCGTCATGGCACCGAACTGCTTGCTCACGTTCCTGATCTCGATATCGGCCGTCACGTCGACGCTCCTCCTCAGCGTTTGCGCTTTCTCGATGATCCGCCTGAACTCAGAGTCTCAGGCGTATGACCTGGTAGGAATAGGCCGGCAGTGACAGGCTCAGCTTGCCGCCGGCGAGCGAGGCGCCCTCACCCTTCCTGGGGCCGACATTGCCAGGGTTTTCGGCCGAATTGACGGCTTTCAGATCGGCGTGTGCCATCACCTGGTGGTCGACGATCTCCGCCGCGCCGAAGCCGGTGAGGTCGACCACTGTTTCGATTGCCTCGCTCGAATGGCGGTTGACCGCGAAGAAGGTGACGTGGCCGGTTTGCCTGTCGTGCACGCCGGCAACATCGACATAAGCGACGTCGCCCGCAACGCTGGATTTGTAGGTCGGGCTTTCCACCTTGAGATCCAGCGCATTGCCGCGACCATAGTTAGAAGCAAACAGATAGGGATAAAAAATCGTCTGCCGCCATGCCGGGCCATTCGGAACGGTCATGATCGGCGCGATGACATTGACCAGTTGTGCCAGGCAGGCGATCTTGACGACATCGGAACGGCGGATGAAGGTGTTGAGGATCAGGCCGACCTGCAGCACATCCTCGAAATTATAGATGTCTTCGAGCAACGGCGGGGCGAACGGCCAGCCGTTGCTGCCGCCGAGTATCTTCCTGTCCTGCTCCTTGGAATGGTACCAGACGTTCCATTCGTCGAACGAGATGTAGACCTGCTTGTTGGAGCGCTTCTTGGCCTTGATATACTCGATGACGCCGGCGACCGAGACAATGTAGTCGTCGAGCTTTTCGCTCATGGCGAGATAGTTCGGAGCGTCGTTGGCTTCGTTGTCGAAATACATGTGCAGCGAGATGTAGTCGACCTCGTTGTAGGTATGGTCGAGAACCGTCGCTTCCCATTCAGGGTAGGTCGGCATCTTGGCATTCGAAGAGCCGCAGACCACCAGCTCGAGTGACTTGGAGAAGGCGCGCATGGCCTTGGCCGTCTCATGCGCCAGCCGGCCATACTCGTCCGCGGTCTTGTGGCCGATCTGCCAGGGGCCATCCATTTCATTGCCGAGGCACCAGAGCTTGACGTCGAACGGCTCCTTGCGGCCGTTGGCGATGCGCCTGTCGCTCCATTTGCTGCCGCCGGGATGGTTGGCGTACTCCAGCAGGTTGCGGGCTTCGTCGAGGCCGCGCGAGCCGAGATTGACGGCAAGCATCATCTCGGTGTTGGCGCAGGTGCACCAATCGGCAAATTCATGCAGGCCGACTTCGTTGCTTTCCGATGTGTGCCAGGCGAGGTCGAGGCGCACTGGGCGCTGTTCCTTGGGGCCAATGCCGTCTTCCCAATTGTAGGCCGAGACGAAATTGCCGCCGGGATAGCGGACGATCGGAACATTGAGTTCCCTGACGAGATCGATGACGTCCTGACGCATGCCGCTGGCATCCGCTGTCGGATGGCCGGGCTCATAGATGCCGGTGTAAACTGCCCGCCCCAGATGCTCGATGAAGGATCCGTAGAGCCTCGGGTCGATTTCCGAGACAACATAGTGCGGATGAGCCGTAACGGCTGCCTTCATGCATTCCTCCCATCGATATCACAAACGATGATTTAAATCATCTTGCCCGATATCAAAGGGGAAATGGCAGCCCTTCGTCAAGCCAAAATAGCCAAATGTAGGACAATTAGACGAACGATGTGGCACAGCAGAATGCCAGATCGTTGAAATCGCTGCGTTATCTTCAGAACCCGGTTTCATGATATCAACCAGTTTTGATCCTGAGCAGGATGTCCTGATCGTAATTTCCAAAGCCCTTGCCGAAAATATTGATCCCGCCGGGGCGCTTGGCGTCGTCCTTGACGCCGATACGGA
>NZ_JAMYPW010000091.1:0-5234 GCF_040320565.1 Mesorhizobium sp. M0664
CCCCTCGTCGGATGGGAATGGTCAAAGCTCTCTCTGGGTCAGAACCGGGAACACTGCTCAAGGGCCTGAAGATTCTTCAGGTGCTAGTATCCAGCGCCCATCCGACAACCTTGCGGCTAAACGCGTCAAGGACAACGGCAAGGAAGGCAAACTCCTCGGCCAGATGCAGGAAGGTGATATCGGCAACCCATAGCTGGTTTACGCCATTGAGGATCATTCCCCTCGCGAGGTTTTGCACGACTTGCCAACCATGCCTGGAGTTGGTCGTCACAGGAACAAAGGTCTCGCGCGCAGGCACAACAGATTGTCTTCACGCATGATCCGTAGAACGCATTTGTGATTGACTTGCCACCCCTCCCGCCGCAGCAGGGCTCCAATCCGGCGGTAGCCGTAATTGTGTGTTGCCGAGAGCCAGCTTCTGAATGAGATCGCGCAAACCCGTCTCGGCCCGACGAGGGGCCGAATCCAGCCAGTGACGGTAATAACTCGCGCGGCTGACGCCAGCGAGCCAGCACATTCTGTCGATGTTGAATTCGCCTTGCGACAGGCCGGTCATCAGCTTTTCGATGATTTTGAAGATCCCGTTCGCCAGGAGCGCTGCTCCGACGCTGATCTTCCTCGAAGTGCCGCAAGGCTTCGCGAAAAAAATCGAGATCGAGCTGCTGCTGCCCGACTTTCTGCTCCAGTTCCCTGATCCGGCGCCTGGCCTTGGTCAGTGCCTTTTGCTGAGGTTCCGGCACATCGACTGCACTCTGCAGCTGTGCGGCCCCGTCAACTCCTGCTGTCCTGGCAGGCCGGCCGCGCCGACGCGACTTCAGATTCCCATGAAGCCTGAGATGATCACGCCACTCGTAAAGTCGTTGGCGACTGATGCCAACCTCATCTGCCAACTTGCTGACGGTTTCGCCCGCCTCCATGCGCCGGAGAAGCTCCAGCTTTTGGTCATCATCAATAACTCATTGCCGTCTGGCCATGCCCCAGTTTCCTCTCCTTCCGGGGAAACTGTCCGTGATTTTCCTTGTCTCAATTTGGGGGTGCACTCCATCGCTGTCCGCGAATTAGCGGAATGGGTGTCCGCGAATTTCTGAAACACGCAGATTGGTAGCGGCGCGTCGTCAGGCCTATCCAGGCACCAACAGATCGGGACGTCTTGAAGTTGCCCGGATCTTCAATGGCAGTGGCGAACGAGGTTGCGGTAATCGCGCCGATGCCGGGGATCGACATGAGTATGCGGCATGCCTGGCTTTGACGTGCATCTATCGACGAGCTGGCGCCCAAGCTCGGCGGCACGGATGCGAATGCTGCGCCAAGCTTCCAACGTCGGTAGCACGACAGGAGCAAGCTCGCTCTGATCGATAAGAAGGCTCCGGACATCCCTTTCGAAGGTAGTTCCTTTATCGGCGGGAACGAGCAAGCCGAACGTTTTCATGATTCCACGAATCTGGTTGGAAAGTTCGGTGGTGATCCGGACCAGCCGGGTGCGTGCCGCCACGAGCGTGCGGGTCAACATACTGTCAAATCCTTTCACCCGCACCTCACGGAAGAACCCCACCTTTGCAAAATGCGCCAAACCGTCGGCGTCGTTCGCGTTGGTCTTATTCGCCGCCCAATCGAGGCTTTGGCATGGCGAGCATCGATGCAGATCGCTGGCACCCTTTCCGCGCGTAGCGCGTGATAGAACCAGACGGACCGCTCGATAGCCAAGGCCGTGACCGGCCCGACCCGCGGCATAGTCTGCAGCCGCTTCGTGACCGTCGCGCCGACCCATTTTCGAGGTCTTGCCAAGGATCTGCTTGCCGCCGGTTGACTTCTGCAGAGGCACAAGCCCGAGCCAGGCGGAGAAGTCGCGACCGCGTCGAAAGCTTTCCATCGGCGGGGCAAACGGCATCTGCAGACTGCTGATCATCGGCGCCATGGCGTGGTGCGATGGACCGCCCGGCGGCGCGCCGAATTGATCGTGGCTGGCCGGCTTGATCGGTCGCAAGCCTCGCCTGGTGGTCGCCATCGCGCTGGCTAACAAGATGGCACGAGGCAGTCGGTGATCCCGGCAGGAGAGCGACAGTGACGGCCCAGTTACAAAAGTGCAGCACTAAATAATCAAAAGATCATCCCCATTTTCTGATGGATCACGCATACTGCCGCCCATTCGACGTCACGACGAAAATCGCTACTTAGGATCGAGGCCGCTATCATGGCAATTGTTAGCTACGGGCGTGCAATCCTGCCTTCTCGCAACGGCAAAATAGTCAGCTTGAGCGGGCTAGGCCATCCATCCGGCAGGAGGCCGCCGCGCCGGAGACCCTTTCAAACAGGATCGACGAGCGTATCTGCATGCTTGCGGACCACATTCTCTCTTCAACTGGCATTGTTGTGGTGTGCGGTATCGGCAAGTCGCGACTTACTCGCATCGACTGGACCCGGTCGATGCCTTGCATGGAGATTCTCGGGCGCGCGTGCCGGGGACGTCATTATCGCGCGCTCCTCTGCTTTAACCAAGCGCTTGAAGGCCAATCGAGAGAACTCCTGGAGCTTGAACACCAGCTAGGGTCCGTGTCGGCCAAATGATCGTATCTTGCCCGGCCCCGCTCGAGCTCGAGCACACCGCTCCACCCTTGTCGTCGCCGGCTTCATTGGCAGAAGTTGCATATAGTGAGCAGATCAGATGCGAAGAACCGTCGTGAATTCACCCCTTGCCCTTCTTGGTGGCCTTACACTCGGGGCCGACCTTATTGAGCCCATTTGGCCCCCACGAGACGAACAGGGTGCGAGGGAACTCTCGGAACTGTATCTGAGCGGAAATTGGTCGTTCGACCTCGGAGGCAACGAAACGGCATTTGCGAAGGAGTTCGCTGCAGCACACGGTGCCAAGCACGGCGTGATGATGATCAACGGCACCGTTACTCTTCAATGTGCCCTCTCGGTCCTCGGTATCGGGCCAGGCGACGAAGTGATAATACCTGCTTACACATGCTTCGCGACCGCCTTGGCTGTTAGACATGTTGGAGCCACAATCGTATTCGTCGACGTAGAGCCCACGACCCTCTGCCTTGATCCGCAGGCGGCGGAGGCGGCAGTGACGTCCCGCACACGAGCGATCATCCCCGTGCACCTCTATGGCTCCATGGTTGATATGGATGCGCTTATGGCAGTCGCGAAACGGCATGGATTATTCGTTGTCGAGGATTGCGCCCACGCCCACGGCGGCGGCTGGACAGAGCAGCCGGCCGGGAGCATCGGCCATATCGGTTCGTTCAGCTTCCAGCAAAATAAACTCATGACCAGCGGCGAGGGAGGAGCCTGCGTCACGAACGACGCGCACATTGCTGATCGGCTTTACCGCATGAAGCACTTCGGTTATGGGCCCGGTGAGAGCATGGGTAAGTTTACTAGCAAGCCTGCCCCGGATCTCGTCTGCCATAATTTCCGCTTGACTGAGTTCCAGGCCCTAATCCTGCGGCGGCAGCTAACGGCTCTTCCACAACTAACTGCGCGCTACGACAGTCACGCGCAGCTGCTTGATCAGCTGCTTGCCAACATACCCGGAGTACGTGCCCAGACTCGCGGCAGTCGCGCAAATCCGCAAAGTTTCTACAAGTGGATCGCCATATTCGACGAGGAGCCACTCGCGGGAGTTTCGGTAGACAGAATTATTCAGGCCGTTAATGCTGAAGGTCTACCTATGGAGCGAACTTATGGGGCTGTTTATAACCATACCCTCTTCAACCTTGTAGAGAACACTTATCGAATAACAGATGGTAAGTGTTCCATCACTGAAACGCTAGCAGCGGAACGGACCGCCCAGCTCTCGCATAGATGGCTTGCGTCGGACGAGGCAGTTATTTACCGAATTGCTGAGATTCTAGCCAAAGTATCGGCGAATGCCGATCAACTCAAGGCCTCAGATTGACTAGAGCGGCAGAAAATCTGATACTCAGTGGTCGAAAGCTGCGGAAGGTATTTCGATGCCATGATGCACCAAGACCTCGACCGCGACGGTTTGCGGCTGACCAAACCGTATCGCTTACCCGTGACAGGCAGCCATCCCGACTATGTGTCGGCTGGCATGTACGATGCTGTCGAACAGGCCATGGAGGAAGGCTACCGCCTCGTGTAAATGAGCGGCGATGGCTTTTTAATGCGTCTCACCGATTGTCCCGCCTTGCCTGGTCTCCTCGCGGTCAGACGGGAAGTAGGCCGCTGTGGCGCGTTCGAGGCGGGACCGGGCGAAACTTACTTCGTTTTCGATGGCCGGCTGATGAGGTTCTTGCGGTTTGTCGGACACCCCGCGCGGCGGCTCGCTTGCCTCGACTTTTTCGCCCAATGCGAGTTGATCACGGGTATGGCGTATACTTTTGCGTCGGGCACCTGCACTTCAAACGCGGACCTCAACTTAGAGGGCTAACGAAGAGACTCTCGTCAAGTTCGGCGTTTTTGCAAGGCGCGAGTGCGATCACTCAGACAAGATCCTTAGCGCCCCCGCCCAGGTGGTCGTGCTGGCGGTTGCGACCAATCTTGAGCCGAAGTAGCTGCCCGACCGACGTCGGCGCTAACGGCGAGAAACCTGAAGCAACGTTACCCTAATGTTCACACTGAGGAATGATGATGACCACCTTTCCTGAACGGATAGCTTACTACAACGGAGATTTCCTGCCCGAGAGCCAAATCGCCATCCCGTTCCGCGATCGCGGGTTCCGTTGGGGCGATGGCTGCTATGACATGGCGAGGACCTTCAACCATCGCCCGTTCAAGCTGAAGGAGCACGTCGACAGGTTTTACCGATCGCTGCGTTATCTCCGCATCGGCCTGCCAATGTCTCCCGACGAAATGGTGGCGATCAGTGAAGACGTGCTCGCGCGTAATCTCCATCTGCTGGAAACGCATGAAGACTACTGGATTACTCAGCGCGTCAGCCGGGGCGTCGACGCTGCCGGCGACGAGGAGCCAATCCGCCATGGACCGACAGTCATCGTCGAATGCTGCCCACTGCCCTACCGCAGCCGGGCGCATCTCTACGTCGATGGCATCGACCTCCTGATCACCTCGATGCGGCGCACGCCGCCTTCGTCCTTGAGCCCGCGTGCCAAGAGCAGCAATTATCTGAACCACACGCTGGCCGATCTCGAAGTGAAGGCGCGCAACCCGAGGGCGCGGGCTCTCTTTCTCGACCAGGCTGGCAATCTCTGTGAGGGGACGAGCAACAACATCTTTCTCGTATCCGGCGGCAAGCTCCTGAC
>NZ_JAMYPW010000092.1:0-4480 GCF_040320565.1 Mesorhizobium sp. M0664
GTCACCACCGTGCCATGGCCGCTCGCCCTCAGAGCAGGCGCCGTTCTCCATCCAAAACTTTTTGCAGAACCTTCAGCACACTATCAGCCGATTGGCTGTCCTTTGCGGCCGCGCCGACCTTCGCAGCCATGGCGCTGCTGACGCTTCTCGGCGGCGCGCCGGACATGATGTGCTCGACCGGGCAAGAGGCGTCACCGCTGGGCGGCATGGTCCCGATGTACCTGCTGATGAGCGGCTTTCATTTAGGACCTTGGCTGAAAGCAGGTTTCCGGCCGGCGACGCCGCCGCAAATAGAGCTGTACCGGCCGACAAAGGCCCGTTCTGGTCGGGAAGACATCCCTCACCAGATCCACTCGCCCCTTCCCAAAACCGCTACCGCATCGACAATCCGGGTAAAGCTCGAGCGGGCGCGGCCGGCCGTGTGCCTGGCGCGCAAATAGCCATGCACCAGCCCCGGCTCCTCGAGCCACCAGGCGCGCCCGCCCGCGGCAACGATGCGGTCGCGATAGGCTTCGCCGTCCGACGACAGCGGGTCGCATTCAGCGGTGATCACGACGGTGGGCGGAAGATTGGCGAACTCGGCGTCGGCGAGCGGCCACAGAGTGAGATCGCCGGTGCGATCCTCGCCACCGGTCCTGATGTCCCTGTAGAAAACGAGGTCGCGCGCGGTAAGCATCGGCGCTTCCGCGTGGGTGACGTAGGAACCGGCGGAGCTGTCGCCGCCAAGGCCGGGATAGACCAGGATCTGGCCGATCGGCTTGCGCGCATGGCCGCGCGTCGCATGACTGACGGCGGCGGCGAGATTGCCGCCGGCACTGTCGCCGCAGAGCAGGACAGGACGCTCGTAAGTCGCCGCCGCCCATTCGAAGGCGCTGATGGCATCGTCGAAGGCGGCCGGATGAAGGTGTTCAGGTGCCAGCCGGTAGTCGACCGAAACCACTTCGTAGCCGGTGCGGCTGCAAAGCTCGGCGCAGAGGTCGTCATGGCTGTCGAGCCCGCCGAGGATAAAACCGCCGCCATGGAAATAAAGCACCATTGCCGAAGCTTCCGGCGCCGGGGCGCGGTAGATGCGGATCGGAATGTGCCAGGGTGTGGCAATGGCGGTGGTTTCCGCCGTGACGCCTTGGGGATAGCCGGCAAAGAACTCGCGGCACATCCGGTTATAGATCTGGCGCTGCTCGGCGACGGTGTAGTCGATCGTATCGGGCGGATAATAAGAATTGGTCCGCTCGATGAAGGCCCAGGTCTCGGCGTCGATGAGGGTTTTGTAGTCGGTCATGGGCGCTGAAAGTGTTCTGACGACAGCGCCTGAGCACCCCCCTCTGGCCTGCCGGCCATCTCCCCCTCAAGTGGGGAGATTGGCAGCTTCGGCCTTGCAGCCCATCTTGCAACGTTGGAGATTGGCGAAAACCGAAGCGACATCCGATCTCCCCCCTTGAGGGGGAGATGGCCGGCAGGCCAGAGGGGGGCGTGACGGAGTGCCGTCATTTCGGCAATACCTTCATTTCCCCTTCCACACCGGATCGCGCTTCTCGGCAAAGGCGCGAAAGCCCTCGAGATTGTCCTCCGAGCCGTAGAGTGCGTCAACCGTCGACAGTTGCCGGCGCGTCACCCGGTTCATCGCGTCCTGGAACGTCAGCGATTCTGCGACCCGGGCCGTCTCCTTGATCGCGGCGAAGACCAGCGGCGGGCCGCTGGCGAGCAGCCGCGCGATCTCCCAGACGCGGTCCTCCAGTCTTTCCTTGGGCAGCACCTCGTTGACCAGGCCCCATCGATGCGCCTCGGCGACATCCATCCAGCGGCCGGTGAGCAGAAGGTCCATGGCGACATGGTAGGGGATACGCTTCGGCAGCTTGATCGTCGCCGCATCGGCCAGCGTGCCGGCACGGATTTCGGGCAGCGCGAAGGAGGAGTGGTCCGACGCATAGATGAGGTCGCAGGATAGCGCCAGTTCGAAGCCGCCGCCGACCGCCATGCCGTTGACGCAGGCGATCACCGGCTTGTTGAGGTCGCGCAGTTCCTGCAGCCCGCCGAAGCCGCCGACGCCGTAGTCGCCGTCGACGGCGTCGCCGCCGGCCGCGGCCTTCAGGTCCCAGCCGGCGCAGAAAAACTTGTCACCGGCGGTCTTGACGATGGCGACGCGCAAGTCGGGATCGTCGCGAAACGCCTTGAAAGTCTCGCCCATCAGCCGCGACGTCTTCAGGTCGATGGCATTGGCCTTGGGCCGGTCGAGCGTGACTTCGAGGATAGTGCCCTCGCGGCGGGTGGTGATGACGTCAGACATTTTTGTTCTCTCCAAGCACCAGCAGCGCATCGGCGATCCAGGCGCCCTTGCCTTCGGTGCAGACGATCAGCGGATTGATGTCGAGTTCCTCGATCTCGCCGGCGTTTTGCTGCACGAAAGCGGCAATGCCCGATATCGCATCGATTGCCGCTGCGACATCGGCCTTCGGCCGACCGCGATAGCCGTCGAGCAGCGGGAACAGTTTCAGCCCGCGCAAAGCGGCCTCGATATCGTCGCGGGTCGCCGGCAGCATCAGCGTGACGCTGTCGCGCAACAGCTCGACCAGCACGCCGCCGGTGCCGAGCGTCATCACGGCGCCGAACATCGGGTCGCGGGTGAAGCCGACGAGCAGCTCGGCGACGCCGTCGCGCACCATGCGCTCGACATAAAGGCCCGTGCCGAGCGGGCCGAGATCGTGGGCGGCGGTGCTGACGGATTCGGCATCCCTCAAATTGAGCCGGACCGCGTCGAGCTCGGACTTGTGGATGACACCAAGGGCCTTCAGCGCCACCGGGAAGCCGAGCGCCATCGAGGAGATGACAGCTTCGACCGCGTTGCCGGCGCGCTCGCCCTTCGGCACGGGGAGCCCGGCCTCGATGAGCCGCGCCTTCGCCTCGGCCTCGTCCGGCGTGACATGGTCGCCGACCGGCGCGCCGGACGCCGAAGTGTCGATCGGCTGCGCCTGCGGCTCGCGCCAGGCCCAGCCGATGAAGGCCGCCGCCTGGGCGGCGTCCATGGCTTCGGAGATGCCGAACAGCGGCACCATGCCCCGCGCCATCAGGCCGGCAGTGTATTCCTCGGGCAGGTTCTCCGGCAGCGAGGAGACGATCGCGCCTTGCGCGCTGTTGGTCTTCAGCGCCACTTCGAAGGCGCGCAGCGTCGCCCACCAGTCGGTGTCCGAGCAGCGGTCGGGGCGCGGGAAATCGAGCACCAGCATGTTGAGGTCGAAGCCGCCCGACACCATCGCGGTGAAGGTGGCGGTCATCGCCGGCTCGTTGTTCCAGATGAAGGTGTGGTAGTCGAGCGGGTTGGCCACCGCGACCAGCGGCCCGAGCGTCGATTTGACATGCGCGCGGTGCTCGGGGGTGAGTGGCGGAAACGTCACCCAGCGGCCTTCGGCGCTGTCGGCCATCACCGACGCCTCGCCGCCCGAACAGCTCATCGACGACAGCCGGTAGCCGGGCAGGGGGCCGGTGACGTGCAGCAGCTTGAGCGCCTCGATGAAGGCCGGGATCGAATCGATGCGGGCGATGCCGAGCCGCTTCAGGAAGGCGCCGGACGCTGCGTCCGAGCCGGCCAGCGACGCGGTATGGGAAACGGTCGCCTGCCGCGCCTGCTCGGAGCGGCCGACCTTCATGGCGATGACAGGCTTTTTCAGCTCGCGCGCCCGTGCCGCCAGCCTTTCGAAGCCGGCTACCGAATCGAAAGCCTCGATATGCAAGCCGAGCGCGGTGACACGGTCGTCCTCGATCAGGCCGAGCGCCATTTCGGAAAGCCCGGTCTGCGCCTGGTTGCCGGCGGTCATCAGAAAGGCGATCGGCAGGCCGCGCTTCTGCATCGTCATATTGATGGCGATGTTCGACGACTGGGTGATGATGGCAACGCCGCGACCGCCTTCTGGCAGCCTGATGCCGCCATGCTGGTCGGGCCACAAAAGCGCGCCGTCGGCATAGTTGATGAGCCCGTAGCAGTTCGGCCCGATGATTGGCATTTGGCCCGCCGCCGCGACCAGCTCGGCCTGCAGCCGCTCGCCGTCCTCGTCATAGGCCTCGGTTTCGAGGAAGCCGGCGGCGAAGCAGACCGCACCGCCGGCGCCGCGCTCGGCCAGTGCCTTGACCACTTCGATGGTCAAGTGCCGGTTGACGCCGACGAAAGCGGCATCCGGCGCACCGGGCAATTCGGCCACCGAGCGATAGGCCTTGCGGCCGGCGACCTCGGCCTTGCTCGGATGCACCGGCCAGATCTCGCCGGCAAAGCCCATCTTGATCGATTGCGCGACGACGGCGGCAGCCTGCGCGCCACCGAAGACCGCGATTGTCCGCGGGCGCAAAAGGCGCTCAAGTTTGTGCATGAACACCCTCCTCTGCCCTGCCCTCTTTGCCAAAACTTGGCATCTCCCCCTCAAGGGGGTGTTTGGACCGGAGACATCGCGAACAGGTGTGCGAGGACATCGCGAACAGTTTGGCGCGCTTTGCG
>NZ_JAMYPW010000093.1:0-4324 GCF_040320565.1 Mesorhizobium sp. M0664
TTTGCCAGGCGCATCCCGCGCATTCAGACAGGAGAAAGAAGATGAAACGCATCCTTTTGGCTTCGGCCGTGCTGGCGGTGTCGGCAGGGCTTTCCTTTGCCCAGACGACCAGCGGAACTTCGAGCGGAACCTCGACCAGCGGAACCTCGACCACGACAACCATGCCCAGTACGACGGATCAGGGCACCGGCACGACGAGCAGCGGCACCAACATGTCCGGCGATCAGGGCACCGACACGACCACCACCAGCGGCACCACAAATCCGAACTCGGCCAGAGACTGCGCGCCCGGCCAGCAGACTGGCAGCGCTCAGCAGGCGGCGCCTGGTCAGCAGGACACGACAGCCAATACCGCCGCGCCAGGCCAGGTGAAAAAGACCGACGAAGGTTGCTGATTGGCACATCGGCTCAGGTTGGAATCACCAGCGTGTGGCTGGCTGATCTCCCCCGACCACCGCCTGAACTCAACTCGGCTGGCGAGCAAGTTCCCGCCAGCCGAGCATCAGTTCAGGAACCTTTGCGCTTGCTTGTGCTTTCAGTGGGGCACGCGTGGTTTCTTTTGCTTTCGGTCAGATAGATATCCGTCTGCTCGCGCATCTTGCCTGAAGGGAGCTGCGGTCGCGCTCAGAGGAGAGCCGCGCTGTATTGCCGATAGCGCTAGAGCGATTCGAAGCCCTACGGCAACCGGCAGTTGGACTGACACCAAGTTGGCTCCGAGAGCGTTGGGAACAGCCTTGCACGGCACGTTGCTCAGTTTGGACTGCCCTCGTTCTCTTTGTTGCCCTGCTGGCCATATTCGTTCTGGGGTAGTCCTGATTGCTGCAGCAGGATCAAACTTGGGTGCACGAGGTTGTGAGCCTAGAGAGCTGCAGAGCCTACTTGGATCTTGAGCACCGTGGGGTTGAATGCAAGCTCCCGTGTGGTGCAAGTGACTGCTAGGCTTTCGTGGTTTTTGGTGTCCTCTTCGGTTTAGATGCCGCGGCCGACGTCACAGCAAGTGCGGCCTTCAGGCGCTGCTCCCGAGCCGCGGTCTTTGCGTCTCGTGCCGCACGCTCAATGTCGGTCAATCCTCGTGCAGCATCTGAGGTGCGCTCGTCTCTGGCTTGTCTTTCTTTCTCGGTAGGCAAATTCCTACACTCCGATGTGCCAGCACAGTCGGCTGTCGGCACCCAACCACGGTCGCCATATCGTATTCCAACAGAAAAAACCCGCCTCGACTGCCGCTGAGCGCGCGCATCCCCGCCTCTGGAACGCTTCAAATACTTTGCCGTTGTTAAAGGCACCTGCAGGAGCCAGGCATGAGAGTATTCCAACGAATTTTGCCGCTCGCCGTGTTCGCCTTGCAGCTTTTTGCCGTGCAGTCATTTGCTCAGACCGAGCAGCAAGATCTGCCGGGGCAAGGCGCATCATCGACAACCGAAGATGCCCAGGATGTCGGCGTCGACGTTTCGCTTGGCAGGCACGAAGTGAAACAGCAGATCGCAAGGGAGCTTGGAATCTCCGAGGTGGAAGTGCCTCTGGCAGTTCATGTGCCTATCGAGCTCGCCAAGCGGGTCTGCGAGAAAGAGGTATTCGACGCACGCGCCAATGTGAACCGAAGCTGCACCGCGACGAAATACATCCCGGAAATTGCCGAAGCAGCACGAAATCGTCCGCAAACCTCTGCCGTTCCGGAGCAATAGGCGAAGCCGAATACTATGGGATACAGAAGGGGTGCTTGGCTACTCTGGTCGATCGACAAAGCGCCCCCCGAAAGTGTGGAGCTTGCGCGTAAGTTTTCAGGCAGCGTCGATACCGCTTGGCTTCCCCAGAGGATGAATCAGTTTGGGGCCGTTATGCTTCGACAAAAGGCGCACACCAGATTGCGAAGGCAACCTTCGACCAGGAGAGGCGGACACTGCTTGTTAGCAGCATCTTGATGATCGCCAGACTGACGAGCCTCTCTGGTCAGCATAGTAGCTTTTTGAGACTCCCCGCCCTTTTAGGTATACTTTCCCCTGACTGTCGACAATTGTTAGGGCGTCGTCAGCTGTGAGCGACCATCGCGCTTCCGCCCCGATCGGGAGACAGCGCAGATGGAAACCTCGTTCAAGAACGAACTGTTGCGGCCTGAGCGCGCCGGATCTGACGTTGCTGCAGCCTCACCTCGAAGCCCGTCACTTGGGACTGAGGACGCACCTGGAGCAGGCCTCGGTCCCGATTGACACCGTCGATTTCTTCGAGAGCGGTCCCGGGTCAATGGTGGCGAAGCTTCGGGCTGACGTCGAGGCCGAGGTTGGCCTTATTGGCTTTGACGGTATGACCGGGTCAGCCCTGGTCATGGGTGAGGACCGGTCCCCGCACGATTGCTTTGTTCAATTGAAGGCTGAAGCTATTGCTATAGACGCGCGTTGGCGGATCGTTCTTATGGGCAGCCCGAGGCGGAATACATCCGACTGATCGGGACGCCCCCGTTGCTCATGATGTCACCCGTGCTGCCCTCTCTCCCGTCGCTGACCACATTCGGGAGGTGGCGATTGGCACCTGTCAGGACGTTCTGGCAAGGGTTGTCCAACGGTATGAAACCGCAGTGTCGATCCAGGACAGGATCGTTGAACATTGCAAGGAGGTCGGATTAACACCGCAAGCAGATGAAGCTTTTTTGCAGGCCTTGTGGTTGTCGCTGGCGAAGGCCAGGACGGCCTTGGAGCGTGAGGTCCCCCCGGCACCGCTGCACCTGGCCGGCCGCTCTAGTCCTGGACAATTGCCGACCTCGTCGCTGGTCAGCATGCCAGAATGTCGATGGCGGAAGCCATGAGGACCCCGATTGAATGTTCTCATTCGTTTGTGATCGGGGGTGCAAGTCAATCCGGCTCCAGCGCATGTTGGCCTCAGGAACAAACCGCCGTCGCATCCGTTCAGCATCGCGAAGGACGACACGGCTGTCCACGGCCTTTCCGGTACTGCAAAGGAGACATGACATGCTCGGTCCGCAGAGGGGTTTTCGAAGACCATCTGAGGCTTCGCGCCGCTGGCGACATCGAGGAGGATCCTAGGTGCAACTATGCTGTGGACGTGGTCCTCTTGACCTCGAATTCGAATTTAGAGGCCATGATGCCGTCCGCCTGTCGTCCAAACGCCTGCGCGAGCAGCTGCCTCAAGGTGAGTTCAACTACATCGCAAAACAGGTCCGCGGCCCCTATACACTGCTGATCTGGTCGGCAACTTCGTCCAGGTTCGACGCCATTGGGGGCCCGAGAAGAGATCGGGAACCTTGATCAGGTGCGGGCAAAGGTCCGTTGCGAAAAATGCGGCCGCAAGGACTCGATGACAGCGGAAACCCTTCAGGCAGACGATCCTCATTCCGGAACTTCCGCAATGGAGCGCAGCCGAGATGCTCAAGCCGCTGCTGGCGCGGCGGACTGAAATCAGCGGTCAACCCGACCGTCGCTCGCTGTTGGCTGCCGGTGTGCCGTCGCCGAAGGAACAACAAGAGACTGGTCCAGTTAGAGCCATGCATGCGTCGATAGAAATGAAAGAGGAGATGACAATGGCGACGAAAAAAAGCTCTCAGGGCAGCTCCAAGGGCTTGGAAGACCTTTTCTATGATGGTCTGAAAGACATCTACTACGCCGAACGCAAGATTCTGACGGCGCTCCGGAAAATGGCAAAGGGCGCGGAGTCCAAAGAGTTGAAGGCGGCGTTCGAAAAACATCGTGACGAGACGGAAGGTCAGATCGAGCGTCTGCAGCAAGTTTTCGACGCCTTTGGCAAGAGAGCCCAAGGGAAAACGTGCCCGGCGATCGACGGCATCATCGAAGAAGGACAGGAGATTTTGGAGGAATTCGAGGAGGCTCCGGCATTGGACGCGGGTCTCGTGGCTGCAGCCCAGTCCGTCGAACATTATGAAATAGCGCGCTACGGGACTCTTGTCACATGGGCCGGGTTACTTGGCTTGAAAGACGCCGTCCCGCTACTCGAACAGACGCTCAAGGAAGAAAAAGCAACCGATGAGGCGCTCACACGACTAGGCGAAACAGGCGTCAACGAACGGGCGATGCAACAGGCCGCATAACTTCGGATCGAATCGACGCGACCGCGGCCCCCGGCAGACGGGATTGGAGCTTGGTTGTATTCGCCAATCCAGGCACACGTGTACACCGCAGCCGCCGAGCCGTCGACGTGGTGGTGCCCGACCGGTTTCGACTAGGCCACCGGAACTGACAATGGGGGACTGCGAATGCGATTACTTGCCCACGCCTTGGGCGACAGGATGTTGGTATGAACGAGGATACCGCTCGTCGGCCCACGGCAGGCTCTTCCGGGTTCGACAGCTTTTTCATGG
>NZ_JAMYPW010000094.1:0-4271 GCF_040320565.1 Mesorhizobium sp. M0664
TCACCACCGTGCCATGGCCGCTCGCCCCTCAGAGCAAGAGCCGTTCTCTCTCCAAAACTTTTTGCAGAACCTTCAGCACACTATCCCCCCCAGGCGGGTGACAGCTGCTCGATCATGCTCTGAAGGTCGCATTTGCCGATCGGTGTTATTGGGCTAAGCCGTTTGTAGTCAGCTTGCCTCGGAGCTTATAATATCCGTGTCGAACTTGCCCGCCCGTCGAGCTGAAGCTCTACGCATCCTACACGACGCCGATCGATGAGTAACGGATGATCACCTCGTCCTGACGAAAGCGTCGCTCGAGGTCAGCACGGCGTGTTCGCCAAGCCCGCAGATCAATTTCCTCCGTCATCACTTCGAAGATGACGATTTCATCGTTGCTGCACTGGTCGCCTTGCCGCCACAGCCTTTCTGCAGGTGCCTGCAAAAAAGCTGTGACACCGGCGAACTGCTGGGCCAGTTCCTCTTTGAGCCGGTTGAATTCCTGTTTGGGGAACGGTCTGCCGGAATTGTCCGCCCGAGGTAAGAGGATTTGAATAAGATACATGATGAAACCCGACGATCCAGAACGGTCGCCGTGCCTCTTCGTTCCTCATGATTTGCTCTCGGTGTCAGAGCTAGGCGCCATGTACCTATAAGTCACGGTCGGCCGTGTTCGGCCTGGGACCAATGCTCGCCCCGAACATTTGCAAGATAGTTGTGAATGTCGGTGGCAGCCACCGCTGCGTGGCCGAATGCTACGGCAAGCTGATTGATCTCGTTGACGACATCTCCGGCTGCATAAAGTCCGCGGACCGCGGTGCGCTGGCGCGAATCCACGACGAGATTGCCCGCTTTGTCACAGCATCCACCAAGGTCGACCGCAAGCCTCGAGCGGATGGTCGAGCCCATCGCAGGGTAGATGGTCTCAAACGAGAGCGTTGCGCCGTCGATGAGTTCCACTACCGCCTCCCGGCCCGTGGCGCAAACGGCATTGGGTCTGCAGACGCCGATCTTGATTCCGGCCCTCTTAACTTTGGTACGCTCTTGCGGGGAGGGCTCGGATGGATCAGTAATCAGGAGGGTCAGATCCTGAGTGAAGGTGCGCATGAACAACGCCTTTTTTACCGCGTGTTCGGCTGGTCCGATGACGGCCACTCGTTTGTCGATGGCTTCATAGCCGTCGCAGATAGGGCACAATCGCAAGACGCCAGCTTGGATCATGTCGGTAGCGCCAGGAAGATCCGGGAGGATGTCAACAACGCCGGTAGCAATGAGCACCGAGCGGGCACGAATGGGAGATAAAGCGGCCGCCAAAAACCCAGCCTTCGTTTTGCGAAGGGATACGATCGTGTCGTGGACCACGCTTGCGCCGAATCGAGTGGCCTGCAGTTGAAGGCGGCCAAGCAGGTCAGGGCCGGTGATGCCGTCTGGAAAGCCTGGGCAGTTGCGCGTCAAGGGAATCCACTTTGCACGGCTTTCATCTGCGTCGACAACAATTACTCGCCTTCGAAATCTTCCAAGGTAAGTCGCAGCCGCGAGCCCGGATGGCCCGCCACCTACGATGAGGCAGTCGAAGCTTCCTTCATTGCGGCTCGTGTCCCGGTTGACCATGCCAGAAATCCTGAAACACAAGGCTGCCCCGCGAGGGGCACAGCCGTACGCCGTTAAAGAACGCGGGGCAGCCCATTTGGTTACAGTGTGGAGTGCTCCCTAATCGCCGACAGTTCAGCTATTGAGATCACATCTTGGCTAAAACAAGCTTCGCCTGGTGAGGCATAGAGATAGTCGAAGTGGCGCGGGAGTTTTGCATCGCCAAAGCCTCTCTTATTGCGCAGACATCGCCTGGATTTGTGGGGAAGTCTTGCCGGTCAAATCAACGTCTAGCAGGCGTAGCGCAAGGTCGGGAACAACAGAATCGGTTCGCCGAGGCGCTCGTGCCGTCAGTGGCGCGGCATCACCGGGCTATCTTCGGCCGGATCGACATAGCGGCCGACGGAATTGAGGTAGGCGATAATTTGCCGCTTCAGGTGCCGACGGCAGCCATATGTTTGGTCGAGACGCCTCAATTGCGGCTGGATGGCTTCAAGGCGATGGAGAGAAAGATCGGCGTCGCCAATGACGCAGCCGAAATCCCCAACCGCGCAGATCTCGCACCCAAGGGCAACGATGTCCGGGACGAATAGTGGAATCTGGTCGGTTTTCATCTGTTTCATGCTCGTGACCCGGGTGCGTATAGGAGGCTACGCACCTGCGGCGCACCGCGCAACGGCAGAAATGCGAGCGTGCACGGCGTCGCGATCAGGTGTGACTTAGCTGTGGAGCATAGGCGTGGACGCCGCCGGGCTAGCCATTTTGCGTTGTAGGAATACTTTGCCGGTGCGCGTTATGACAGCACGATTTCGACATTGTCGCCTGTTGGCGCGTTGTCGCCGCCGGCCTGAGAAATTCGGCTTCGGTCGGCTGCCGGCTCTACGATCTTGCCCGGTAGATAGGCGGCGCGGTGTCGGGCGTATAGGTCAACACGACACGATTGCCACTGCACTTTGCGTGAGCTTGGAATCAGATCATCCGCCGTTGCGGCGCCTTCGGTCGAGTTTAGCCTTCAGCCTTCCAAGATCGAGCGGCTGATTGTGGTGGCATTGTGGATTGTGGGAATACGCATGGATCTCCATGCGCTCGTCCGTCAGCCCCTGAACTGTCCAGCCGCTTGCCGGACTCATCCCGGGAACCGTTCGGTGGTCCAATGGATCTTGCCGTCGATCTTCATTGGCTTCTGGATGATCAGCCGCTTCGGCAGGTGCTCCGGATGCACTTCGAGCAGCGTAATCTTCACCGTCGGCTTGCAGCGGCTGCAGTCGAACTTCAGCGTTAGTGGATCGACGCCACCACCATCATCAGGTCGGCGGAACGGCAGTAGGGGACGTTGCCGCAGCTGCATTCAGCCTTGCCGAGCTTATTGTGCCGGGTCGCCTTGCCCGGCGTGACATTGGTTCGTGCGCCATGAGAACAGAGAAGAAACATCTTCTTGGTCGTCAAGACTGGCTGTGGAATCTTTTCAACCAAATCTGGGCAGAGAAACTAGCAATTAGCGACGAACTGATCCGTGTTCCCGGCGCAATAGAGCCCCTCGACCAGAGTTACAAAAATTGAGCTTCTTCGGGGAACAGTCTTTCTGTCTGCCTGTTGGATGTGCCAGGCGCATCCCGCGCATTCAGACAGGAGAAAGAAGATGAAACGCATCCTTTTTGCTTCGGCCGTGCTGGCGGTGTCGGCCGGGCTTTCCTTTGCCCAGACGACCAGCGGAACTTCGAGCGGAACCTCGACCACGACAACCATGCCCAGCACGACGGATCAGGGCACCGGCACGACGAGCAGCGGCACCAACATGTCCGGCGATCAAGGCACCGACACGACCACGACCAGCGGCACCCCAAATGCGAACTCGGCCAGAGACTGCGCGCCCGGCCAGCAGACTGGCAGCGCTCAGCAGGCGGCGCCTGGTCAGCAGGACACGACAGCCAATACCGCCGCGCCGGGTCAGGTGAAAAAGACCGACCAGGGTTGTTGATGGCACATCGGCTCGGCTGGCGAGCAAGTTGCCGCCAGCCGAGCATCAGTTGAGGAACCGTGCGCTTGAAGGCAATGCAGCGGCGAGACCGAGCCGCGTGCGCTCCGCCGCAATGGTTCGGAACCCAACCCTGCGTGGGGATTCCTGTGGCGGAGTTGAATCGTGATCGTCGCGCAGCCGTACCAGCAGTGGCGCCAGCAGGCCCGCCGCGTGCGTTGGCGAAATACCGCATCCAATCGGGCGCGCGCCAGCTTCGTTGCTCTGTCAGCTCGTCCTTGCGTGACCGGGTAATGCCGAACCGATTGGTCGAGCCTTTGTTCCTGTGGTGGACCGTCCGGAGCTGGGTGGCGAATGAGGAACAAGGAGGGCCGTGCCAAGTTCGGGGCGATATACCACCGCCGCCGATCGACTCGAGCGGCTGCTCAGCAACAATAGAGGCACGGGATCATATGACCGTTCAGATTCGACTTTCCGAGACCGACTACGCCAGGCGCGAGGATCGTGGCGACGGCGCTTGGAGCATCGCACCGGACTTGGGCTATTTGCGGCTAGCAATCGTCAATGTCGTGCTCTTCGGCGCACCGGGCAGCGGAGATCGGAACTGGATGCTGATCGATACCGGGTTGCCGACGTCCCGCAGCAGCATTCTTGCGGTCGCGGAAAAGCGGTTTGGCACGAACGCACGGCCGGCCGCGATCATCCTGACCCACGGCCATTTCGACCA
>NZ_JAMYPW010000095.1:0-4182 GCF_040320565.1 Mesorhizobium sp. M0664
CGTTGCGACGATCGAACCCGGCGAATGCAAGAACTACTTCGCAAACGCCGGATACGCTTCCGTCAAAACGTGAAAGACTCTAGCGACTGCCTGACAGGCCGGGGGATCGCCGACCTTTCGACCAAACCCGGCTTCGCGCAAACAAAAGCGGCGGGCCCGGCCCGCGGCTCTTTGTGCTCCCGGTTAAGGAACTAACGGCCCCAGTTGCCCCGGCCAGATTGGGGCACTACGGGTTGATCCGTGCCGAACCGGGTCGTCGCCTCGGTGTCGACGGCGTTGTGCTCGGCCGTCAGCGGCTTGCGGATGGAACCGGTAAACCCGCTGTCGATGGTGCCGACAGGCGCGTTGCCAACAGGCGCGGCCGGCTGGTTGACGCCGTCCGAACCATAGTGATCACTGCCTGCAAAGGCGCTGCCCGTGGCGACGAGGACGATAGTGGCGACGGTAAGAGCAGTCTTGGTCATTTCACGTACTCCAATGTACTGGTCATTCGTGAGTTGTCATTGCTTTCGACGCATTCGAGATGAGAGCGCTGTCCGCGCCGACGAATACGCACCCGGCTTTTTCCGATGTGCACGTTGCTGGACGATTTCAGCAACCGAGATTGTGGCTACAGATGAAACCTGCAAATCAAAGTATTCGATTGGCGCAGGATGCTATTCGGCGCACACGCCCGTTGATACGCGACAGCAAGAGTAGCGGGCCAAGCCCGCCGCTCTTTGTGTTGCGGGCCGTGATAATCAGCGGCCCCAGATGCCTTGGCCGGATTCAGGCGCCACCGACTCGGAGGTTGTCTTGGCACCGGTATGCTCGGAAGTAACTGGCTTGCGGATCGAACCGGTGAAGGTGTTGTCGACGTTGGCAGCAGCAGCGGCCGGCTGGTTGACGTTGTCCGAGCCATAATGGTCGCTGCCGGCAAAAGCAGTGCCGGTGGCAACGAGGATGGCGGCGGCGGTAAGAGCGAGCTTGGTCATTTCGGTACTCCGGTAGTTCTTTGGTCTGTCCGTCAAGTGGCGTGCCTCGGGAGGAATTCGCGTCGCTCGGACCACCCCGAGATGGGTCGGCAAGCCTGTCGTTTCCAATCACGAAAATTTTGTACGGGTGCGCCAAATTGGCCGCTTGAAAATCCGGCATAAGGTCCCTTCTGCCACAATCTTCTGATTTCTTTTCAATTAGTTATGCGGTCAGTGGTGATTTGCCGCGCGAACATTCTTTGAGCCGGCGTTCACCCTTTCCTGTACTCTCTGCTAACGGAACCGAGCCGTTCGGTTCGAGTTCTTTTACGCTTGGCTGATCAGCGCTTTCAGAGGCTCGATCGACATTCCTGCCGACCGATCAATGCGCGGTGAAATTCACGCTGCCAGCTCAGCGCCAGCGGCGTCGTGCTTGGGCCGCGCGCTGGCCAGAAGCACGACCGGGCAGTTGCAGGCGGCTAAAACAGCGCCGGCGGTTTCACCGAAGAACAGGTCCTCACCCGGACGTTGGGTGACGCCCATCACGACGATCGCCGCTCCTTTGGCCGCCTCCCGGGTGATCGCCTTGTCGGGTGTGACGCGGGTATGGAACGCTGTGTCGATATGCAGGCCGTAGCGGCCCGCCAGATCAGCGATGTCTTTCAGGACGGCCTCTTCGCGGCTATGCGACACCGATGTCGACCTGCGGCCCTTGGCTGCCTTTTGCGAGACGTAGAGAACCTTGATCCGCGCCCGGTTTGGACGGGCCAGCGCCAGCGCCAAGTCGGCGGCGCGACGCGCCACCTGGGTACCGTTGACGGGGACGAGAATACTGGTGCCGGCCCTCAGCGTCGGCATCTTTTCGCCAGCATTGCCGCCGTTCAGGACCAGGCAAAGCGGGCCGTCAAATCCTGCGGCAATGTCGTTGAGGGCCGGCGCGAAGGCGCCATCGGCGGTCAGCACATTGTCCATGCCGACCAGCAACAGGCCGTATCCCTTGCGGGCCTCTTCGGCAATCGTCTCACCCGTGGCATCCAATTCGGTGCGGGCCGTCAGATGGACTTTGTCGACAAGCGTATCTTCGATCCGTTTCACCGCCTGAGCGCTCTTTTTTGCACCCTTTTTGATTTCCTGGAGGGCGCGCTCCTGTCCCTTGCTGTCGGTCGGCCTGTCAACTCGGCCGTCTTTCGGCTGAAGCAAGGTGGTGGGCAGGCGAAGCAAGGTGGTGGGCATGCCGCTGCCTCCGCCGACCAGTCCGGCGAGATATGCGGTGAACTTGCCGATCCTGCTGTCGTCGACCAGCACCAGCAGCCTCTCCAGCCTGGAAATGAAGCCGTATTCGTCCAACGCCTCGCGCTCGACACGCTGCTGCTCGTCGTGCCCAACCGGCAGCCGGCCGAGCGCCCAGCGCAGCATCGGCGGCATGGCCAAGGTGGTGATCACGGCCATGGTGACGATCATGGTGAAGAGATTGTGCGACAGGATGTTCATCGACAGGCCGATGCTGGCGACGATCACCTCGGTCGAGCCGCGTGCGTTCATGGCACTGCCGACGGCGATTGCTTCCTTGAGCGACATGGCGGCGAGCTTGGCGCCGATGAACGCGCCGCCACACTTGCCGATGCTGGCGATGATCACGAGAGCGCCCGTCAGCATGGCAAGGGTTGGATCGGCGAGCACTGTGAGATCGGCGGAAAGCCCCGCCATGCCGAAGAAGATCGGCATGAACAGCGCGGTGATGACGCCGCGAAGCTGACCTTCGATATGGCTGGAGAGGATGGGCGATTCCCCGACCAGGATGCCGGCGACGAACGCCCCCAGCACGGTATGGACGCCTATCAGATTAGTGATCAGCGCCATCGCTCCCATGATGATGAGGATCATGGTGATCACCGCAAACTCGCTGCGGAATTGATCGTTGGTCCAGCGGATCAAGGTGAAGACAAGACGGCGGCCAATGGTGAAGGAGAACACCATGAACAGTGCCACCGCGGCGATGGTGGTCACCAGCGGCGCGAACTGTAGCTTGCCATTGGTGGCGATGCCGAAGGTTACGGCGATGACCAGCCAGCCGATCGTGTCCTCGATGATCGCCGAGGAAATAATCACCTGTCCGAGGTTGCGGCGCATGAAGTTCATCTCGCGCACCACCATGGCGACGACCTTGACCGACGAGATCGACAGCGCCGTGCCCAGGAACAGCCCGGCGACGGTGCGCTGCGTGGGGTCAGCCAGCAATGCGTCCGGCAGGAACTGCGCCAGCGCAAAACCGAAGATGAAGGGCACCACGACGCCGGTAGCCGAAATGGAAAAACAGGCCGCGCCAACCCGGCGCACCAGCCGCAGGTCCGTCTCCATGCCGGTCAGCAAAAGCAGCATCAGGATGCCGAGCTGCGAGACGGCGTCGATCATGCCCTTTTGCGCAGGATCACTGGGAAAGATCAGGTGCTGGGCCGACGGCCACAGCCAGCCGAACAGCGAAGGACCGAGCAGGATGCCGCCGATCAGTTGGCCCATGATTGCCGGCTGGCCATAACGCTGCAGCACTTCGCCCAAGCCGCGCCCGACAAGCAGCAGAAGCACGATCTCGGCGACGAAAGCGCCTTCGCCCGAACCACCCATGCCGGAGGCCCGGGTACCGGCAACGAGCGTCTGCGCTGCCCAGGCCGCCCCCGCGGGGACGAAAGCGCAAACCAGCAGCGCCAGGCTGGAACGTGTCGGAGCCTGCCAAGCCATGAAACCCCCATCGCCCAATGCACGTGTCCAACAACGCGCGACAGGGCGTTGCGTTGCTAGACAGGGCGTTGCGTTGCTAGACGTGGACGTCACCGAAGGAGAGTTCGCCGTCGTCGCTCTCTGTCAGAAATGCTGTCACCAGCAGGCCCGCATAGAGGACGGCGACCAGCACGACGATGACGGCGCCCGGAATTGAACCCAAGGCAGCACTGGCGACGGCCTCACGCATCGACCCGACGAAGCCGATGCGGACACCTTCGGTCAGAAGACCGGGGGTCGACAGTTTGAGGATCCAGGCCAGCAGCAGGATCAGCAGCATGTAGATGTAATTGCGACGCAGGCGGCGCGCCAAAGCCATGCGTTGCGAAATCAGGAATTTCGGCGCGCGCAGGCTCTCGCCGACGATCAACAGATGGGGTATTCGGCTTGAGCCTCATCTTTTGGCGGAGATGCCATCAAGGTGCTGCGCTTCGAGCTGATGATAAAACGTGGT
>NZ_JAMYPW010000096.1:0-3689 GCF_040320565.1 Mesorhizobium sp. M0664
GTTGAAAGCGTTGCTGTTGTCGGATGAGGACGGCTTTCGCCAGGCATTGCAGAGTGTCGTGCAGGAGGTTCTTGAAGCCGAGATGGACTTCCGCCGTGATCGCAGCTGTAAAATTCAAACGACCGGATTCGGACCTTAATGGGTCTTCCGCCAGAGTAATTGAAGGCTAAGCCCTGACCCTATTCGGACTCCCGGTGTCCGCAGCACGAATGCGCGCTATCAGCGGAAAACTTGACATAAGGCCACTTCGTGGCGGGCCGTGCGGGATGAAGATGAGAACTTTGTCTACTCTATAGCCCTCTAACGCCGCTATGAATCTGCGCGATAGTGGCCGCCAATGCGCGAGCCCGCGGGCGTCCCACCGGCAGATAGTTGGCGGCAGTGACGACTAGGCTGCGTCTGGTGCGCAGGTTACCATTCACGAATCGACGATAATGCAAACAATCGGAGCATCGTCTGCGCCCTTCTTGGGGGAAGGTATCATATTTTCGGTGCAGTCTTGTCGCGGAATTGCTCCGCCACCCAGTCGATGAACACTCGCAGCCGCGGCGACAGCTGGTGCTTGTGCGAATAGAGCGCGTGAACTGGCAAGGGCGTCGGTGGGAAGTTGGCTAGGACTTCGATAAGCGCGCCGCTCGCCAGCTCCGAGACTACACGATAGCGCGGCACCTGAATGAGCCCAAGGCCAAGACAGGCGGCGGCAACGTTCGTCTCCGGGCCGGTCACCGTCATCATGGCAGGCAGCGTGATGCGGTTCACTTTTCCTTTCACGAGGAAAGCGAGAGGGACGACCTCGGTCGTGTCGGGCGCAAGCAGCCCGATCATTTCATGGCCATTAAGGTCGTCGGGTGTGTTCGGCATGCCCAGCCGATTAAGATAGTCCGGACTGGCAAAGGTGCCCCGCTCCAGAATAGCCAGCCGCCGCCTGATTAGCGCGCTGTCGGCCAGCTCGCCCGCTCTCAGGATGCAGTCGAACCCTTCCCGGATCAGGTCCACGGGCTGATGCGCCTCGCTGAAATGCAGGCGGATGTCGGGGTACATTTCGCGAAAGCGCGGCAGACCGGGCAACAGGAAGTGCCGCGCTTGGGTGCCATGCACGTCCACGCGGATGAGGCCTGACGGCTTAGCGCCGACGAAAGCGCCCTCGGCATCCTCCAGGTCAGCGATAAGGCTGACGCATCGTTGGTAATAGGCCTCGCCATCCAGTGTGGGGCTGACCTGACGGGTGGTCCGCTGCAACAGCCGCACACCGAGCCGCGCCTCCAGCCCTTGCACGGCATCTGTCACGGATGAACGCGGCAGACTGAGGTCATCGGCAGCCTTGGTAAAGCTCCTGCGTTCGACGATGCGAGTGAAGACGCGCATGGCGTCGAAACGATCCATAATACGACCTGTCGGATAGTGATGCCGGATAATGCATGATTATCTGCATAAGCGAAAGGTGCATCTGTCTGTCATCAGGAGCCACAACGACACCCAAAGAAGGAGACAGACAATGACCGATCAGACACAGAAGGTTGCCATCGTGACCGGCGCCTCGGGCGGCATCGGCGCGGCCGTCGCCGAACGCCTCGGCAAGGACGGCTTCACCGTGGTGGTGAACTACGCCGGCAACGCCGCCTCGGCGGATGCGGTGGTCGCCAGGATCGAAGCGGCGGGCGGCGGGCGGGCGGTTACTGCGCAGGCCGATATTTCAGACGCACAAGCCGTACGCCGCATGTTCGATTCCGCCGAGACCGCTTTCGGCGGCGTTGACGTGCTGATCAACAATGCCGGCATCATGAATCTGGCGACGATCGGTGAGAGTGATGATGCGCTGTTCGATCGCCAGATCGCGATCAACCTGAAGGGCACGTTCAACACGCTGCGCGAAGCGGCCAAGCGCCTGCGCGACGGTGGTCGCATCGTCAACTTCTCCTCAAGTGTCGTGGGGCTGCTGCAGCCTACCTATGGCGTCTATGCCGGCACCAAGGCCGCGGTCGAGGCCATGACTCCCATTCTCGCGAGGGAATTGCGGGGCCGGAACATCACCGTCAACGCGATCGCCCCCGGACCGACCGCCACGAAGCTCTTCCTCGACGGCAAGCCGCAGGAGCTGATCGACCGCCTCGCGAAGCTGGCGCCGCTTGAACGTCTCGGCCAGCCCGAAGACATCGCCAACGCCGTCGCCTTCCTGGCGGGGCCAGACGGCTCATGGATCAACGGCCAGATATTGCGCGCCAATGGCGGGATCATTTGATCGCAGCCGACCGCCAAAGACCAAAACACAGCCATAAGTTCATCCAAATCCAGAAGAAAGACCATCACCATGTCCAAGCAAGTCATTCTCGTCACCGGCGCCTCGTCGGGCTTCGGCCTCATGACCGCACGCGCCCTGGCCGAAGCCGGCCACTCGGTCTATGCCTCCATGCGCGAGACCGAAGGCCGCAACGCGCCTCGCGTCGCCGAAGTAGCCGCCTGGTCGAAGGAGCATGGCCTCGACCTGCGCACCATCGAGTTGGACGTCCAGTCCGACACCTCGGCGGAGACCGGTATCGCTCATGTTCTGAAGGACGTAGGCCGGCTCGACGTCATCGTCCACAATGCCGGGCATATGGTATTCGGCCCTGCCGAGGCCTTCACCCCGGACCAGTTCATCCAGCAGTACGACGTCAACGTGCTGGGCGCGCAGCGGGTTAATCGCGCCGCGCTGCCGCACATGCGCGGCCAGGGCAAGGGTCTGCTGGTCTGGGTCGGCTCGTCCTCGACGCGCGGCGGCACGCCGCCCTTCCTGGCGCCCTACTTCGCCGCCAAGGCGGCCATGGACGCCCTGGCGGTGTCCTATTCGACTGAACTGGCCCTGTGGGGCATCGAGACGACGATCATGGTGCCAGGCGCCTTCACCAAGGGCACCAACCACTTCGCACACTCCGGTTCGCCGTCCGATACGGCCCGAGTCGCAGAGTATGAATCCGGCCCCTACGCCGGGATCGCCGACAAAGCGCTGAAGGGCCTAGCGGACCTGGAACCCGCCGACGCCGATCCGGCACAAGTGGCCCGCGAGATCGTTCGCGTCGTCGGCGCGCCCTTCGGCAAGCGTCCGTTCCGGGTCCACGTCGATCCGTCGCAAGACGGGGCCGAGATCGTCAATGGCGTCGCCGACCGCATGCGCCGTGAGATGTACCGCAACATCGGCCTGGAAGTCCTGCTCACGCCCCGCGTCGCCTGACGCAGAATGCCTCGCCGACGGACCGCGCAGATACGGCTTATCTGCGTCTCAAGTATGAGGAGATGCCTGTTATGAAGGCTGTTGGATACAAAACGCCCGCCCCGATCACCGACGAAGCCTCGCTCGTCGGCATCCAACTGCCCAAGCCCATACCGGCATCCGGATTTCGCCGGTCTCGCCCGCCAACGGCGTCTCGAGCAGCGCGCCCCAGGCGCAGTTCGACTTATCGTCGATCAACTCGATGCTTTGGGCATCGTCTATATCCATGTCGTCGAGGGCGCCACGGGCGGATCGCGATGTCGCGCCGTTCGACTTCGGATCGCTCCGCCGGCGCTTCAACAATACCTATATCGCCAATAACGGCTATGACCTCGACCTCGCGGCGTCGCGGTTCGGCGAGGGCAAGGCGGACCTCTTCGCCTTCGGGCGCCCGTTCATCGCCAATCCCGACCTTGTGGAACGGCTGAAGACGCGCACGCCG
>NZ_JAMYPW010000097.1:0-3141 GCF_040320565.1 Mesorhizobium sp. M0664
GAGAACACCCATGGCTGCCTCCAAAAGACAGCCTTGAATCTGATTTGCTCAGCCTTGGGAATCCCAAGAGTCCACACGACCTAGGCGTCATCGCCAAAAGAGTGGCGATGCAGTTCTTCCAGCGTGGCCCGGTACCCTTAGACCTTGTGTGGCGCGACCATCTTTCCTCCCTCTTAAGGTACGCAGAGAGCAGAGGATGCACCGATTTTATTCCCGGCGGCGTCAACACCCATCCGCCCTTTTCTAGCAATTGGCCGCTTGAACCGGTACCGGACGCCCAGATCGATAGGTATACCCGTACGTACCGAGACGGCGTGATACTGAGCGATGAGATCGTGTCCTCTACGGGTCATCACGGGGACTTCGGATCTTACGTCATCAAGTATGCCGTAGGGGGCTGGAGCCCAGCCGGCCGTGAGGAGACGAGCCCTCCATCTTCCGCGGATCTATACTCACTATGGCGCGCTGAATTTGATTCTTATTCGACACCCGAAATGGAGCACTTGTTCGAAGAAATGGATGCGCTCCGGGCCAAGGGTCCGGAATGGGCCTATGCCAGCGGCGATAGCGCAAAGGAGCATCAGAGGATCGAGGAAAAGTTTCGCGATACGCTCGGGACTGAGCGGTTTGAGCGATACCGCGTGATGGCGCGTCACTGGCGACCTTCGGCTGGTTGGGGTGAAAATCCTGCCGAGTTCAATGTTGCCTGGGCGCAGCGTTGGGTCTGTATGCGCGCCCATGATCTCGGTTGGAGCGAAGGGCTCCATGGCCAGTATGACCGCTCGTGTGGCCATGGACGGACCGGTCACAAGAGCGAACGCATAGGCAAGAAGTACCAGTGGATCGCACTGCACGAGCTGATGTCGAGGATTTCCGACAACTGCGCTGCACCGAAAGGGGATTGGACCGCGCAGCATCGCGAAACAGTACGGCGGCTTCGCAAAATTGATCCATCCCGGCTGATGGAAGAGAGCCACGACTGGGGCTGGGCGTCGTTCAATGAGCCCACGTTCTGGATGCCAGTGATTCCGAGGAAGGCAGCGATGGATCGTGATGCTGCCTGGGAGTGGCTGGATGCCGACCGCGAGCTGCTCGACGGCGCCTGCTTTGTCGACCTTAAATCGGATCACAACGGTCAGAAGTGGCTGCCGTTGGGGGGCTTTCAACATTTTCGGTTGCGGGGCACAACCCAGGAAACCGAGCGAATCCTGCGTGAAACATGGCTGCGGCTCGAGTGTCTTATAGTGCATATCGGTGATGAATCTGCTGGTCTTGACCAGCTTAAAGATGCGCTCTTTTTGGGAAATCACGATCTCGGACTAAACCAGGATGGCCAGGACGATTGGTATTTGGGCGAGTACGACTGGCGCAATGACCGCGATCCGCAGTGGTCACGCTGGTGGGGGAATCGCCAACACCGACGAGCTGGCGTCGAGTCGGCCGCAACAACGGTTCAGTTTCTTCAAGAAGCGGGGAGTTATGACCATAGTCTGAAACAAAACTTCTCGGTGCGGTTGCCCGCCCCGTGGGTGATCAAGGCGCTCGGACTGCGACTCGCCGACGGCCGCACGGTTCGATACGTAGACTCACAGGGCACGACGCGGGCGTTCGATCCGTCAGCAGAGCAAGCGGGGCCGAGCACGGTACTCGTGGCCCACACGGAGTTTTTGCAGATGTGTCAGGCTAACGGCTTTCGTCCGATCTGGGTGCTGGCCGGAGCCAAAGAGGTCTACGACAAACAAGACTCGGATCTGTTCGGTCGCCGAAATTTTACGAACGTCTACACGGTTGATGGTGACAGAGTTGTTTGTCGACTGAAAAAGGCTGAGTCCGAAGGAGACTCGCCTTCGCGATAGGATCGCAAGGCCGGCTGCCCCGGCGCCGAGGTAGAGAGAGTCGTCATGTGGCGCTGACGGCAAGCCCGCAGCAGCCGCTTAAGCGAAAGAGACGTTGCGAAGACTCCGGGCTGGGTGCGCTTGATGCTGCGCGGCGAACCCTGGTGAGGTCACGGCGATGGATCAGGCTGATCACAAGAAAAGAGACTCATCATTGAAAAGCTGTTGGAATGATGTCGAGGGGCCTAGTATTATCGCCCTGATTGTATTTGGATAATTTGTACCGGCCTAAAAACACACGGCTGGATAGGGGCCGGCGCCGGTAAGCTCGATGCGGAAACGCGCCGCCTAGCGTTGCCATAGAGATCCTGGCGGAGAAGACGGCGGCCTTGGCGAACACGACGATCAAGCCAATGAGTATCAAGACCTCGTAGCGATCGAGGCGCTAATTCGCTTCTATCGGGACCCCAAGTCTTACAGTTGGGTTGAGCTTGAGGCTGACAAGACAGACAGCTCGCTGGACGATGTCGTCGTGGCTCGTAGCGATGGATCGCTGGAATACTACCAAGTTAAGTTTACGGTGGACCAGATCGACTATCCACTCACCTGGGATTGGTTACTCGAGAAGAAACCCAGAGGGACCTCCCTTCTCGGCAAGTGGGCCAACTCTATGAAGAAGGTGGCCAAGCAAGGCTCTATCCATTCCGCAAGTCTTAGAACCAACCGCATCCCTGACGCTGATGTTGCCGTGAGCCTGAAAGGTACTTTGCTATCGCTCGACCTTATTCCCAGGGACACAAGGCTACGGCTCGAGAAGGAGTGTGGTGGTCGAGAAGCGGCACTGGCGTTTTTCGGGAAGTTCGAGTTTGTCCACAGCGCACGGAATTTCGACGCCTATGAAAGCCACCTTCGTGACCAGCTCGTGCCGACCGACATGGAAGCGAGCGGCTCTATCTTCGGGAACGTGTCAGGCGATGGACAACGCGGCGTAAGGAGCCGAAGCCAGCGGGCCGAATCCTTTACGAGCACCTCACTCAAGTCATTTCGCGGGGACGCCCCGAGCCCATTCGACAGGACTTCCGCGTCCCCGTGGGCTATTCTGTTCCCTCGACCACCTTCCATACCGAATTTTCACGGCGGATCAGCGATCCGAAAACGCCAGTCTCAATCGTGTGGGGTAAGCGCAACGGACCATAGTGATCGCCCGGCTCGCCAACGTACTGATGGCCGCCGCCGGCGTGGCAACGGAGGAGGAGAGCTGCGATGACGAGCGGTAATCTGATTCCGACTGCCGTCCTCAAGCGCA
>NZ_JAMYPW010000098.1:0-2891 GCF_040320565.1 Mesorhizobium sp. M0664
TTATTGCTCCCTCGCTTATCGTGACGGGAGAGGCAATCGAAGAAATCGTTGATCGTTTAGCCGACGCTGTCGAGCAAGCATTGGACCTTTGAGCACACTCGGATATAAGCTCCAACATTACACGCTTTCCATCACGGGCGCGCCGGGGAATCCTGAGCCCGAAGGAGAAAGTGATGAGATATAATGTGGCGGCAAAGCTCGCGATCACCGCGGAATTACCGCTTCGGGACCGCGCCGCCACATGTCCACGGCGACACATAAGAACGGATCGGCGACCATCGTCTCGCGCACCAGCGCGGCCAATCCCTCCGCGCCCTTGCGGAAGTCTACTGGCTTCGTCGCCGCCATGACATTGACCGCACCAGTCGGCCCGATCACGACGTCGCCTTCACCGCGCGAATGACCGCAGACACCGTGCTGGCGTCGGCGCCATGGCCGACCCGCATCACAACGCCGTCGATCTCAAGCTCGCAAGCTCGATCACACCGGCGTCACGGACCGCCTTCTGCTTGCGTGGTCGTCCTGGGCGCTGCGCTGTGGGTTCCGACAAGGACGCTGCAACGTAAGCGCTGTCCCGGCGGCACCTTTCGCGCGTGGATGTAAGGGACGATGTTCGAGGCCTTTGAGGGCTTCGACATATGACGATTTCAGAGTTTACGCTTAAGTCCAGGGACGAGGAGCCGGTCCGTCGGCTGGAGATCTTCACTGGTTCGGGTCGGCGGCGTGAGTGGCCGCCGGAGGAGAAGGCCCGGATAGTGGCGGAGAGCTACGAGGCGGGCGAGACGGTTTGTGCTGTGGCACGCCGGTATGGGCTTTCCCCGCAGCAATTGTTCACTTGGCGTCGGGCTGCTCGCCGGCCGATGGGGGAGGCAGCAATATTGGAATCCATGTTCGTGCCGGCGGTGGTGACGGCAGCGCCTCCGAAGCCTGCGGCGAAGCATCGGCCGCAGCCAAGAAAGCGGGAGCCGGCTCGAGACGCTGGTGTGATCGAGCTCGAGATCGACGGCATCGCAATGCGGGTGGGTCGTGGGGCGGATTCGAAGACGGTTGCAGCGGTGATCCGTGCGCTGAGGGCAACGTCGTGATCGGGCCAACGGGAGCGGTCAAGGTCATGGTGGCGACGAAGCCGGTCGACTTCCGCAAGGGAGCGGAAGGTCTGGCAGCGCTCGTGCGCGAGGCGATGGGCGCGGATCCATTCTCGGGCGCGGTCTACGTGTTCCGGGCCAAGCGGGCCGACCGGATCAAGCTCGTCTACTTCGACGGCACGGGCGTATGCTTGTTCGCCAAGCGGCTGGAGGATGGCAAGTTCTGCTGGCCGGGCATTGCCGATGGTGTCGTGCGACTGACGGCGGCACAGTTGCAGGCACTCCTGGAAGGCCTCGACTGGCGGCGGGTGCACGAAACGCGCGAGATGCGTGTTCCAACGACGGCGAGCTGACCATCCCCTTATTGCCAAATCACTGGAATCCATGCTTGAATCCGCTTCGTGACCGACGCGGCCGCTGCCCTACCCGACGATCCTCATGCGCTTCAGGCGATGCTTCTGGCCGCGCGTGCGGAGAATGAGAGGCTCCGCCAAATCATCAAGGAGTTGCAGCGCCATCGCTTCGGGCGAAGGGCGGAGAGCCTGCCCGAAGACCAGCTTCTTCTGGGCCTGGAGGAAGCCGAGCAGGTAGAGGCGGAGGGCTTCGCCAGCGCGGAAGCCGCGGACCCCTCAAAGCGTGATGCCAGGGCTCGTAAGCGTCGCGCCAACCGCGGCTCGTTGCCCGCCCATCTGTCGCGCGTCGAGCAGGTAATCGACATCGCCGACAAGATCTGCCCGTGCTGCCAAGGCCAGCTGCATGTTATGGGCGAGGACGTCTCCGAGCGTCTCGACATCGTGCCCGCCCAGTTCCGGGTGATTGTCACCCGTCGACCGAAATATGCGTGTCGGGCCTGCGAAGAGGTGGTCGTGCAGGCGCCAGCGCCGGCACGTCTCGTCGAAGGCGGCATTCCTACAGAGGCCACGGTGGCTCATGTTCTGGTGTCGAAGTATGCCGACCACCTTCCCCTATATCGTCAGGCCCAGATCTACGCCCGCCAGGGCGTCAATCTCGACCGTTCGACACTCGCCGACTGGGTGGGCAAGGCAGCTTTCCTGCTTCGCCCTGTGCATGAGCGGCTGTTCGAGCGGTTGAAGGCTTCAGACAAGCTCTTCGCGGACGAGACCACTGCGCCTGTGCTTGATCCGGGCCGGGGGCGGACCAAAACGGGGCAGTTGTTCGCCTATGCCCGAGACGACCGACCTTGGGGCGGAATGGACCTACCCGGCGTCGCCTATCTCTACGCTCCGGACCGCAAGGCCGAACAGCCGATCCGGCATCTTCAGGACTTTGTCGGAACCCTGCAGGTCGACGGATACGCGGGCTACAAGGCGCTGGCCGAACGCAACGCCGTGAGCTTGGCCTTTTGCTGGTCGCACGTGCGTCGCCGCTTCTATGAGCTCGCGCAGTCCGGCCCCGCGCCGATCGCGACGGAGGCGCTCGCCCGCATCGCCCAACTCTACCACGTTGAGAGCGATATCCGCGGTCGTTCCGCCGACGAACGCCGCGCCGTCCGGCAGGAGAGAAGCCGTCCCGTAATCAATGCCCTTGAGCCGTGGCTTAGGCAGCAACTCACCCTTATCAGCCAGAAGACCAAGCTGGCGGAAGCCATCCGCTACGCGCTCTCGCGCTGGCAAGGTCTGACAGGATTCCTCGACAACGGTACGATCGAGATCGACTCCAACGTCGTCGAGCGCGCCATCCGCAAGAATGCGCTCTTCGCCGGCTCCGACGGCGGTGCGATATACTGCTCATCTGTCGATCGCCTTATAAATTAAAGACATTTTGGCGCGGATCATGAGACGCCGG
>NZ_JAMYPW010000099.1:0-2784 GCF_040320565.1 Mesorhizobium sp. M0664
ATGACAAACCGCTCAGCGGCAGCGCAAGATCGTTCATGGTGGGTGTGGTCTCCGGGAAATGGTTCGGATCGGCTTAAGCAACCAATCCTACGTCATTTCAACGGCTTGCGCCACATCCACCAACCCCCATGAATTTGGTTAGGTTGATGCGGCGTGCCGCCGCCGTGAGGCCGCGCTCGCTCAGCAGCGCGTCGAGAACGACGAGAAGATTCAGATCGAGCCCTTTGAAACGCATGTCTTAGCTATCCATAGCGTGGATGCATTTGATTGAAACAAACGATTTTACCAATTTTCCGGAATGTCGCATGGACTTGGCAGGACCTCACGTGCGCCGATCACTGCCTCTATCGCGTGGCGAGTCCCTTGAGAAGAGCCCGAAAGAGGAAATCTGTCGCGTGCGGTGGAGATTGTACTGGGAATGAGAGGCAGCGCTCCGATCATGTCGAACTCTCCGACGAATGGCGGACCGGTACAATAGTTGATCGCATGGTCCGGAGCTATGAAACATCTCGATTACATATGAGGTGCCGAGTGAATACGCTGACAGCACCCACCGCCGCAGCGTTTAGCTGACGTTTGACGACGGTTCCTATCCATTTACACGCAGATTCTTGATGTGCTGGCGCAAAAGCGGGAGGCCGGCGACTTTTCTTCGTCATCGGGCTGACGCCGCAGAAGCCGGAACTCGTCCGGTTCCTATGGGCATTGGGCTTGGTCGGTCGCACAGGCTCTATGAGGGGCAATTTTGGCAACGCGACGCGACTCGGGTTTTGAACGACGCCGAAAACGCAAGCTGGAAAGGAACAAGATGGCAGATCAACTCGCCAACGAAATAATCGCCATGATCAAGAAGCGCGCCGCGTCGGAGGGCGGCATAGCGCCTGCCACAGGCGGCGAGATAACGGCTGCCACGGGACTGACTTCGCTCGGTATCGATTCACTGGGATTGGCGGACGTTCTCTGGGACCTGGAGCAGGCTTACGGCATCGAGATCGAGATGAATACGGCCGAGGCATGGTCGGATCTCCAGAATGTTGGGGACATGGTGGAAGCCGTGCGCAGCTTGCTCGCCAAGGGGGTGTGAATGGACAGGCGCGTCGTGATTACTGGGATTGGCGGGATTTGCGGGCTTGGGACCAACGCCGCCGCCATTTGGAGAGAGATGCGAGAAGGCCGCTCCGCCATCGGCCCAATCGTCAACTCCGAGCTCCATGAATTGAGGGTCAGGATCGGTGCCGAGATCAAGGCGCTGCCGGAGCATGACATCGACGGCAAGCAACTCATCTCCATGGACCGCTTCAGCCTGCTCGCTGTGCTTGCGGCGCGCGAAGCCATGCGTCAGGCCGGACTTTCCTCCAAAGAGGGAAATAGCTATCGCTTCGGTGCGACGGTGGGCGTTGGCGGCTGCGGGTGGGATGCGATCGAGCAAACCTACCGCGCCATCCTTCTGGGCGGTAAGCGTGCCGCTCTCTTGACTGTACCCAAGGCGATGCCGGGTGCCGCTGCCGGCCAGGTCAGCATGAGTCTCGGCCTGCGCGGGCCGGTCTTCGGCGTCACGTCCGCCTGTTCCTCGGCAAACCATGCGATTGCCTGCGCGGTGGACCAGATCAGGCTCGGCCGGGCCGACGTGATGCTTGCCGGCGGCAGCGAAGCGCCGCTCATATGGGGTGTGCTGAAGGCATGGGAAGCGATCCGCGTGCTTTCGCCCGATACTTGCCGGCCATTCTCGGCCGATCGCCAGGGCCTGTCGCTTGGTGAAGGCGCCGGCATGGCGGTGCTGGAAAGCTACGAGCATGCCCAGGCTCGGGGCGCCACCATCCTTGCCGAAATTGCCGGTGCCGGCCTTTCCGCCGATGCGTCCGACATCGTCGCGCCGACTGTCGAGGGGCCGGAGGCAGCAATGCGGGCCTGCCTTGCCGATGCCAGGCTGGACGCCGAGGATGTCGACTATCTCAACGCGCACGGCACCGGCACCAAGGCCAACGACCAGATCGAGACGGCGGCGATCAAGCGCGTCTTCGGTCAGCACGCCTTCTCAATGTCCATTTCTTCTACCAAGTCCATGCACGCGCATTGCCTCGGCGCGTCCGGCGCGCTCGAGTTGATCGCCTGCGTGATGGCTATCCGCGAGAGCGTCGTGCCGCCGACTGCCAATTATCGTGAGCTGGACCCCGATTGCGATCTCGACGTCACGCCCAATGTGGCACGCGAGCGCAAGGTGCGCGTGGCACTGAGCAACTCCTTCGCCTTTGGCGGCACGAACGCGGTTCTGGCGTTCAGGCAGGTGTAGAAGCCATGAGAGATGCCTCCGGCAACATTATCTCTCGCATCCAGATGCTTGCCGGATAACGTTGTGAAGGGCGGGTCATTGACCGCCTCGGCGAATGCGGGAAGTGGCAGCGGAAGCTCGACGATCCGGGGGTATCGTCTTTGCGAAATTCTTAACTGTTGAAGCGGCTTGGACGTACCGCCGCCCCGTAAAAGGTAAGCGAGGCCCTGCGGGCTCGGCTTGAGGGTCTGAAGCTGTACACGACAATGTCTGGAAGCCGCAGGGTCGGCTCTGCGCCCGTTATAGTCGCCTGAGTGCTGCCGGCCCGGCCGCGCCGCGGGCGCCGTCAACGAACTCCTTGAACCTGCGGACCTTGCCTGTCTTGGCCGACGCTTCGAAGCGCGCCGTCGTCCTGGCCTCCAGATCCGCGACATGCTTGCGCAGGGTCGTGGTGGGCGCGAGGCCAAAGATGAAGTCGACGTCGTTGGCGCGGCACCGGTCGATGACCTGCGGGT
>NZ_JAMYPW010000100.1:0-2614 GCF_040320565.1 Mesorhizobium sp. M0664
TCGGCGCCGCCGTCGGAAGCAGCGTCATAATGCCGGGAATCCGGGCTTCGACGTTGTCGTCACCTATCCATTCCATCCGTTGGTTGGGCAGACCGTTGCGGTGGTCGGTGAGCATGATCATGACGGCATCCGCCACCTTTTGGTTCGGCAGCCGCACGGCGGAAGCTTCCATCTTCCGGACTGGATGGCCGCCCCACAGGCCGGTTCGGTTGCGATCGTTGCCGCGCCCCGACTTTCGCTCACACACCTCCTCGAACTTCGCGCACTTCTCGATCATCTCGTAGGCTCTCTTCCAAGAGACTCGATCTCCGGAGGAGGACATGCCGATGAAGAATCCGCTGCGCACCCAACTGGATTTGTTTGTGCCCACCATACCGCCGGCCAAGATGTCGGGCGAGGAACGCGTAAAGGCGGTGGTGCTGTTGCAGTCTCTACTCGTCGAAGCAGCGTCCGTGCCGGGCGTCGGACTGTCGATCCCGAACCGGAAGGAGGCGGGTGATGAGCAAGATTACCGCTGAGCACCTTTGCCGCAGCGCCATCATCTACATCCGGCAATCAACGTCCTACCAGGTCGTAAACAACCTTGAGAGCCAGCGTCGCCAATATGGCCTAGCTGAGCGGGCTCGGCAGTTGGGTTGGGATGATGTGCAAATCGTCGATGACGATCTCGGCCGATCCGGCGCCGGCACGGCTCGGCCCGGCTTTGAGAAGCTGTTGGCGGCCATCTGCGAAGGTCGTGTCGGAGCGGTCGTCTCGCTGGAGGCGTCGCGGCTGGCGCGCAACGGCCGTGACTGGCACACCTTGCTTGAGTTCTGCGGGTTGGTCGGGACATTGATCGTAGATGAAGATGGCGTCTACGATCCGCGTCTGATCAACGATCGTCTGCTGCTTGGCATGAAGGGCACGATGAGCGAGATGGAGCTTTCGGTATTCCGGCAGCGCTCCATCGAGGCGCTCAGGCAGAAGGCTCGCCGGGGGGAACTTCTGCTGACTGTGGCTGTCGGCTATGTCAAAGCGGATGATGGGCAGCTCGACAAGGATTCGGATCGTCGTGTCCAGGACGGCATTGCTCTGGTGTTCCGCAAGTTCGCCGAGTTGCAGTCGATCCGGCAGGTTTTGCTCTGGTTCCGGCAGGAGCAAGTTCTAGTTCCGGCCGTCGTTCAGGGCCGCGGCAAACACGCGATTGAATGGAAGGTGCCGGTCTATCACACGCTGCACCACATGCTGACCAATCCGGTCTATGCCGGCGCCTACGCATTTGGCCGGCGCGGAACGCGCGTTGTAATCGAAGGCGGCCGCAAGCGCGTGATGCGTGACAGCATGCGCCGGAACTGGAAGGACTGGGAGGTTTTGATCCGCAGCCACCATGAGGCATATATTTCCTGGGAGGAGTTCGAGAGGAATCAGCACTTGATCGCCGACAACGCCAACGGCAAGAGCTACCTTGGGCGCGGGGCGATCCGCCGCGGAGAAGCCTTGCTGCCAGGCCTATTGCGCTGCGCACGCTGCGGCCGTCGATTGCATGTCGCTTACAGCGGCAAAGGCGGAAACACCCAACGTTACGTCTGTCGCGGCACCTTCAGCGACAAGGCCGTCGACAACTGCATCCGCTTCGGCGGTATGCGGGTTGACCGGGCAGTCGTCCAGGAGGTTCTCGGTCGACTGCAGCCGCTCGGCATCGAGGCGGCGCTGGCTGCCATGGAGGTGCAAGGCCAGGAGCATAGTGACAAGCGACAGCAGGTCGAGAATGCTTGCCGGCAGGCCCGGTACGAGGCGGAGCGTGCACGCCGCCAATACAATGCGGTCGATCCCGAGAACCGGCTTGTCGCCGGCGAACTCGAGCGACGCTGGAACGAGAAGCTGACCCACCTGGGCGAGCTTGAGGAGGAGCTGGACCGCTTGGCCCCGCTGCAAGCACCAACGGTCTCCGCCGACGATCGTGCAAGGCTGATGGCTCTGGGGAAGGACCTCGCCCAGGCATGGGACAGTCCGGGCGCTTCGAACGAGACGCGCAAGAAGATCATTCGCTTGTTGGTCAAGGAGATCATCGTCGATGTCGTGGACGATAGTCTGGCGCTCATCATCCATTGGCAAGGTGGCGATCACACACGTCTCATCGTGAAGAAGAACAAGGTCGGGCAAACCCGCTGGACGATCGAAGGCGATACCCTTGATCTTGTTCGGGTACTGGCCCGCCAGATGTCGGATCTGTCCATCGCCGCCATCCTCAATCGCGCCGGCAAAAGGACAGGGAAGGACAATAGCTGGACGCGTAGTAGGGTGTGCAGTCTTCGCAACACCCATGGCATTGCGCCATACCGCGACGGCGAACGTGCGGAGCGTGGCGAAGCAACGCTCGACGAAGCCGCGGGGATTCTCCAGGTCAGCCCGTCGACAGTTCGTCGCATGGTCAACCGCGGCACGTTGGCAGCGAATCAACTATGCAAAGGGGCACCCTGGATCATTCACCTCTCGGATATCGAGAATGATGCCGTTCGGCGTGAAGCTGATGCGCGGCGATCACGGCGTCCGGCGTCTCATGATCCGCGCCAAAATGTCTTTAATTTATAAGGCGATCGACAGATGAGCAGTATATCGCACCGCCGTCGGAGCC
>NZ_JAMYPW010000101.1:0-2022 GCF_040320565.1 Mesorhizobium sp. M0664
GCAAGCTGGGTGAGGATATCACCGAGACGCTGGAGGTGGTGCCGCGGCAATGGAAGGTGATCCAGCACGTGCGGGAGAAGTTCACAGCCAGGCTCCGGCGCCGTTCCATGCCACCCCACGGGCTGGGCCGGTCCCGGCCTGCTGGCGATGATCCTGTTCGAGAAGTTGGGCCAGCATCAGCCGCTCAACCGCCAGGCTGAACGCTATGCCCGCGAAGGCGTGCCGCTCAGCCTGTCGACGCTCGCCGACCAGGTCGGCGCCGGCGTCGCGGCGCTGATGCTATAGCAGCGGCAAGCAATCCGCATGTTGGCATGATACCCGTGATGATTGTCGATGCACCGATGCACCTGATAGCCAGGCACAGGCCGCCTTCGTTGGCCAAAACACCAGCGCGTTGGGATTACCCCGCTTCAGCTTCACCAAGCGGCGGTCGTTTCCGGTGATGAGGACGCCATGACGGTTGAATTGGTGTGCTCCAGGGCCGGTATAAAGGTTATCACCACGCCGCTGGCTGCCGCGAAATATCGCGCTCGGGAAACAATCGCCATTGCAACAATCAGCGGTCTGGTGAACCGCCAAACCGCAATTGGCGCCCGCAGAATATTGGAGGTTCTGGCTAACGCGGATTTCGCGCCAATCACGAGCCCTCAGATCAGAGCAGCGGAATTGCTGATGACACAGAAAGAGTTCAACCAGCGGTTCGATCCAGAGGATCTGACGAAAGCCATGGCGAATCTCTATCTGACCGCCGAAGAGGACGCTAAGGTCTATGCGCACGCGCACAAGCTGCCGTTTTTCAAGGCGCTCGCGATAGCGTGGTTCGGAGCACTAAAAAGCGGCGCACGTCAATCCGACTTGTTGCCTAACCCAGGAATTTTGCAAGCGCCTTTGGGCCGAACACTCAAAGGTTCAAAAGGGTAGGGGCCGCTTGCGCCCCTCGCTCTGTTCAGCCACTGTTTTGAGTGCTGTTCAAACGGTGTATTGGCCTACTGGTGCCGCACGAGGAGAAACCCTTCGACGCCATGCGGACTATTCCGCTGGGCACTCGAAGCCGAGATAGTGGGGATCGATCCAACGGCCGGCGTTAAGAACCCGGGTCGAGCGGCGGGTTCGAAGCTTGGACCGAAGACGACGTCGAAGCATATGAGATCCGCTGGGCGGCGGGCACCAAGGAGCGCGTCTGGCTGCACGTCCTGTCCAGCCGGCGTTCTGCCGAGCGAGGAGGCAGTGAACCTTCTTATGGGCTGCCCGGTGCATGAGGGCGAGGCGCTGGCTAAGGCGATTATCGAGACGGTCGACCGGCTGACCCGGAGTCATCATCCGGGCCAGCGCTCCCAAGATCAGATCAGTCGTAGACCTTGACGATCCTGCGCGTGCTCGGATCCACCAGAACGGTCCGGTTGTCGACAACGACATAACGGTATTTGACGTTGGGGACTTCACGAAGCTCGACTGTATCGGGAAGAGTCGAGCCGATGTTGAGCTCCACTCCAGGAATTTTCACCGACGCGAGAGGCTGCTTGTGCACGTATTCCTTGATGACGGTTTCCTGCTGCGGTTCGATGACCACGTCCTGGGCGGCAGCGGCACCAATGCCGGCCAGCAACAGAAATCCCGCGGCTGCGGTGGAAAGATGCATTCTCATAGCCGTCTCCTTGTTGGAATTTGCCGGGACGCATCTTCATCGCGCCAAGCTCACCAAAACGTAAGCCTACCAACGAACGTTCCTCCGCCGGGGCTTAGGTCTTATACCGCCGGACCTAAGTCTGAAGTGCTAGACGCAATGGCCTGAACAAGGTGTCGCGCGGAACCGCGACTTCGTCGTCCCGTTGTCACGTGAACTCATGGAAGGAGAGACGGCTCATGGAAGTTAGTGCTTTCGCGAGGAGAATTGGAGAATTTCACGTCAGTTGTGCTTCTCGACGAAAGCCCCCCAGAGTTGTGTGCGTCAAGTTCTGCAAAATGGCGTGGCATCGCGGTGACGTCGGCGTGTCCGCCGCGCAGCCCCCGTGTTTAGCGGAG
>NZ_JAMYPW010000102.1:0-2018 GCF_040320565.1 Mesorhizobium sp. M0664
AACCAACGGATGGAATGGATAGGTGACGACAACGTCGAAGCCCGGATTCCCGGCATTATGACGCTGCTTCCGACGGCGGCGCCGAGCATTGGGCAACGATCGCTTCGCTGATCGAGACATGCAAGCTCAACGGCGTCGAGCCTCACACCTACCTCGCTGACGTGATCGCCCGGATCGTCGCCGGCCATCCACAAAGCCAGATCGACGATCTGCTGCCTTGGGCCTACAGACCTATGCCGCTCAAGGCCGTGGCCTGAGAACAGCGGTTACGCTGCAACCACTGCAGGAACGAACAGGGATTCTGATGCCGTCGCCTCCGCCGATGGCTGACGCGCAGCCCCGGCACCAGGCGAAGACCTGCTGCGGTCTGAGGCCATAACGGCGGGAAACCTCGGAAATGATTGCGTTCGGCTCCAGCGTCTCCGCAATGATCCGCGCTTTGTCATCCACCGACCACTGACGCCGGCCGCCAGCACCGTTGATCACCTCGAAAGGTCGAGGTTGCCGGTCCGGGTCAAGCGTAAGGTCAAGTCCAGACACAAGCCGATCTCCGATCCCAATACAGGATCGGCAACCTCACAGATCGCGACCACTGATGTCCGCTGTCAAGGTTTGGAACGCAGGAGGTCGCCCGATCCGAGGAACGGCTGATCAATCTGATAGTCGCGCATGGGTGGAGGCGGAACTGAAGGACGTCGGTGATCAAGCTCTGATGCGCGGGTTGGCTACCGCATTCCCGATTGTGCGTCCGGGGCTGTTCCTATCTTACTGCGGGCGTCGGTCGATTTGCCGGCCACAAAGCGTCTGACGGGCATTCATCTGCCGGGTCCCGCCTCCGCCCATGCGCGAGATGAAAGCCATCGCAGCGGTCTATGACCTGATCGCCTGCGCCTCCCTTGCAACGACGCACATGAAGCCGGCCAGTTCACGGGCGATCGCCGTGCAGACCACCGTTGTCCTCTTGCCGCGTCCGCTCAACATTCGATAGCGGGCGGTCAGCCGCGTTTGAGCCTTCCATGCGATCTCGCGCACCTTCGGCGGAGCCTGCTCGAGCCGGTACAACTTCATCTTGCCTGCCTTGGGAGGATACCTGTACGTAATGCGCTCTCGACCAGCATATAGCGAACCCGGCCGTTCGCCACCTTGGTGATGCCGCCCCGTCTGACTGTCTCGCCGGTCGATCGTTCGCCGGGAACGAGGCCAAGATAACCCATGAGCTGGCGCGGGCTCTCGAACCGCTGTACGTCGCCAACCTCGGTGGCGAAGGAATGTCACGGCAACGATCAGGTCTACTCCCCTCAGGGTCTGCAGCGCCCGCACGATCGGCGCCAGGGCAGCCCGGCGGGCGAACGCAACATGAAGCATCGCCCGGTCGCGTGTGCCAGAGAGCGTGCAAGGGTCCGGAGCATCCAGCAATGCCTGGATCTCGGCTCGGGTCGCCGACACGCCGATGACACGGCTCGAGGACTTGCTTCCCTGCGATTGGAGCCCCTTTGACGATCGCAGCTAAAGCTGCCTAATCTGCGCCTTATGCTCGAAGAGGAGACTCTTTGCGCGATTGCTCGATCGAGATGTTCTCGGAAAACGGTTGCCTGCAAATCGTCGACCCGCGCAGGGCTGCGGGTCACGCACCACCGAAACCAACCGCAGAAAACCGTCGCCCGAAATCATAGCGCCGCGGCCCTGGCCGAATGGTTGCGCAGAATAACGCATGGTTTCCGAAACGAGTGGCGGGTGCCCCTCTTTTGCTAAAAGTGGCCGTACCATTTAGAAAAGAGGGGCATCCTTGCTGGCAAGTCCGTTGTGCCACTTAGGGGTAGATGATCACCCGCCACGAAAAGCAGGTTAATCGATGGCCTAGAATTTGGCGGCAATTGCCTCGACCTCGATCAGAAATTCTGGCTTTGCCAACGCCGGTGCCAGAACAAGCGTACTAGCACTACTTTGGCAGAATTGATTTTGGGGTCATTCGGAACCGGATACGGCAGTATGGACATCGTTGTGGCGGATGGTGGTTT
>NZ_JAMYPW010000103.1:0-1865 GCF_040320565.1 Mesorhizobium sp. M0664
CGCGGCGGCCCCCCCCGCGCACAAATCCACCCTGTTGTCACAAACCCCCCAACGGCGGGGGCCGGGGGGGGGTCCCCCCCCCCCCCCCCGGGCCGCTCCGAATTTGGGGGACTTATTACAAATCTCGGTCGCGAAGCCGACGCCGCTGGGGTGGAAATCAGGACACGCGTTCACGTTACGCCCGAAATGCTTGCAAGCCTCAAAGTTGATACGGTCATTCTGGCAACAGGCGCAACACCACGCCGACCACGCCTCGAGATTGGCGATGGCGCACAGATCGTTGATGCATGGCAGGCAGTCGCAGACGAGCTTAAGCTAGGAAGTCGGATCGTGATCGCTGACTGGCGTTGCGACTGGGTTGGACTTGGCCTCGCCGAGAAATACGCCCAGTCCGGTCATCACGTTCGATTGGCTGTTACGGGTACAGAGCCTGGCCAGATGATCCAGTCATATGTGCGTAATCATGCTCTGGCCAAACTTCATAAGCTTGGCGTGGAGATCATCCCTTATGCACGCCTCATCGGCGTGGATTCGGACACCGTATATTTCGAGCACGCGTTAAGCGGCAGCGCTCTCATGTGCGAAGATGTCGATAGCCTGGTCCTTGCCCAAGGTCATTCCGCCGACACTACGCTGGAGGAACAATTGGTCGACTACACAGGAGAGTTGCACGTGATCGGCGACTGTCTCGCCCCGCGGACAGCCGAGGAGGCCGTGCGAGAAGGGCTCCAAATCGGCACGACCGTATAGTCGAGGCAGTTCTCAGTGAGTTGCAAGCTATTCACTACTTGCGCCCGGGCGACTGTCGGTGCAGAGATTCTTCGACTACGTGGGTCGGCACGCGCAGCAGATAGGTCGAAACCGAGCTGTTGCTGATCTTCAGCCATTGCCAGAACGGCGCTCCTGAGAACGACATCAGATCCCCCCCGAATTTGTCCGGGAATACGCGGAATCACTGGTGTCCGCGATCTCATGGGCTGGGTTTTTTTGGGGGCGTGTTGGACATATCGGTGTTTTACGCCTCAGCGAGCACTAGCTTAGCTAGTTTCCGTCCATAGCTACCGGTTGCTCGGATCAAAGCGGCCCGATGCGTGCGCCGATGTCCTTGGCCGCTGCATGCAGCGCCGGCAGATACTTTACTATTGTCTCGCGGTCAGTCACGAAGGAGGGGGCGGCGAGCGACAGTGCTGCCCGCCTTCGCCCTTGCGGCGTCGGGATCGCAACGGCGATCGAGCGTACGCCTTGTTCGTTTTCCTCGTCGCCGATGGCAAATCCCTGTCGTTCCACTTCGGCGATTTCGGTTGCCAGAGCGGCCGGATCGATGAGTGTATTCCTGGTCTGGGGAGTGAGAACCATTCTGGCGAGAAGGGTCTTACGTTCGCTGTCAGCCAATGTGGCCAGCATGCACTTGCCGGCGGCGGTGGAGTAGATCGGCTCACGCATGCCGAGTTCGCCACCGATGCGAATGCGTGTCGGCGGATCGGCGCGCTCGATAACAACGATGTTCACACCGTCAAGGACGTCGAAGCTTACGAGCATACCTGTGCGATCGGCGAGCTCACGCATGAGTGGGCGCGCAACCTCCGCCACTCCCAAGACCGCGTTAACTTTCTGGCTCAGCTCGAAAAGCTTCAGCCCGAGAGTGTAGAGACGGCTCTGCTGATGGTACTGCACGAAGCCCCGATCGACCAGGATACCGAGAATGCGATGGGCCGTAGAGTTGGCGAGTTCGGTCGCGGTAGCCAGCTCGGAGAATCGCACACCCGCCGGAGTGTCGCCCAGCACCTGAAGAATCTTCAGGCCCTTGAGCAGTGTTCCCGGTTCTGACCCAGAGAGAGCTTTGACCATTCCCATCCGACGAGGGG
>NZ_JAMYPW010000104.1:0-1437 GCF_040320565.1 Mesorhizobium sp. M0664
TAGCTCTTTTCCGCTTCGCCGGCATTGGACGTCTTTCGCGGGGCCTTGCTTCTCTCCGGGATCGGCGCTCTGGCCCTGCCCTCTATGGGGATTCAGAAGAATGGGGTGGAACAATCTGTCGAGCGCCTTGATTGCCGATGATAGGCAATCGAGCCAAGCCAATCGACGAACTCACCTCATCCTCGTCCCGCGAAGGACGCTTTTCCACCCGTAGGTGGAACTGGTGTCGTCCCCGTCTATCGGAGGGGCGATGTTTATTAATTTTTCAGCCGGCGACCGGCATGATTTCCGTCCTGGTCCAACGGAACTGTGTGCCGTCGCTCCAGATGCGATGCATGATCACCGCCAGCCGGCGGGCGAGCGCAACGATGGTTTTCCGCTGGCCGCGCCGCTTGGCGACGTCCATCGCCCAGGCCTTCAGCCAGGACCATTTCGTCACCCGCGTCAGTAGGGTCTGCGCGGCCTCGTAGAGCAACGTTCGCATCATGCCGTCGCCGCATAACGAGATCCCGCCCACCCGGCGGCTTTCGCCCGATTCATGGAGCGCCGGCGTCAGGCCCAAAATCGGACCGACCGCCTTGGAGTTGCGGAAGCGGGCGGGGATATCGATCGTCGCGGTGTAAGCCAGCGACGCGACGGGGCCGACACCGGGGATCGACATCAGCCGGCGGCAAACCTCATCATCCCGGACGATCGCCAGAAGCTTGCGGTGCAGGGCGGCAAAATTCTGGCGCAGCTTGCGGCGCGCGTCGAGCAGCGGTTCGACGATCTCGGCCAGATCGGGCATTCCTTCGGTGAGCTCGCGGATCCGCTCCTCAAACTTGACCGCACCGACCTTGCCAACCTTGAGCCCGAAGTTGCGCAACAGCCCGCGGATGTCGTTCTCGATGGCAATCGCCTTTTCCTTTAAGAGCTTGCGCGCCGTCAGCAGCGCCCGGCGCTTCTGGCTCGTCAGGGTCTTGACATGCACCGGGCGGAACAGATTGACCCGCATCATCTGCGCGATCCCGCGCGCATCATTGCGATCGGTCTTGTTCGGCTGCGCCTTCAGGAAGGCGTTGACGTGACGCGTCTCAATGCAAACCACTGGCAAGCCGGCTTTGGCAAGCCCCTCGAACAGCCATTGCGACAAAGGTCCGGCTTCAAGCCCGACGCGTTCCAACCGCCAGGCGGGATCCTTGAGCACCCGCGCAAGATCCTCGGGATGGGTCGGCACCTTCACCTCGCGGCACACCGTGCCGGTTTCGTCGACGATGCAAATTGCGGTCTCTTTCACCGAGACGTCCAATCCTACATAATGTTTCATGCTGCGCTTCTCCTTCCTGATGGCTTGTGGCTGTTCCAGGGAACCGACCACGTTTTATCATCAGCTCGAAGCGCAGCACCTTGATGGCATCTCCGCCAAAAGATGAGGCTCAAGCCGAATACCCCATCTGT
>NZ_JAMYPW010000105.1:0-1368 GCF_040320565.1 Mesorhizobium sp. M0664
TGGACATCGTTGTGGCGGATGGTGGTTTGAGAGTGCTGCTATGACGGCGCGTCGGATGGCTGGCAGTGTCGGTTTAGGCGGGCCGCGTCTCGTCCTTTTTTTCCCGCTTTGCCTCATGTAGGCGCTGATGTTGCAGGAAGGCATAAGCGATCATTGTCATCAGTGCATGTCGGTGGAGGCCTTGCCACGATCGGCCTTCGAAGTGATCGAGACCGAGCTCTTCCTTCATCTGCTGATGGGCCTGCTCGCAGACCCATCGGGCTTTGATGGCCGCCGCCAGCTGCTTTAATGTCGCCTCGGCTGGAAGATTGGACAGGTAGTACTTGCGTTCATCGTTTGAGCGCCACTCGCCAACCAACCAGGCTTCCTCGCCTGGCATATGCTGTTGTCCCTTGTCGAGAATACGCTGCGGACTGCCATCAGCAATTCGAATGCGCAGGGCAGCAAAGCGCGCGGTCAACCGGCCTTTGGTGCCACGCCGCCAGCTGAGTTTCCTCCACGTCGAGGCCGCGAGGATCGTTTCGGCTGCTGTCGATAGCGTATCGGGGATGGAATGCTTACGTGGCCGTCCATGGCCGGCGACAGGAAAGATCAATGCGACATCATGGGGATAAACCTTCTGATGCTTGGGAATGCCGACAGCCCAGGTGAGACCCCGCGCACTCAAACCCTGGCGAAATGCAGCGGATAGACCAAAACCTGCATCCGCGAGCACAGTACCAAACCGGACACCTGCCGCAATCAGCCGATCGATCTCGCCGAGCGCGATCTCGGGCTTGGTGCGGGATACGCGCGATAGCTCGGGAACGCCCGCTTTTGCCATTCTGTCCTGATCGCTGGTCCAACTCTCGGGCAGGAACAGCCGCAAACCCACCGGGACAGGGACTTCGTCGCGTGCCAGCGTCAATGACACCAGCGTCTGGCAGTTGGCGCGCTTGCCCAGCATCGATGCATATTGTGGTGCGACCCCAACAGAATGGTCGCCCTTCTTCGGAAGAGCTGTATCATCGATCACCAGAAAAGCATCCGAAGCCCCGACTATTCTGTCAGCCTGCACCGCCAATTCCGCCTCAAGCGGACCGGCGTCCCAAATGCCATCCGAGATGAAATGATGCAGGCGGTCGTAGCGATCAGGCGCAAGGCGTTCCGCCATCGGCTCGATACTCTTGCGATCGCCCGGCCCGATGAGACCAGAAATATAAACCGGGCACATCTGCCGCCGCTTCTTGTGGCCAAGCTTCTCAACGAACGGCTTCAGCCATTCCGTCAGGGCAACATCCTGCTCTGCCATCCTTCGCACCCCTGTTGGAGCGCCAAAGATGGCCGATCATCGTTAACCGAGGATTAATCTGCCAAAGTAGTGCTAGG
>NZ_JAMYPW010000106.1:0-1336 GCF_040320565.1 Mesorhizobium sp. M0664
ACGGAATGACCTTAATGACACATGTATTCCATCGTTCTCTCAATAAGAAGCTTCCTCTCCTCGCTTCCGGACACGGGTTGCATGTCGTCGACGAGGACGGAAAAACCTACATCGATGCGAGCTCCGGTGGCGTCGTGGTGTCGGCGCTTGGCCACGGGCACCCCGAAGTGACCGAGGCCATAAACACACAGCTGAATAAAATTCCCTACTTTCATGCCGGCGTCTTCTCGAGCCGGGTGATGGAAGACCTTGCCGAGCACCTCGTCACTCGCGCGCCAGCCGGGCTGACCAAGGCGTTCTTCGTCTCTGGGGGGTCAGAAGCTGTCGAGACTGCGATTTTGCTCGCAAGGCAATACGCCGTCGAGACCGGGCAGATGAAAAGACGGCGTATCATTGCGAGGCGAAACAGCTACCACGGCGCTACCCTGCACGGACTTGCGGTTGGGTACAATATAGCGCGGCGAACCCCATTCATGGATATCGCCCCTGACGTGCTGCATGTTCCGACATGCTACGCTTACCGAGAGTGTAGGAGTGATGAAACCGACGAAGAGTATGGGATACGAGTTGCCGATGAATTCGAGGCGGCGGTCAAGCGGGAGCCGGAGGGCTCAGTCTTAGCATTCGTTGTTGAAACCGTGGGAGGAAGTGCCTCCGGCGCGGTGCCTCCGGCGAAGGGTTATTTCAATCGGGTCCGCGAGATTTGTGACGAGTATGGGATCGTTCTGATTTGTGATGAGGTCTTGTGCGGTCTTGGACGGACGGGGGACCTGCACGCATGCGCCGCCGAAGGTATTACCCCAGACATTCTTACCCTTGCGAAGGGATTGGGTGCCGGCTTTGTGCCGGTTGGCGCCGTGCTGACGACAGATAGGATCCACGATGCAATCCGGAATGGATCAGGAGCGTTTCGTGGAGGCTTCACATACTCTGGCCATGCTGTCGCTTGCGCGGCCGCTTTGAAAGTTCAGCAGATTGTCGAGAGAGACGGTCTCGTCAACAACGCTCGCGCCATGGGTGATGAACTGCGCCAAGCGCTAATGCGCAAGTTCGGAAATCATCCCTATGTCGGCGATATTCGGGGTCGTGGACTGCTGCAATGCATTGAAATCGTCGCCAATCGCTCCACGAAAGCAGCTTTCGATCGATCATTGAATGCTAGTGGCCGCATACGCGATGCAGCCATGGAGCGGGGACTGATCGTTAATGCCGGCGGTGGAACGATTGATGGCCGCTCAGGGGATCACGTTGTTATTGCTCCCTCGCTTATCGTGACGGGAGAGGCAATCGAAGAAATCGTTGATCGTTTAGCCGACGCTGTCGAGCAAGCATTGGA
>NZ_JAMYPW010000107.1:0-1248 GCF_040320565.1 Mesorhizobium sp. M0664
AACAGGTGTGCGAGGACATCGCGAACAGTTTGGCGCGCTTTGCGCCGGGAGGTTCGGGATGCCATTCGAGGACACGAGCGCGATGAAACAGAAGCTGGAATTTGTCAGGTTGGCGAGCGCGCCGGGAGCGAATGTGAGCGCGTTGTGCCGGCGCTTTGGGATCGGTCGGACCGTGGCTCACAAGTTGATCGCGCGCTATCGGACGGAGGGCGAGGCCGGGCTTTTGGAGCGTTCGCGCCAACCGCTCTCGAGTCCCAGGCGCAGCGCCTGGGAGGTCGAAGCAGCGGCGCTTTCGGTGCGGGCGGCACATCCGGCCTGGGGCGGGCGCAAGATCGCCCGGGTCCTGGCGCGCCAGGGGATTGGCTGTCCGTCGCCCTCGACGGTGACCGGCATCTTGCGTCGCAACGGCGTCGAGCTCGGGGCGCTGGGCGGCGGGGCAAAGCCCTTCATCCGCTTCGAGCACGAAGCGCCCAACGATCTGTGGCAGATGGACTTCAAGGGTCATGTGCCGTTGCGCGCCGGGCGCCTGCATCCGCTGACCGTGCTCGACGACCATTCGCGGTTCTCGATCGTGCTGTCGGCCTGCTCCGACCAGACCACCGAAACCGTGAAAACGCGCCTGATCACGGCCTTCCGCCGCTATGGCCTGCCCTTTCGTATCGCCACCGACAACGGCCCGCCTTGGGGCGATGGCGGCCGCAACGACTTTACCCTGCTCGGCGTCTGGCTGATCGAAATCGGCATCGCCATCGGGCATTCCAGGCCGTATCATCCCCAGACGCTGGGCAAGGAGGAGCGCTTTCACCGCACGCTCAAGGCCGAGGCGCTGCAGGGACCGCCGTTCGAGAACCTGGCGGCGGCCCAGCGGGCCTTCGACCGCTGGCGCCACATCTACAATGCAGAGCGCCCGCACGAGGCGATCGACGGCGCCGTGCCGCTCGACCGCTACCGGTCTTCCCCGCGCGACTTCAGGGAGACCCAGCAGCCCTTCGACTATGCGCCCGGCGACCATATCCGCAAGATCCAGCAGAAGGGCGCGACCTCGCTGTTCGGCCGCCACTTCAAGATCTGCAATGCCTTCGCCGGGCGCGCCGTCGCCTTCCGTGCGACCGACAAGGACGGCGTCTTCAACGTCTTCTTCCGCCATCAGAAAATCCAAACCATCGACCTCAACCTCGTCGAGAGATAGCATGGAGCACTGTTCGCGATGTCCTCGCACACCTGTTCGCGATGTCTCCGGTCCAAACA
>NZ_JAMYPW010000108.1:0-1159 GCF_040320565.1 Mesorhizobium sp. M0664
CGAGATGATCGAGTATCTTGCCGAGACGTTTCCATGGCCCGAACCAGGAATCGGATTGGCTGCGCGCCAGATAGACATCAGGCTGGGGCACCCTGGTGAACTTGGGCATGCCTGAATAGACGATATAGCGCTTGCCGTCGACGATTGCCGGATGGGGATCGTAGATGCCGTCCTCATCGGTGTCGGGCAGCGACAATATCGCCGGATTGAGCACCACCCAATGAAAGCCGTCATTGGAGACCGCGTGCTCGCAACGTCCGCCGGACTTCATGAATTCGGTCTGGATGAACATATGGAAGACGCCGCACTCATGAATGACGCCGGGCGCTGCAACCCCCGATCCGGCTATAGGCAAGACGGTCGGCGCGTGCTCTGTCCAGGGCCCGTAGAGATCCGGCGCCGTGGCGTGGAGAATCTTCCAGCTTTCGGTCGTGACCGTACCGCTTGAGCCGAAGACGTGCCAGAGCGTGCCGTCGAAAACGGGACAAGGGTCCTTCAGGTCATCCACGACCTGCGGGTGAAACAATGGAAAGACGTTGGTTTCAAAGTCGATCTTCATTCGCCAGCCATCCCTCGATTCGTCTCGGTCTCCATTAAATGAACCACCGGCGCGACTCAGATAAACCGATTCCAAGCGTATTTATAGCTCCGCCGATGAACGGTTGTTGAACGATAGAAGGATTTCAACCGCTCTGTGGCAAAGGGCCACATTTGCAGAGCCCGACCGGACGCGAGGGGCCTCATCATGTGGATCAATGGGGGCGGCCGGCTCGCCCCTTCTGTGTTGAGCCATCGCAAGTGGAGCGGACGGCTGGTCTCGCCTGAACAGTTTTGCAGCTGTGGAACAACTTACTGGGATGGAAGTTATATAGAAGGCTGCGAACTTCATGTCAAAGCTGCCTCGATTGACTTTTCGTTAATCGAGGCATTTTCTAACTATATCGAAGGATAATCTACATGGAAATGGCGGCGGGCCGGCCCAAAACACGAAAAATCGCTGTACAACCGTCTATTTTAATTTGCTTTTCACACCTCCGATGGAACTTCGTATATCAGAGACCACAACACATTCTAACCCTGGCGTCAAAACAGCAACAGCTAATTTACTTCGAAGAGCCGATCTTCGATGAGAGGCGCCACCCTTCGATGCGGGTGCACA
>NZ_JAMYPW010000109.1:0-1140 GCF_040320565.1 Mesorhizobium sp. M0664
GCAGTCGGGCGAGGACGTCGGCGAGCCAGGCCTGCGGGTCGACATCGTTCATCTTGGCGCTGACGATCAGGCTGTAGAGAACGGCAGCGCGCTGTCCGCCGCGATCGGAACCGCAGAACAGCCAAGACTTTCTGCCGAGAGCGATGCCGCGCAGGGCTCGCTCGGCTGCATTGTTGGATAGGCAAATCCGCCCATCGTCGAGGAACCGGGTGAAGGATGACCAGCGGCGCAGCATGTAGTTGAAGGCCTTGGTCAGATCGTGTCCGCGCGAGAGCTTGTCGCGCGTCTTGATCATCCAGCGCTCGAGCTCGGTGACCAGCGGCGCGCTCCGCTCTTGGCGCACGGCGTGGCGTTGGGCCGGCGACAGGCCGTTGATCGCGCGCTCGATATCGAACAGGGCATCGATGCGCTTCACGGCTTCGACCGCCAGCGGATAGACGAGGTTGGGCTTCTCGCCGTGCGCCTTCTTGCGCGCCGCCGCTTCGACATCGGCCAGCTCAAATACTTTGCGCCGGCTGTGGGCCCAGCAGCTGGCCTCCAGAACAGGCGCCGGCTGACGACCCGTCGCATAGAGATCGCCATAACCACCAAAGGCATCGGCCTGCAGAATGCCGCTCCAGCCGGCGAGATGCGTCGCGGGATGTTCGCCTCGGCGATCGCGGGAATAGTAGAACACTGCCGCCGGCGGATCGGCGCCGCCGAACGGTCGGTCATCGCGCACATAGGTCCATAATCGGGCGGTATCGGTCTTGCCCTTGGCCAGGACCGGCACCGTCGTGTCGTCGCCGTGCAGACGCGAAGCGGCCAGCACATGGGCTTCGAGCTGCTTGAACAGCGGCATCAGCGCCGCGGCGCCGGCGCCGACCTGGTCGGCGAGCGTCGACAGGCTGAGCGGCACGCCTTCGCGGGCATAGCGTTCGGCCTGGCGGTTAAGCGGCTGATGCTGGCCGAACTTCTCGAACAGGATCATCGCCAGCAGGCCGGGACCGGCCCAGCCGCGCGGGGTGGCGTGGAAGGGCGCCGGAGCCTGGCTGATCGTCTCGCAGTCGCGGCAGGTGAACTTCTCCCGCACGTGCTGGATCACCTTCCATTGCCGCGGCACCACCTCCAGCGTCTCGGTGATATCCTCACCCAGCTTGC
>NZ_JAMYPW010000110.1:0-1049 GCF_040320565.1 Mesorhizobium sp. M0664
GCTAGAGCACGTCCTGTGATCGATGAATCGATTGTGATGTGACGGGTGCGTTTTGTGCTGATTCAACATCCACCTCGATGGAGGTGGACGATGGGAAGAGCATTGAGCGGGGATCTTCGGTCGCGGGTCTTGAAGGCTTCGGACGAGGGCATGTCGGCGCGGCAAGCGGCGGCGCGGTTCGGCGTGGGAGTGTCCAGCGCGATCCGCTGGATTGCGCGGGCGAAGATCGGCGAACTGGCGCCACGCCCGCAGGGTCGCCGCCGCGCCTCCAGCCTCGATGCGCATGAAGCCTTCATCGTCGGGCTGATCGAGGAGCGCAAGGACATCACGCTGAACGAGATGGTGGAGCGGCTCAGCGCCGAGCATTCGGTGCGGATCAGCCGCAGCGCCTTGAGCGCCTGGCTTCGCGGCCACGGCTGGACATTCAAAAAAAGTCCGCGCACGCACTGGAGCAGGATCGCCCCGACGTCCTGAAGCGGCGCCGGGACTGGTTCGACGGCCAGCTCGATCTCGATCCGGCGAAGCTCGTGTTCATCGACGAGACCGGCCTCTCCACAAAGATGGCCCGCCTGCGTGGAAGAGCGCCGCGCGGCGAGCGCTGCCGGGCCGGCGTGCCGCATGGCCACTGGAAGACCACGACCTTCACCGGAGCGCTGCGGCTGACGGGCATGACAGCGCCCTTCGTCTACGACGGCGCTATGAACGGCAACATATTCGTGGCCTATGTCGAGCAGGTGCTGGTCCCGACATTGTCGGAGGGCGACGTAGTCGTCATGGACAACCTGCCCGCCCACAAGGCCGCCGGCGTGCGCGACGCGATTGAGGCCGCAGGGGCAAGCCTGCTCTACCTGCCGCCCTACAGTCCCGACTTCAACCCCATCGAGAACGCCTTCTCCAAGCTCAAGGCGTTGTTGCGAGCAAAGGCCGAGAGAACCATCAAGGCTTTGTGGGACGCCGTCGGTCCGCTTCTCGACCTGTTCACGCCAGCCGAATGCGCAAACTACTTTAAGGCCGCAGGATATGAACCGGATTAAACAGGACGTGCTCTA
>NZ_JAMYPW010000111.1:0-1029 GCF_040320565.1 Mesorhizobium sp. M0664
GGGTGGATACAGGACACCGATCATAGTCCGCAGATTGTAGGCGCATGCCGCCAGCATGCACTGCGTGCGGTTGGTCGCAAGGTTGAAGAAGCGCATGCGCCGCATGCCGTAACGCTCCTTGAACACGGCGAAAGGCCGCTCAACCGCCGCCCGCACCTTGGAGATCAGCCGGTTGCGCAGCTTGTCGCGCGGCGGCAATTCAGGGTGATGCTTGTTGGGCCGCCGCATCAGGCGATCCTTGATCTTGGCCTCAGCGAGCCGGTCATGCCTGGCATGGGTGTAATAGGCCTGATCGCCATAGACCGCCTTCTCATCGCCGCAGATCAACCGGTCGGCCGGCTCGGTGTCGGTGACTGAGGCGTCGCTCACCTCGACGCGCCGGATCAAGGTGTGCCCCTGGTCGACGCCAATGTGCATCTTGTAGCCAAAAGTGCTCTTTTTGCCCTTCTTGCCCCAGCGCGCATCCTTGTCCGCCGACGGCTTGACCGGGCCGTGGTGGCCCTTCTTCGGCTGCTTGGGCGGCCGGCCGGGGGATTGCATGAACGAGGCATCGACCAGCGTGCCGCGCTTGACGATCAGGCCTTTCGTCTCCAGCTGCCGGTTGATCTCCTCAAACACCTTGTCGATCAGCCGCTCACGCGTCAGCTCGTCGCGAAAGCGCCATAGGGTCGAATGATCGGGCGTACGGTCCGAGAGGCTGAAGCCAACGAAGCGGCGAAACGACAGCCGGTCACGGATCTGCGCCTCAAGCGCTGGATCGCTCAGCCCATGCCACACACCCAGCAGAAGGCAGCGCACCAGCAACATTGCCGGGTAGCTGGCGCTACCCGGGCCGCTGCTGCTGCGCGGGCCAAGCAGCTTGCTGATCGGCTCCCAGTCCAGCTCTTTCGCAATCAGGTCGAAGATCGTCTCATCCGACACCGCAAGACCGTCCGCCAGACTCAACTGACCCAGAACACGATCCACCATCGCGAATCTCCCTGCTCCAACCTCACAACAGAATCACTGATCGGCTTCTGTGCAAAGATC
>NZ_JAMYPW010000112.1:0-988 GCF_040320565.1 Mesorhizobium sp. M0664
GTGAACTTCTCCCGCACGTGCTGGATCACCTTCCATTGCCGCGGCACCACCTCCAGCGTCTCGGTGATATCCTCACCCAGCTTGCGCAGCCGATGACCGCCGCAGCAATGGCAAGCGGCCGGCGCCGGCTCGACCACGCGTTCGCGCGGCAGATGCTCGGGAAATGGCTGGCGCGCCGGTCGCTTGCGCATGTAAGGCGCCACCTCGGTGGTCCGGGCCGCGGCCTGTTCGGCGGCGATCTCGTCTTCCGTCGCGGTGCTCTCGAGTTCCTCGAAGGTGAGTTCCATCTGGTCGTGCAGGCGGGCTGAGCGTTCAGAACTCTGACCATGCAGCGCCCGCTGCAGCTTCCGGATCGTCAGATGCTGATGCGCGATCAGCGCCGCATCATCCGATGCCTTGGCCCTGGCGACCGCCAGTTCGGCCTCGACCAGCGCAGCGCGCGCGGCCTCGTCTTCGGCTCTGGCCAGCGCCGCGGTCAGCGCTGCTCTCAGCGCGCCAATATCGTCCGGAACAGCATCCTGGGCGGTGGCAACCATGCCCTGGAGTGAATCATAAAACGCGTCCGCTGACTCGCGGAAAATGGCGCAAACTCAAAGAAAAACTCAGCCCGCGCGCTGCGGGCGGAACGTGTGAAGCGGGTTGCGCCAATCGATCCCGTCGAGCATGTAGGCGAGCTGCGCCGGTGATATGGAAACCGTGCCGTCCGCCGGCGACGGCCATAGAAACCGGCCCTTCTCGAGCCGTTTTGCATACAGCGACATGCCGAGCCCATCATGCCAGATAATCTTGATCAGATTGCCGCTGCGGCCGCGGAAGACATAAATATCGCCGGCATGCGGGTCCCGGCCCAGCGTCTCCTGAACCTGCAGAGCGAGGCCTTGCATCCCGCGACGCATATCGGTCCGGCCGACCGCCAACCAGATCCGCACCTGGCTCGGAACCGGGATCATGAAACGCCCAGCGCCTTCACCATCGCTGCCGCCAGTGT
>NZ_JAMYPW010000113.1:0-976 GCF_040320565.1 Mesorhizobium sp. M0664
ACGGCCGAGGACCTCAATCCCAAAGCCAAGCGGGCCGTGGCTGAGTATCTCGCCACTCTGGATGACGCCGCCTTCGGGGCCGCCACGCCGGTGGAGCCCAAGTTCGTCTCCCCTGTTGATCCCGCCGCGCGCTGGACTGCCGCTTGGGGTGGCCCAGCCGTCTATGCCTATTGCACGAACTATTTGATCGACGTGGAGCACGCCATCATCGTGGACGTGGAGCCCTCGACCGCGGTGCGCCAAGCCGAGGTGACGGCCGCCAAGACTATGATCGAGCGGGCGCACGACGAGCTCGGCCTCTGGCCGGAGCGGCTGATTGCCGACACCGGCTACGGCTCGGCCGAAATGCTGAACTGGTTGGTGCATGAGCGTGGGATCGAGCCGCATATCCCGGTCTTCGACAAGTCTAGGCGCAAGGATGGCACCTTCTCGCGCGACGACTTCACCTACGACCATAAGGCCGATACATACATCTGTCCTGGCGGGAAGACGCTCAGGCAGCGCCAGAAGACCTATCGGATGCCACACCCTCTCGTCGACGAGAATGGCATGATGCGCTATCGCGCCAGCAAGCTGGATTGCGACGCCTGTGCCCTGAAGCCCAGCTGTTGCCCGAAGGAGCCGGCGCGCAAGGTGCTGCGCTCGATCTATGAGGGCGCGCGCGACATGGCCCGCGACATCGCAAAGACAGACGCCTACCAGACCTCACGCTATCAGCGGAAGAAGGTGGAGATGCTGTTCGCGCACCTCAAGCGCATCCTGAAGCTCGATCGATTGCGATTGCGCGGCCCCTGTGGTGCCCGCGATGAGTTCCACCTTGCAGCCATCGCCCAGAACCTCAGGAAATTGGCCAAGATTTGCACCCTCGGAACAAACGTCCGAGCCACTTAAGGCGAGGAGGTCGCGTCGACCTTAATCAAGACGCTTCGGTGCGAGTGGATCCACGGCTTCATCGCCGACTTCTTCAACACTATCG
>NZ_JAMYPW010000114.1:0-961 GCF_040320565.1 Mesorhizobium sp. M0664
AGAACGAACATGAAGTAATCGCGGAAGCGGTGGCCACCTGAGATGTGGCGGCGATGTTCGAACATCTGGCCGGCTGGCTGTCCTCCGATAGGATGAAGAACGGGCTCTCGATCGACACCGGGCCCAGCCACCGAACGGAGGACAGCCATGGAACACTATATCGGCCTCGACGTATCCATGAAAGAGACGGCAATATCGATCCGGCAGAACGGTAAGAGGATTTGGCGGGGCAAGTGCGCATCCGATCCGCAACTGCTTGCGGCGGTGATCCGCAAGCGCGCACCGCATGTCCGGCGGGTTGTGTTCGAAACGGGGCCGCTGTCGGTGTGGTTCTACCATGCGTTGACGGCAGAGGGCCTGCCGGTGATCTGCATCGACGCGCGGCATGCCAAAGCCGCGCTCGACATGGCCGCGAACAAGACCGATGCGAACGATGCCGATGGCCTGGCACATCTGGCCGAGGTCGGCTTCTACCGAGAGGTCCGCGTCAAAGGTTTCGACAGCATGCTGATCCGCACGCTGATCACCGCGCGGCGCCAACTTCTTAAGATGCGTTTGCAGATATCCAATCAAATCCGTGGATTGATGAAGACGTTCGGCCTTGTCGTGCCCAAGGGCGCCGGAAGCGTGTTCGAACGCAACGTTCGCGACCTTCTGCGGGGTGAAGAAAAGCTGGCGCGCATTGTTGTGCCAATGCTGCAGGCATGGAGTGGTATCCGATACCAAATCGCAGAGCTGAGCAAGCAGCTGGCAGCGATGGCGCGTAACGACCAGCATTGCCGTCTGCTCATGTCAGTGCCCGGTGTAGGCACCGTCACAGCCACCGCCTTTGCCGCAGCGGTGGAGGATCCGGCCAACTTCAGGAACTCGCGCGCCGTGGGCGCATGGGTGGGCCTGACCCCGAGGCGCTACCAGTCCGGCGAGGTCGATAATGATGGTCATATCTCGCGCCGTGGCGACA
>NZ_JAMYPW010000115.1:0-903 GCF_040320565.1 Mesorhizobium sp. M0664
GATCGCGGCGCAGCACGTGAAGCCGTATGTGCGGCGCGGCAAGCATGACGCGGCTGACGCCGAGGCGATCTGCGAGGCGATGAGCCGGCCCAGGACACGCTTTGTTGGGATCAAGAGCGGCGAGCAGCAAGCGGCGCAGATGCTGTTTGGGGTGCGCGAGCAGCTGGTGCGGCGGCGCACGCAGCTTTCCAACACGATCCGCGGCTACGCAGCCGAATTCGGCCTGGTGGCCGCACAAGGCCTTGCCCGCATCGAGCCACTGCTGGCCCGCATTGCCGGCGACGCGACGGTGCCGGCGCTGGCAAAGGAACTGCTTGAGACGCTCGGCGAGGAATACCGCGCGGTGTGCGCGCGATACGCGGCAATCGACAAGAAGCTGTTGGCCCATCACCGCAAGGACGAGACTGGACAGCGGCTGGCTGCGATGCCCGGCGTCGGGCCGGTCGTGGCGAGCCTGCTCGGCGTCAAGGTCACTGATGCGACAGCGTTCGGTTCGGGACGCGACTTCGCGGCGTGGCTGGGGCTGACGCCGAAGAACCATTCGACCGCCGGCAAGAACCGGCTGGGGGTGATCACGCGGGCCGGCGACGAGATGCTGCGGCAGGCGCTGGTGGTGGGCGCGACGGCCCACATCCAGCAGGTGCGTCGCGGCCGCGCCAAGGCCTCGCCGTGGCTGGCGGCGTTGATTGCGCGCAAGCCGCCGAAGCTGGCGGCTGTGGCGCTCGCCAACAAAACCGCCCGTATGGCCTGGAAGATGATGATCACCGGCGAGCCGTACCGTTGCGGCCTGGCGGGCAGCCTGACGCCTCCTCGCCGCCCTCAAGGCCGCTTCGCGCCGCCTACGGCGGTGGCCTGCGGCCAGCCCTGACCGCGGCTCAGCACGGCGCTGACATGCCCGGATAG
>NZ_JAMYPW010000116.1:0-857 GCF_040320565.1 Mesorhizobium sp. M0664
GCGATCACCGATTCCCGTGGAAGGGGAAGTGCCATGACCAATCGAGACGTTAGACTGAGCAGAGGCGAGTTGAAAGCGTTGCTGTCGTCGGATGAGGACGGCTTTCGCAAGGTCTTGCAGATTGTGGTGCAGGAGGCTTTGGAGGCCGAGATGACGCAGGCCATCCAAGGAGCTTATCAAGGGCAATCAGTAACGCACTTCGTCGACCCGCAAACCGGCTTGAATGTCATTCGCGATAGTTCAGGAAATCTCCTGTCTGGATGGAAGCTCAGTCCCAAGCAGTTAGAATATGTCTTGACGACCGGAAAACTGGGAGGCGGACTATGAGCAGCGTATCTGGCGAATATCGTGCGTTGGTTGAAACCTTTCTCGCAAGGGAAATAGATGCTCCTAAGTTGGTAGAAATTTACTTAAAGAAATTTAAGGATGAGACGCGAGCCATCCCAGAGCAGGAGTTTAAGGTGATAGATGAGATCTTTGCTGACATTGACTCATACACTTCCGATATCAGCTTGATTAGAGAGAATCCTAGATTCTATGTTGACGAAGCACAACTGAGAGTAAAAGTTGCGGAGGCCCTAGACCGGCTCCCATGAGGCTTACCGGGATAACCGAAAGCAATTATCTCAATCCCGCTCTACAGCGGCGCGAGTTCGTGACAGAGCTCAAGCGGGCTCGCCGGCGGCAATCCGCGAAGTGCTGCCCGAGGCGGTCTGGCAGCGCTGCTACGTGCACTTCCTCAGAAACGCGCTCGACTACGTGCCGCGCAAGATCGACGACGATTGCCTGATGGAGCTCAGATGGTTCTACGACCGGCGCGACCTTGCCGAGGTCAAACGCGACCTGGCGCAGTGGAT
>NZ_JAMYPW010000117.1:0-852 GCF_040320565.1 Mesorhizobium sp. M0664
TAGGTCGTGTGGACTCTTGGGATTCCCAAGGCTGAGCAAATCAGATTCAAGGCTGTCTTTTGGAGGCAGCCATGGGTGTTCTCGACCGTCTGATTCTTCGTGACGATCAGTGGGAGCGCATGTCGGCGCACATCATCGGCGACCAGCGGACGCGGGGATCGTCGGGCCGCGACAACCGGATGTTCGTGGAAGCGGTGCTTTGGATCGTGCGCACCGGGTCACCCTGGCGTGATCTACCCGAGGCTTTCGGGGATTGGAACAGCGTGTTCCGCCGTTTCAGCCGGTGGAGCCACAAGGGTGTCTGGTGGCGCATCTTCGCGGCGATGTCGGACGATCCCGACTTTGAGTATCTGATCGTCGATTCCACCATCATCCGCGCCCACCAGCACGCTTCGGGGGCCAAAAAGGGGGGTCTGAAGATCAGGCCCTTGGTCGTTCGCGCGGTGGCCTGAGCACCAAGATCCACATGGCCGTCCGGGGCCTTGGATGCCCGGTGCGCTTCATTCTGACGGCTGGCCAACGCGGCGACTGCCCGCAAGCCTACACCTTGATCGAGGGGTTGCCCGCAAAGGTCGTCATGGCCGACACGGCCTACGATGCCGATCCATTGCGCCGGGAAATCGCAGACAAGGGCGCCATCGCCGTCATTCCCAACAACCCGTCACGGGCGCGCAAATACCCGATCGACAAGCACCTCTATGCCCAGCGTCACTTGATCGAATGTTGCTTCTCAAGGCTCAAGCAGTTCCGACGCGTCGCCACACGATTCGAGAAGACAGCCCGAAACTACCTCGCCATCGTCACCATCGCCGCAACCGTCCTCTGGATCAGATAAGTGTCCACACGACCTAG
>NZ_JAMYPW010000118.1:0-851 GCF_040320565.1 Mesorhizobium sp. M0664
CGGATCGCAATGATGCGCGCGGCATCGCACAGATGATGCGCGTCAACCTGTTCCGCCCGGTGCATGTCAAGACGCTGACGAGCCAGAAGCGCCGCGCGCTGCTGACGGCGCGCAAGCTGCTGCAGGAAAAGGCCCTCGCCATCGAGAACGACCTGCGCGGCCTGTTGCGCAATTTTGGGCTCAAGGTTGGCGTCGTCGGGACCGTCAAGTTTGAGGATCGGATTCGCGAGCTCGTCGAAGGACGCTGTGAACTGGCCGAAATTGTCACGCCGCTGCTGGAGGCGCGCTGCAAGCTGCGAGAACAGTTTACAGTTCTACATCGCAGACTTCTGAGAATCGTGCGGGACGATGAGGTCTGTCGGCGCTTGATGACGATCTCCGGCGTCGGTCCTGTGGTGGCGCTGGCTTATGCCGCGACGATCGACATTCCACAGCGATTCAGAAACTCCAAAACGGTGGGGTTCATCCTGGGACTGACGCCGGTGCTCAACCAATCAGGTGAAAGTCACCGCGTCGGTCGCGTCTCGCTGTGCGGCGACGGGATGATGCGCACCTTGCTCTACGAAGCCGCCCAAGTGATGCTAACGCGCGTCAAGAAGTGGTCATGGCTGAAGGCGTGGGCGATGAATGTCGCCAAGCGGTGCGGTCTGCGAAAAGCGATCGTGGCACTCGCCCGCCGGCTGGCGGTCATCATGCACCGCATGTGGGTGGACGGCACCGAATTCCGCTGGACGCGGGAGGCCTCGCCAGCCGCTATCTGACCGGAAAGGCCGTAAGGAGAGAGACAAGTTCCGCCACCGGCGGAAGCACGTCCTTCGCGGGACGATGGATGAGGCGAGTTCGTTGAAGCA
>NZ_JAMYPW010000119.1:0-825 GCF_040320565.1 Mesorhizobium sp. M0664
GCGAAGACCGATTCATTATGCACCTCCTTTTCAAATGGCGGAAAACAGCGATTCCTGGTTGTCGTCGTGGATGCGATGCGGAGTATTGCGCGCCAAATCGGCCTTGATCCGTTCGTCTTCGAGGTCGCTGGCGCGGATCTGGTAGGGTGCGCCGCGCATGACCTGCTCGGCAGGCAAGAGGCCATCCCTGATGAACCGGCGGATTTTGACGTGCGAGACTCCAAGCCGGGCGGCCGCGTCCGACATGGTGAGCCACTCGCCATTCTTGTCGGAAGAGCGATAGCCGCTGATCTTGTGCACCGTGCGCAGCGATTGGACGCGACGCGCGGTCCAGGTCTTTCCCTGACCGGTCTGCATGCCCATGCGGTTGAGTGTGGCAGCGATTTCGGCATCCGACCATCGGGTTGCCATGGATCGCATGATCGCCAGAGCCTCCTCAGGCGTACGCTGGCCATGCTCTCCGGATTTGGGCTTGCGAACCCGTACCTGCGAGTGCTGGCCTCCGTGCCAGTGGATGGTCAAGATCACGTCGCGCGCATCGTCATCGACATCCGCCACGATGTCCTTGATGAGCGCGCGCAGCAGTTGCTGACGACAGCGCATGTCGACACCCGGCGCGTTCCAGGTGGCCTCGAGATTCTGGGCGAGGCCCGTGAAGTCCGGAACCGCGTCGACAGGCTCCACACGCTGGACTTCGCTCAGCCGGGCCTCGCAGGTCTCCACGCGCCTGAGCGTGGCTTCCCAACTCCTCTCGAGCTGGGCCGCAATAAGCCGGTTCTCCGGGTCGCAAGCGGCATAGCGGCGCTCGGCGAGCGATGCCTCATA
>NZ_JAMYPW010000120.1:0-803 GCF_040320565.1 Mesorhizobium sp. M0664
TGCTGGTCGATACGCTGAGATCGCTGGAGGAAAGGATCAAGCAGCTCGATGCCGAGATTGCACGACGTGCCCGAGAGGATGAAGACGTGCGGCGGTTGGCAACAATCCCCGGCGTTGGTCCGATAACGGCAACGGCTCTGGTTGCACTGGCGCCTTGCGCCGCAATCTTCCGAAAGGGGCGCGACTTCGCCGCTTGGCTGGGCCTGACGCCGCTGCAACGCTCAACCGGCGGTAAACAGAAGCTCGGTGCAACATCGAAGATGGGCGAGCGTACATTGCGGCGCCTGCTTATCATCGGAGCGAGCGCTGTCGTGCGTCATGCTCGTCGGCGAGGCATTCGGGAAGGATCGTGGCTTGGGCGCATGCTCGCCCGCAAGCCGCCAATGCTTGTGGTCGTCGCTCTTGCCAACAAGATGGCCCGCATCGTCTGGGCGCTCATGGCAAGAGGTGGGACCTACAGGGCTCCGGCCGTGGCAGCATAGCAGCTCGGTCTGAGGTCGTCGCAGGTGTAGGAAGGTCACACGGAGAGGTATGGCGCGACAGTCGATGAGAGACGGATCGGAAAAACCAGTTCAGCACAGAGCGCTTCGAGCGCGCGGTAGTGATATGGATCCGATCGGCGAACTCCCATACGGGCCGGCGGCAAATGGAAGGCCGCATCAGAGGCCGGACAGATGTCAGCACCCGACTACGCGCCGCTATACTGCCTTTCGAAGATTCTTCTTGCGCTCACGGGGGCGTCCACAGATGTGCTGAAGGTTCTGCAAAAAGTTTTGGAGAGAGAACGGCGCTTGCTCTGAGGG
>NZ_JAMYPW010000121.1:0-734 GCF_040320565.1 Mesorhizobium sp. M0664
CAACGTCACCACCGTGCCATGGCCGCTCGCCCTCAGAGCAGGCGCCGTTCTCCATCCAAAACTTTTTGCAGAACCTTCAGCACACACTATCCTAGATCCGACTTCCTCGATAACGTGGCGCCCGAAGCTGATCCCGAAGGACCCCGGCGAAACCTGGCATGGGATGCGCTACCCGAGCTAACGACGCCAAGATAGCCGCCCAATTGCTTCTGCCAGCAATTGCCGTCTATCGCGTCAATGCCGCCAGCCCCTTCGTCGCCGTGGCCGGCAGTCCGCCTAAAGGAGCGATGACATGCGTTACGTGGTGGTGATTGAAAAAGCCGGAAACAATTTTTCCGCTTATGTGCCGGATCTGCCCGGCTGCATCGCCACCGGTGCGACGGTGCCTGAGGTTGAAGCCGAAATTCGTGACGCAATACGCTTTCATATCGAAGGCCTGCGGGCCAATGGGCTGGATGTACCCAAGGGGGTCAGCCTGGCGGAATATGTAGAGGCGTAGAAGGTGCGATCTCCCCTTCTACCCTTGTGGGAGAAGGTGGCCTCGCGAAGCGAGGTCGGATGAGGGGTGCTCCAGCTTGGCACCGGCGGCGCTCCGTCCAACACCCCTCAACCGTCTCGGCGCTCCGCGCCGAGCCACCTTCTCCCACAGGGAGGGCTTTGCATGAAGGGTGTGCTTAACCTGATTGGCCTACTGGGCGTCTTTTGAAGGCGTCTAAGGCCTCGCCCTGTCGCCC
>NZ_JAMYPW010000122.1:0-676 GCF_040320565.1 Mesorhizobium sp. M0664
GACAAGCACAGGACAAGTGAAAGATGACCAACGATACCATCGGGATCGACATATCGAAAGACCATCTCGACGCCCACAGGCTGAGCGACGGCGCGAGCCGGCGTTTTGCCAACGACAGCCGCGGCCACAAGGCGTTCATGAGCTGGTTGAGCCCGAGCCGGTTGGACCCGCCCGGCGTACGCATCGTCTATGAGCCGACAGGTCCATATCACCGGGCCTTTGAGCGGAAGCTGGCGGCGGCTGGCCTTGCGCTGGTCAAGGTCAACCCACGCCAAGCCCGGCGCTTCGCCGAGGCCACCGGCAGGATCGCCAAGACCGACCGGCTGGACGCCGCCATGCTGGCGCGCATGGGCGCTCTTCTCGACCTCGAAGCACGACCGGTGCGCAGCCCCATCCTCAATGACCTCAAGGACCTGCACATGGCGCGCGAGGCGCTGGTGAAGAACCGGACGGCGGCGAGGAACAGGGCCAAGGCGCTAACCCTTCCCATCCTCAAGCGCCACAATGCCCAGCAGCTCAGGCAGATCGAACGTCAAATGGCTGCTGTCGAAAAGGAGATCACGGCGCTCATCCAGTCCGATCCCGATCTCTCCCGTCGCTTCGCTATCCTCGTCTCGATCCCGGGCGTCTCGGCAATCACCGCCTTCGCGCTTCTCATCGAAATGCCCGAACTCGG
>NZ_JAMYPW010000123.1:0-675 GCF_040320565.1 Mesorhizobium sp. M0664
TGGCTCGTCAGCGTCTTGACATGCACCGGGCGGAACAGGTTGACGCGCATCATCTGTGCGATGCCGCGCGCATCATTGCGATCCGTCTTGTTCGGCCGCGCCTTGAGGAATGCCTTGGTGTGTCGGGTCTCGATGCAGATTGCCGGCAAACCGGCCTTGGCCAGGCCTTCGAACAGCCATTGCGACAACGGTCCGGCCTCGAGCCCGATCCGCTCGATGCGCAAGGCGGGACCTTTCAGAACCGCGGTGAGGTCGTCGGGGTGGCTGACCACCTTGACCTCGCGGCAGATCTTGCCAGTTTCATCGACAATGCAAACGGCGGTCTCTTTTACCGAGATATCCAATCCGGCATAATGCTTCATGCTGCGTTTCCTTTCCTGATGCTTGTGGCTGTAGCTGCAGACCACGTTCTATCATCAGCTCGGAGCGCAGCACCTCCGTCCATCACCGTCGAAGATGGGGCTCAAGCCGAATATCCCATCTGATTCAATCTTCGTCGTAAGAGGAGATTGAGTCGATGATGGGCGAGCAAAGTGTGATGCAGGAGGAGCTGTTCTACGGCTTCAGCCTGGAGCGGCATGTGCCGGCGGATCACCTGCTCAGAGCGATCGACCACTTCGTCGACCTGTCCGCCATCCGCCAGCATCTGGCGCCCTTCTACAGCCCGATCGGCCG
>NZ_JAMYPW010000124.1:0-644 GCF_040320565.1 Mesorhizobium sp. M0664
ATGGTGAGAACGAAGTCGAGGCCGCGCTCAAAGTCGTCGAACTCATTGATCTTACGGGCAGATTGGTCACCGCCGACGCGCTCCACTGCCACACCCGCATGGCTGCGGCCATTACCCAAAGAGGTGGCGATTACCTGCTTGCGCTGAAGGGCAACCGTCGTCATTGGCTGCGCCGTGCCAACCTGCAACTGGCCGACGCCACCCCTTCCATTGCCGAGCGGACCGAGACCAGCCACGGCCGCAACGAGTGGCGGCAGGCCGAGATCGTGGCGGCGGCCGAGCCGCTGATGCCCGGCCACCGGGCCTTCATCCGCATCACCAGCCGACGCGATCAGGCCAAGCCGTTGATGCGCCTGTTCATGGCCTCCACGCTCATGTCGCCGCAGCGGGCGCTCGACCTCACTAGAGCTCATTGGCAGATCGAGAACGGCCTGCATTGGATGCTCGATGTCCATCTCGATGAGGATCTCAGCCGTGCCCGCAAGGACAATGCCCCCGCCAACACGGCCCTTCTCAATCGCCTCGCCAGAAACATCCTTCAGGCCGCCGATGCTGCCAAAGTTCCCATCAGCCATCGCATCAAGAAATGCGCCTGGAACGACGACTATCTCATCAATGCCATCACTCATATGCGATAGCCCTGC
>NZ_JAMYPW010000125.1:0-597 GCF_040320565.1 Mesorhizobium sp. M0664
GACGATCGGCTGGAAGCCGTACTCGTCATGGTGGGCATTGAACAGGCGAAGCTGTTGGCCTCCGTGCACAGCGTCGAAGGTGTCGTCAATGTCGAGTACGATCCGCTTCGGCACCTGCCGGAACGAGGCGCAATAGAGATCGACCATCGCCCGTCCCATCGCGACCAGCTCCCGCACGCCGGGTAGGTTCTCCAGCCGGCACAGCGTCGATTGCGACGCCAGATCCCGACCCGACGGCAGCGCATCCTGGGCCATCTTGAAGACCGGATCGCAGCGCAGCCGGTTGGCGTCGTTGCCGTCCTCGTAGCCGGCGGCGATCATCTTCATGCGAAAGCCGATCATGTCCGCCAGGCTGTGGACGACCTGGTCCGGGCAGCGCGGATCGTCGATGCAACGCGCCAGACGCTCGGCCACCCGCAACCGCTTTTCCACCTCGGCCAAGGCCAGAACGCCGCTGTTGGACGACAGCATGCCGCCGTCGAAACGGGCGACGACGGACTTGCCGCCGACTGATGACAAACCGCTCAGCGGCAGCGCAAGATCGTTCATGGTGGGTGTGGTCTCCGGGAAATGGTTCGGATCGGCTTAAGCAACCAA